>JBHJNW010000033.1:0-15997 GCA_050330395.1 Pleurocapsa sp.
AGAAGTAATGCAGTATATGGTTATGGCGATGATTTTGAATCCTATCGTCTGGCAGAAGAGCTAGATAATAGTTCAGAAACCGATCTTCGTCGCTCTTATCAAAATTTGAGTGATGATGAGAACATGATTTTGGATGATAAAACAGCAAGAGATCTGGCAACGGGCTTAGATGGTTCGCCAGACTAATCAATGCTAGATTGCCTGCCTTAAAAAGTAGGCGTGGATCAAGATAATCGTGACCTTTGGTCAGCTAACATTAGATTTATGGTGGGCGATGTGACGATGAATAAGGAGTAATCTTGAAGACATCGTCCTATCGCTCTTTTTTACTGTAAATTTATCTACAATATAAACATAATTTGCTTGACCTTGGTGTCTAGAAAATTTGTTTAATTGCGGCTGAAAAAATTTAATTTATGCATCATCAGCTTGCTGAGTTCTATGATGAGGCTAAACACCAAATTTCCGAATCTGGCGATCGCTTGCTCTCTAAACCATTCATTTTTATCATTTATTGACCCTGGCGTTAACCAAAATTAGCCTCTTTTGCTGTTTAGAGATTATAGATAATTGCATGACTAAAAAAGTAGACTCTTCTAAAAGTTCTTCACTTAACACCTTTCATATTTCGCCTCACGTTCATGATGAAGAATCTTTAAGACAAATTATTAATCGTTTATCTCGTATTGAAGGTCATGTTCGTGGCATCAAGACGATGGTAAGTGAACATCGTCCTTGTCCAGAGGTTCTTAATCAAATTGCAGCAGTAAAAGGAGCAATTTCTAGCGTGGCTAAAATTATTTTGGAAGATCATCTTGAAGAATGCTTAGTTCGGGCAGCCGAGCAAGGAAATCTCGAAGCAGAAATAAAAGAATTAAAAGACGCTTTAAATCGATTTTTACCTTAAACTCAAAACTTACAGAAGCAATTAGCAACTTCCACACTTCCTCGGAACTTTAATGAGCTTGCGCTCATCTTGTTGTTTACTACACTGTTTAATACCGAATGCTGATCAAACTTGAGCTAACATAGGCTTGTTATAAAAAGAAATGTGCTTTTGCTTAATCGTGAGAGAGGTTAGACAATGCGTAAAACTAAGATGATTCAAGATTATTTTCCTGGTTGGCAACTCTGGATCTTTAGTCTCACGGTTAATTTGGCTTTGACGATTCAACCAGCTAGCTCAATCGCCCAAGTCACTACCAGTCAGTCAGATAGCACACAGGCTGCTAATACCAATATCGCTACAGCTGCTTTAGAGCCTGAAATCTTATCAGAAATTAATCGGGTTAGAACCAATCCACAAGGTTATGCTCGATGGCTGGAAGACCAAAAACAATACTATGATGGCATTTGGCTGAGATTACCTGGAGAAAAGCCAATTAGAACTAATAAAGGACAAAAAGCGCTTAATGAAGCGATCGCCATTCTTAAAGAGCAACCGCCTTTACCTCCTTTGGCAATTTCCGAGCAAACTGCTGCTAATGCGACATCTGAACTAGCAAATTTTGCCACTGCTAACAACATTCAATACTTTAGCTATGGTCGCCAAACTGCGGCAGGGATAGTAATGGGATTAGTGGTAGATGATTTATTTCCAGATCGTCGTCGTCGTCATAGTCTTTTGAGTCCAGAGGCTGAAAATACAGGAGTTGTCTGCAAGCCCGACCCCAGATACGCTAAGGTATGTGCGATCGCCTATTCTGATTCAGCGATCGCTGACGTGGCTGAAACAAAACCAGAAGCTGTAGCAACAACCGACAGCGAGACTGAGGCAAGTAGTTCAGAAACTAATTCAGAACCGACTCCTGAACCGCCAGCAACACCCGTAACCCCTTCATCAGAAGATACAGATACTGCTGTTGTAGAAGAATTACCTAACCCACCACAACCACAAGCCCCTCCTCCCCCTACACCTTCTGTAAGCAGTGAAGAACAAGCCAGTCAAGAAGCAGAAGATTCAGAAATTTTTCAGCCTGAGCCTGAGATAGACGCGGAATCGGCAGAATTAGCAGACGACGAGAGTGAGGCCGCACCACCCTCTGAGCCAGAATCGCCAGAAGAAGCCAGGCCAGAAACTGAAGCCAATGAGTCAATAGTAGATAGTGATAACCCAGAAGAGATCACTGAAAATTCCGAACAAGTTGCGACTAACTCTGATTCATTCCTCGAAGCAAGAGTCGAGCGAGGTTCATTAGAAGATGGCGATCGCGTCATCGGCGATGACGGTAGTTTGTATGATTTTTATCCTTTGGAAGGTAAAGCAGGTGATTCTTTTACTATCTATTTAGAAAGCGATGAATTTGATACTTTTTTGGCTTTAGTTGACACTAATGGCAACACGATCAAAGAAAATGACGATATTAGTCCAGAAAACAGCAATTCTCAGATTCAGGTAACTCTTCCAGAAGACGGCGTTTATAACATTATTGTTAACACTTATGATGAAGCTGGCCGAGGAAATTATTTGCTGAAGGTTAATCCGCAAAGATAATAATCGAAAGCGGGAAAATTATTCTTTCTCAACTAAAACAGTCGAGGGCAGACTGTAAATATTTGGCTCTCGTGTAGAAATATAGATTATTAATCATTTAAACATCAAAGAATTTTACGTCCGACGAGAATCTCCCTAACCTCTAGCATGGCCGAATAGGTAGGGATAATATGCAGCGTTTCGGTTGGTTTAGTGTATTTTAAAGCGGTAGCGATCGCTTCTGGGAGCTGTTCTTTAACGATCAGTTCAAAATTGGTTTGGGCGATATCGATTGATTCAGAGCTATAGATGAGTCTTAATGCCATGTCGTAAACGCGATCGCCACTGACAATTAAAGTTCCCCCTAAATTGACCAACTCTTCTGTATCTACATCCCAAATCCAAGAAACATCCGTACCGTCAGGAATGCGATCGTTTAAAACCAAGAGAGTTACAGGGGATTTACCTGTCTTCTTAATATTATTAACGGCTCGAATCGTTTCATTCATTCCGACAGGATTTTTGGCTAACATAATGCGAACCTGCTTTTGGTCAATTTCCAGTTCTTCGGCACGCCCAAAAGCAGCTTTAAAGTTTTTAATCGTCTTAAAGATATCTTCAGTTTTAATGCCAATTTTTTGAGTCAATACGCTGGCTGCTAGAGTATTATACTTGTTGTATACCCCGATTAAAATTTGGGGATGTTCTCGGCTATTTAACAGCACTTTACTTTTGGCAAAACCACAGCTGGGACAGTGGTAATCACCCAAATGAGATAAATAAACCCCTTGGTAATCTAGAAGATGTCCACAGCGAGGACAATAGATGGAATCAACCGCATGAGGAATCTCATCAAGATATAGTTCGGGTTCATTTAGTCCAAAATAAAGAACTGTTTGACTCAGTTGCTGCCCCAAACTAGAAAGGATGGGATCGTCTGCATTCAAAACAATAGTCGTGTCTGCTGACAGAGGGGCGATCGCTTTAACCCAGCGTTGAGCGATCGTGTCCACTTCGCCATAGCGATCTAGCTGATCGCGAAATAAATTTAACGCCAGAATATATTTTGGCTGGCAATCTTTTAATACCAAAGGCAAAATGTTTTCATCAACTTCGAGGATGGCATAATCAGCAGTAATTCTACCTGTCATGTCGGCGCTACTGAGCAAAGCACTAATTAAGCCGTTGATTAGGTTAGCACCGCTAGAATTGTGAATCACCTCAAAACCGCAGTTGCTCAAAATCTGCATTAACAATAAAGAGGTAGTGGTTTTACCATTTGTCCCGACTACCAAAATTACCCCCTGGCTTACCTGCTCAAACAACAGCGGTAAAAGATGAGGATGGAGACGACGAGCTATTTCTCCTGGTAAAACCGAAGCAGCACCCAAACGAAGCGATCGCACCACTCCTGTAACTGTTTTTGCCACCCCTACAGCTAAACCTAACCGAACTCGTTCTAATAGTTGCATCCTTTTATTTTTGAGCCGAACATATATCTTGATAACCTATTTTGCCTAGATTTGACAGAGTTAATTGGGTAAGCTTAACTATCGATCATAACTACGGTCAAGATGAATTTAATTATCCGAGATGCTCAAACCCCCGAGTTCGATCAAGTTTCACTATTGTAGGTTGGGTTGAGGCGCGAAACCCAACGATTAAAAGATTTTGTTAGGTTTCACGCTTGGTTCTACCCAACCAAAAGAGCGCGTCTAGACTAAAATAGTGGGTATTCTATATATCAGTCAATTTGAAAATTGAACGGTAGACGAGCATAAACTCCACTGGGGTCATTAAATGTATTGAGTAAAGATAATTCCTGTCTGATTTTTAATAATTCAGCGGTAACTGGCTCGGTTTCTGCTTGTGATTCCAACGCTTTAACGCTAAATAAGCGTTGCATCAGCTCGGTTTCAAAACGATTCTGCTGGGGGTATTCTTCTAGTTGCCAACTATTGCCTAATTCAGCTTTTTCAGCTGCGTAGGCGATCGCATCATCTAAACCGCCAATGCGATCGACTAAACCAATTTTAATTGCTGCTTTGCCCGACCAAACTCTTCCTTGGGCGATCTCTTTAACTTTTGCTTCAGGAAGATGGCGATGGCTAGCTACTGTTTTTAAGAATAAGTCATATGTTTTGTTGACTGACTTTTGATAGATTGCTAACTCTGCTTCAGTTTTAGGGCGTAGATTAGAATCAATATCCGCAAATTGTCCTGTTTTGACTACATCCCAAGTAACGCCGTGTTGCTTGGCAATCTCTTGAATATTAGACAGTAAGCCAAAAACGCCAATCGAACCTGTAATGGTGTTCTCCTGGGCAAAAATACGATCTGCACCAGCAGCAATCCAATAACCACCAGAAGCAGCCGTATTACCCATAGAGACAATGACGGGCTTGGCTTGTTTAGTGAGCAAGATTTCTCTTAAGATGACTTCGGAAGCTGTGGCGCTACCGCCAGGGCTATTGACTCGCAAAATGATCGCCTTAATAGTATCATCTTCTCTTAGTTGCCGAAATTCTTCAGCAAAGCGATCGCCACCTATCGTTTCCAGACTGCCTTTTCCCTCAACAATTGTGCCTTCGGCGTAGATAACGGCAATCTTTTGGACAGCGGTGTCAGAAACTGCGCTAGCAGGAGTAGTGCGATCGGCATAGGTTCCTAAATCAATCTGTCTAAAGCTTTCTGTGGTTTCAGCTTCTTGTTCTCCAGTTAATTGTCTTAGTCGGCTAGCTACGTTGTCATAATAACTAACCTGATCGATCAAACCTGCTTGTTGCGCCTCTTGTGGTTCAAGATATCCCTCACCATCAGCCAGCTGCTGTAGCTTTGCCACATTTAACTCTCTACTGTCGGCTACGGTATCGAGAAATTTACCCCAAAGATCGATTAATAAGGCTTTAGTTTGTTCTCGGTTAGCTAAACTCAGATCTTTACGAAGATATGGTTCTACGGCAGATTTATAGTCGCCAACTCGAATTACCTGCACCCCTACGCCATATTTTTCTAGCGCGCCTTTGAGAAACATTTGCTGGGAACTTAAGCCATTTAACTCCATCATACCCATGGGATTAACAATTACCTCATCGGCTAAGGAGGATAGATAGTAGTCACTCTCACTCAATGTTACGTCGTAGCTAATAATTTTCTTGCCCGCCGCTTGAAATTTCTCGAAAGCAATTCTCACTTCTTCCGTAGTGGCATAATCGTTAGGGTTATCACCTTTTCTACCGTCTAAAAATAAGGCTACAATGCGATCGTCTTTGGTTGCGCGGTCAATAGACTGCAAAACTCGACGTAGGGTGATAATCTTTTGCTCTTTGCTAGAGAAAACCTGAGCTAAGTTAGCTGGAGATTGAGAATCTTTGATCTGGGTTGATAAATCAAATACTAACACTGACTTATTTTTAATTGCTTGCGTATCTTCATCACCAGAAATTACGGCTAATAATATAAAGATTAATCCGCTAGCACCCAGGCTAACAAAAAGAAGTAAGCCAATCATGCTACCAATCGTGCTAGCAAAAGTTTGTTTTAAAAATTGACGCATTATAGTGATTTAGTATAAGTAAATGATTAGAAATCGCAGTCAGTAGAGTTGGATCGGCATCTATTTTTATACTTCCCGCAAACTTCTCAATCTATATCATTATCATTAGTAAATAACAGTCTAATTTAAGTTTTTAGATAACTGGAGATTTCCGACACTACACGCTCAAAAAACTGTCATCAAAAATTCATTTCTTTGTCATACGAAAGCCACAACTATTCTATATTCTAATTGTTGTCAGTCCTACACATGATTTCACTCATAAGCTCCTTCAGGCTTTTTAGGACTGACTTTACTATTGGTAGCCGTCAACTTCCAGGTATTATTTCGCTTCCATCCAATTTTTGCCTGCATTAATATCTACTGCTAGAGGAATGCTTAGCTCTAACGCATTTTCCATAGTTGACTTAATGATCGACTCTAATTCTGGCCACTCTTCTGGGGGGACTTCCAACACTAGCTCATCATGTACTTGCAGCAGTAGTTTAGCCTGATAGTCTTGCAGAATATTCTGTAGTTTAATCATCGCAATTTTGATGATGTCAGCACTCGAACCCTGGATGGGAGAATTAGCTGCGGCTCTTAGAATCTGGGCATCGGTATAGCTATATTTTAAGCTGGCTAAATCTATGGCTTCAGGGTTGCTACCACGAAGCTGTTTGAGACTTTCGCTAATCAGATTGACGTATCGTCTTCTACCGAGAATCGTATTAACATAACCTAGAGCAATCGCCTGTTTTTTTACTCCTTCTAAATACTCAAATACCTTGGCATATTTTTGTCGGTATTTCTCGATAAACTGTTTGCCAACATCGGCTTGAAAACCAGATTCCCGCGAGAATCTTTGCGCTCCCATGCCATAGATTACGCCGAAGTTAATAATCTTACCTAAACGTCTTTCTTCGGAAGTGATATCTTCTTTATCAAACAATAATTGAGCCGTCACGCGATGAACATCTCTATTATTACGGTAGGCAGCGACTAACACTGGCTCTTGACTTAGGTGTGCGAGAATTCTCAGTTCAATTTGAGAATAGTCTGCTGCTACTAATAGCCAACCTGCTTGAGGGATAAATGCCTGGCGTATCTGACGGGAAAACTCTGTCCGAATCGGAATGTTTTGCAGGTTAGGGTTGGAAGAAGACAGTCTTCCTGTTACTACCACTGTTTGATTAAAGTCGGTATGTAATCTTCCTGTGGACTTTCGTACTAGGGCGGGTAAAGCATCAACATAAGTTGATTTCAGTTTGGCTAGAGTACGATGTTCCAACATATTGTCGATCACAGGATGATCTCCCCGCAGCTTTTCTAGTACCTGTTGATTGGTAGAATAGCCTGTCTTAGTTTTACGAGACTTTGTGCGATCTAATCCCAGTTTCTCAAACAAGATTACGCTCAGTTGCTTGGGTGAACTTAAATTGAATTCTTCTCCCGCTGCTGCATAAGTCGATTGTTCTAGCTGTTGGAGATCTTGATTTAGCTGCTGCGAAAATTGATGCAAATATGCGGTATCTAAACTGATGCCCGTATTTTCCATCGTCGCTAATACGGGTTCTAAAGGTTGCTCTACTTCCAGGAGTAGTTTTGCTAGCTTGGGAAACTCAACCAACTTGGCTTTTAACTTACCCACTAAATAATAGGTTGCATAGGCATCTAGTCCACAATAATCTGCCACCACCGCCATGTCTAAATCGGCGATCGTCTTACCTTTGGGTACACCCAGATCTTTATAGCTTTTGGCTGTAATTTCTAATCCATAGCGTTCGGATAAATCTCCCAGGTTATGAGTCGTTTCAGGATTGAGTACATAGCTTGCCAACATGGTATCAAACACCACTCCCGCCAGATTAATGCCCTGGTGATGTAACACTAAGCGATCAAACTTAGCATTTTGTAGAGCTTTAGGATATCGATCGCTCTCTAAAATTGGTTTAAGGGTAGCTAAAACCAATTTTTGGTCTAACTGTGTTCCTGCTGTATGAGCCAGGGGAATATAGGCAATATCGGTATCGCGCTCGCCCCAACAACAGCCAATACCCACCAATTCAGCCAAATGAGTTTCTAAAGAAGTAGTCTCGGTATCCCAAGCTACGGGGTTTTCGGAATCAGTATGTTTTTTTAATGTCTTGACTAACTGCTTTAATTTAGCTTCGGTATCAATAATTTGCGTATTTAATTGGGGTTTGAATAGCTCTACCAGTTCTTCTGGTTCTAGATCAGCAGCAACACTATCCTCAAATAAAGAAAGTTGACCATTGTGATCTTTTGTTCCTGTAGGGATAGTATTAATCACTTTAATTTCTGCTTCGCCACCAAGTTTTACCTGGAGTTTATTTAGATTGCTAATTGCTTTGTTTAGCTCTAATTCTTTGAGCAGTGGCAAGATATTGTCTGGCTCAAACCCCACTAATTTACAGTCATTTAAATTGATTTCCAGGGGAGAATTAATTTCAATCTGTGCCAAAAACTGTGAGTGCCATGCGTCTTCTTTACCCGTGACTAATTTCTGTTTAGTTGCCCCTTTGATTTGTTCTAGATTTTCATAAACTTCGGCTAAAGAGGGATACTCTTCTAAAAGCTTAATTGCCGTTTTTTCGCCAATTCCTTTCACTCCAGGAATACAGTCGGATTTATCCCCACAAAGAGCTTTAAAATCTACTATTTGTTCAGGAGTAACCCCCATCTTTTCGATTACTCCCGCCCGATCAAACTCAGTATAGCTTTGAGCTGTTTTTCTAAAAACTTGATTGTGCAGATATAAAACGCTGATTCCTCTGTCATCGTCTACTAGTTGAAATAAATCGCGATCGCCCGTAACAATTTTGACTCGATAGCCTGCTGCACTAGCTTGGGTGGCAATTGTACCTAAAATATCATCGGCTTCATATCCTGGCTGAGTAACAATAGTCAGATTAAATGCCTGGAGTAACTTTTTTAGGTTGTGGATATCAGGAATAAAGTCTTCGGGAGTATCGACACGATTGCTCTTATAGTTGTCATCAGCTTCATGGCGAAAAGTTATCTCCCCTAAATCAAAAGCGATCGCCATAAACTGCGGGGATTCTATTTCTAATACCTGTAATAAAGAATTAATAAATCCGAAGCAAATACTAGTGGGAATACCTGTAGAAGTAACTAACGGTTCTCGTCGAGAATTATTAAAAGCATAGTAGGCGCGAAAAGCTAAAGAATGACCATCCACTAAAATTAGCAGTGGTTTTGTATTGTTGGAAGTAGCCGAGTCAATTACAACAGCAGAGGGCATATGATTGATTTTAAACAGAAAAGAAGATTAAAAGGGAAGTAATGTTTCAGTTTGTTGAATACTGTAAATATTGGTAAATAAGACTGGTTTTACACTTTTAATAGTGCTAATTTAGTCACAGGTACAAAGAAGTACACCAAGCTTCTGACCAAGGCAGATTATAGCAAGTACCTCCCGCTATAAATCTACACAATAGCTTCTTTATAGTTTGAGCAAAAAATAGGCGAATTATTAATAATTAATTATGGTCTATATAAAGACATAATGACATTAAGAGAATTCGTAATCTTAGCCAGATAGGCTAATTGCTGAAATGTCAATATTAAGCTTAGTTATTGTGCGGTAATACATAACACATTAGTTGTAACTTTTTTGAACACTTTACCATCGAATTCAGCTCTACAAACTATCTCATTGGGAAGTCTGATTAAGTTTGCTAAAAGACACAGGAGAGGGAAATTTAAAGGCTAGTTAATCTTATATTACGTCTTTAAAAGCTAAAAATCTAAGGAGGTTTGTTTAGTTGGTTAAAACCTAGCCTTATCCTCTCCGCCCAATCAACTTCTCTACAGTCAAAGTACAGTAAAATAAAAAATAATTTATTCAAGATGCGATTCATGATCTTTTGAAGTCATGGTCGTTTTTTAGTATTTAGACAATTAACTCGTTATACTACATCCTGTTTAGATAAGCACTACAAGGGCGATCGCTTAGCTAGTGTGACGCGACGTAAGGAGCTAATCCTTTAGGGCTTTAGCATATAACCTCAATAACCTCAGCTCAACTAGGCACCTAAGCCAATCCGACCAGCCAAACTAGCACTCAGAGGAATTAGGGTTGCTAACATTAAAAACAGTGCCAACAAAGCCCAGGCTGCCCTACTATCGTCTGGTTCAGTTAATTCATTTTGTACTGGACGTTCTAAATCTCGCTGTAAAAATAAAATCAATACTGACCAATATAAAGGTATTGGGTTAGCAGGATTAAACAACGAAACGATTCCCAAAATAATTAGACTTGCTAAAGTAGTACGTCTAGCCGTTTTACGTCCATAAATGGCGTGAACAATTCTGCCTCCGTCTAATTTCCCTGCGGGCAAGAGATTTAAAGCGGTAATTATTAAACCCAGCCAGCCAATCACTACCAAAGGGTGAATATCAACCACTGCCGTTTCCAAAGCTGAACCAAGAATTACTTTCGCCAAAGTTCCGACCAAGATCGAAGCGCGAAAAAATTCTGTGGGTAGCTGAAACATACTGCCAGGATGCGACAGGGTTAGGCCAGAAACCAACAGCAATAACGAAACAACTCCTGCTACAGCAGGACCAGCAAAAGAGATATCAAATAGTGCCGTACGATTGGGTAACAAAGACTCAAAACGAGTAATTGCACCGAAAGAGCCGATTTGCCAGGTAGGTAAAAAGAAAGGAATACTGAGGCGAACATGGTAACGGTTGGCTAAGACTCGATGACCAATTTCGTGAGCAATTAATACAGACCACAATCCTAAACTAAGAGGAATAGCTTCGCCATAGCGACTAAAATCATTGAAAAGATCAAATCCCTGCAATAAGCTGGCTGCCTCTAAGCTAGTTAAAATTGTGCCAATCAATAAGACTAGGGCTAAATTTTTCTGTGTCAGGGTAGTAGTTTGAGGATCGTTAGTTTTAGGCAAAATAACGACTACAGGTCTTTCTTCAGGACTTTCTACCAAAAATAAGCGATATTTATCATCAAAAGCTCCCTCTAACTTTTGACTCATTTTAGAATAGGCGATGTCTGGTTCTCCACGAAGGTTACCTTTAAAGATTGCTCCATCTTGATAGGGAATAGTTTCCGTCGCAAAAAAGGTATCGATGCCAAAAATGCCCTTCAAGGCTGTCAAATCCTCGTCGGGAATGGGCGATACTTCGATTACTGCTTTTTGCTCAAGTTCATGAGAACTTGATGAAGGTGATACCTGTTCTATTTCGGCTTGTTGTTTGATTCTTTCCGCTGCTTTTTGCTTTAATAAGGTTTCTTGTCCTGCCGCTCTAAGTTGTTTGCCTAGCCAAATATATACGGCAATTGAAGCTAATAATAAAAACAGTATGCCGACTAAATTAAGATATATGCCGAAAGCGAATAAGCCAAAAAACAATAGCCAAGGACTCATCAGCACAATTGATTGCAGCCAAGCTAGAATTCCCAATTTGCCGTAAATCTTGGCTCTGTTATATCCCCAGATCAAAATAGCCACGACAGCAGCCAAAAGAATAAAAGTGGCAAGAGATTCCGATCCGTCTATCATTCGTTATTTAAGTGTTTTATGTAAGGTTAATTAGATTGACTATCAAAAACAGCGATAAATATTTATCTTATTGAGCCTCTAAATAACCAATGGTTGTTATTATTTTATGATCCCAAATGGACTAGCGAAAGGATTTCTTGCACAATAGAGGATTTTATAGGGAAAAGGCGTGACTAATTACTCCGCTTTTCAGTAGGGTAGAATATACAATGACTAAAGCTTATAGCTATATGAATGACTCTACCAAATTAATAGCTTGGCTGTGCTGGTGTACGAACATTAAGAATTAGGTGCTGGTTGAGCAATTAGCGATCGCAAGTTTCCCTGATGCTTATTTAATAATGCCTCTCCTGCCGTTGCATCCAAACCAGTCCAATACATCAAAAGAGCTAACTTCACCTGGTTCTGACTTTTGGCTAATAATTCCCCTGCTGCTTGGCGATCTAGATCGGTTAAATCAGCAATGATCCGTAAAGCGCGATCATGAAGCTTGTCATTGGTTACCGCAACATCAATCATCCGATTACCATAGACTTTGCCGTAGCGTACCATTGCTCCCGTCGAAATAATGTTCAACGCCATTTTAGTTACTGTACCTGCTTTGAGCCTAGTTGAGCCTGCCAGAATTTCCGCACCGACTAACAGGCGAATATCAAGATCAGCATCGATCAGAACTTGTTCGGCACTAACGCAACTCATGGCAACAGTTGTTGCCCCCCTAAGTTTCGCCTCTCGCAACGCTCCATGAACAAAAGGAGTAGTTCCTCCTGCGGTAATGCCAATCACTACATCTACATTGCTTACCTGGCGATCGCGAATTGCCTGCACCCCATCTTCAGGGCGATCTTCCAATGCCTCGGAACTTTTGAGCAAAGCTGCTGCACCACCAGCTAAAATTCCCTGGACTAATTCTGGCGGAGTACAAAAGGTAGGAGGACATTCTGCTGCATCTAAAACACCCAGCCTACCGCTAGTACCTGCACCGACATAAAATAATCTACCGCCTTGTTTAAACGCAGCAGCAGCCAGATCGATAGTTTTGGCTAGAGAAACACGAGCTTGAGCGATCGCTTTTATCGTCTGTCGATCTTCCTGATTGAACAAATCGACTATTTCTAACGTAGATAAGCTATCTAAGTTCTGACTGTGGGGATTAATTTGTTCGGTTAATAAATGTCCCCTCGACTGCACATTATTCATCTTTTCTTCGCGAATTCTCTCTCAATTATTACAAAAGACCTTCAAGCTGACGACGAATTCGGTCTAACTCATCATTATGAATCGACTCAGCTTCTGAAGCAGTATCGCTATTTTCTGGCTGACTTTCATCCCAGCTAAGATCTTCAACATTTTTCTCTGGAGGTATTTCTAATTGTCCTGGCTCAATAATTTTAGAGTCATAATCTGCCTGACGGCAAAACTGCTCGACTTCTTCAGAATCAATTGCTTCTACTTTTGGTTCAGGGAAGTCTTGAGCTTCTAATAATCCTGCGTAACGAAGAGCGTCATCTTCTTCTTGAAACATCAAGATGGTATTGCGATCGCTCATTTGAACAGTATGAATTCCTTCATTATCTGTTCCTGCATTAAATAGCAAAATGTATACCAGCATATTAACTAAGGCTAATTCTGTATTTATGCCAATTACAACATAAATCGCCGTAATGAGTAAACCAAGATTAATCGTTTGATAAATTGTCACCAATCGGCGCAAAGTAGGCTGATAATTTTTCTAGCCCACAATCTGCGTCACCCAACTTCACTTTGACCAATTAATTCCTCGTCAACCACTTTTGAGCATTAAGACGTTGCAGAGTATACATAACTAGAAGTTCTAGATTAACTCTTCGTTCATCAATCATAAAAGATTCAATGGTGCTAGGAGCATTACCGTAGGTGGAATAAGAAAATGCTTTTTGACCATTAATATCCTCATCAGGAAAATAAAGATTAAAGGCGCGATCGCCATTTTGCCATTTACCTACTACCTGCCAACAGGGTTCATTAGAGTTCGCTTCTTTAATTGGTACTCCTTGCTGCACAAAAGTTAAATCAACTTGCTCAATTCCCTCGGCAGCCATCGCTTCTTTTAATGCTGGAAGATAATGCTCTTGAATAAATTCACTAAAAGGTTTATCCTCCAGCTTTGGTGGTTTAGCTTTTTTAGCTGCTGCTTTAGCAGCAGGTTTCGCATCTGCCTTTTTTTCTGCTGATGGCTTTGCCTGATCTTGCTTGTTTGTTTCCTCTGCCATGTTCTACCAAATTTACAGCTTGAGCTACGGTATTAGATGTGAGTTATTCTATCACGGCTATTTATCACCAATGAGCTAAACTCCAATTAATGATTTGTCTAACCAGTTACTGAAAATAAAGAAGCGATCGCACCTCGGAAAAAGAAGTAAGCATCCCAAATTATGTAACTATATAAGGCAGTCAAAGCAACAGTCATCGCCATTTTTTTGACAGTGGCTACTCCTTCACTGGCATAGGCTAGCCAGTAAATCATGAAGGGGGTGGTCAAATAGCAAAAGAATCCGTAACCTAGAGACTTTAAACCAACTTGAATTAATTGATCGTCAACTACATTAGCCACTCTCAGGATAATTAAAAGAGTCAATAAACCTGCTACAAACTGTACGATACTGTTTTTGAGCAGTGTGGATAATATACTTTGATTATGTCGCGAATCTTTCATGGTTAAATAAATATCTTTTTTCAAGAGAGCGAAAAAAGATATTTGTAGTATTTATGATTATGCCGCAATTATATCTAGGTATTTATATCTATTTTTTAAAGAATCTGAGAAGTTTCGGCAGAAATATGTAGAAGCGATGTAGGAAGCCTGGTTGATACTAATTTAAGCTCTTTAATCAGCTTTCCAGAGCATAAGTTTTAATTTTTGAATTAAATTCGCTGCTGCTGATTCAGTGTATTCAGCTACACAATTAATCATGAAAAAAGCTGAACCAAAAACACTTTTGCTCTTCAATTCAGCTTACGTTTAAATATTTAGTTTGTTTAGAAATAAAAGCTACTTTATAAATACTGCTGCTGAGGCTGATTAATGCCTTGAGTACATACTGCACAGGAGCAACCCAAATGATCTAGTAAGGTATTCTTACTGTCTTGGCTAACTAATTGCAGGGAGGGACTAATAACATTTAAGGTGAGATGAGGTAGTTCAACTTGAATCTTCTCCTGAGGGGTTGCTGCGATCGCTGAGTTGGTAACTAGTAACAAGGCGACAAAGCTAGTAGAGGCTGCTAGTAAACGTAAGATGTTTTTAATCATTAAAAATTTTATTTAGCTGATAGTTAAGTTATCTAAACAATTATAGCGGTTGCGATCAACCACTGAGACTTTACCAAAAAATATTGTTGGCTCAAGAATCAAAGACGAAGAGTAATCTTATGATGCACGGTTTTATTCCCCCTCAACGCTACTTTCCCTATCTAACCTGGCAAGAAATTGACCAGATGCCAGACAAGGAAAATGTGGTAATTATCCAACCTATCGGCGCGATCGAACAACATGGTCCACATTTACCTATTGCGGTGGATTCTGCCATTAGTTTAGGAGTGTTAGGTAAAGCGTTAGAGAAGTTACCGAATATTCCCGTTTATGCTTTACCATGTCTTTATTACGGAAAATCAAATGAACACTGGGGCTTTCCTGGCACAATTACCCTTAGTGCCAACACTCTGTTGTCGGTAATTAAAGAAATGGCTCTCAGCATCTATCGCTCTGGTTTTCGCAAATTGGTATTGATGAATTCTCATGGAGGACAGCCACAGATTATGGAGATAGCTGCGCGAGATCTCCACCAAGAATACTCAGATTTTGCCGTGTTTCCTCTGTTCACCTGGCGCGTGCCTCATAATGCGGCTGATTTACTGACAGCCCAAGAACAGGAATATGGCATTCATGCAGGAGACGCAGAAACTAGTCTTATGCTGTCTTTGTTACCCAAACAGGTTAAGATGACTCGGGCAGTAAAAGAGTATCCTCAAGGCTTACCAAAAGATAGTCTATTGGACATGGAAGGCAAACTACCTTTTGCTTGGCTAACCAAAGAATTAAGTAAGAGCGGCGTAATGGGAGATGCAACTGTTGCTACGAAAGAAAAAGGCGATCGCATTTTGCAATCTGTTGCAGATGGTTGGGTACAAGTAATTCAAGATATCTATAAATTTCAACAACCTAAATCTAATCTTTGAGGGTTTGCATTCGGTAGATGTAGATGTAAATTGTAAATTACAAATCTGGTTTAAATTTTAATTACTGGCAGCCAGTTGTCATTGGTCACAAGTTAAGGAAATTAGAAAAAAGTCAAGAGAAAAACCAAATCATGTAAAACTCAGAGAGAGTAGGCAATTGAACGATTGGATTTCTCTATGAACAAGAGTAAGAGAC
>JBHJNW010000034.1:0-21637 GCA_050330395.1 Pleurocapsa sp.
ACTCACATCTTGCACCAGTACAAGTAAACTTAATAATTTAGAGTTGATAATCAATTTATCGTCCTTTTCCCCTTAACCTTTACCCTTTTCCCTGATACCACAAGTCAGTTACGGGGTAGGTGCAAGATCTCAGTTAAGAACATAATGAGGCAAGAATTTTGTTCCTAAGGAACGAGAATTAACCGCATCTTTGTCACCATGCACTACATAGTTGTTAATGCCATCTTTGACATAGGGTGAATTATTGTCAGTAAACAGCCGTTGATCATTAGTTTCGTTTTCCGTGAATAGCAAATTGGATGCCGCCACGCCATCACAATACAACCAGCGATCGCCTAACTCATATTTAGCTTGAATATAGAAGTAGTATTCCTTAACATCTTCCCCGTGATTGCCTTGATTATCCGTCAAACCAAACAATCTTTCCTTTAAAATTGGATCTTGTTCATTCCAAAGAGCGATCGCCAAACATAACTGCTGCTGAGAGTCGCAAATTCCCGCAATACCATCTTCTCCCCAACGATAGGCACGCGATCTCGCATGATCGTGAGGGAAGTACTCCCAGGCTGCACCATACTCACTGTAGTCTTCTCTAACCGTCCCCCACTGTCTTTCACTCAAATAAGGACCCCAGTTTTTCCACTGTTTATTTTGTAATCGTTCTAATTCTTTAGTCATTGTTATTAGCCAATTACTAGTTAAAAAACTTCCTACTTGCTACCCAATCCCTGTAAGGGCTTTTCGTGAAAAGCCCCTCCCCACGAATAAAAAACTTCCTACTTCCTGCTTGCTACTTGCTACTTGCTACTTGCTAAATCCCATCCCCGCAACACCTCTGCCACAGTCCAAGCTTGAGCAAACGCACCTCGAGGAGTAAAAGGCGCATCGGCATCAAAAATTTCACTCAAACTACCAACGCAGCCTGCTGCAAGATGTTCCGACATTGGTTCAAGAAACGACTTACATACTTCTGGGTTTTGATATACCTTCAGATGTGCCTGAACAAAATGACCGATTAACCAGCCCCACACTGCACCCTGATGATATGCCCCATCTCGCTGAAGACGATCGCCACCGTAGATACCAACGTAATCGGGATGATTGGGACAAAGCGATCGCAATCCATGAGAAGTTAACAAACGTCGCGAGATAATTTCAACTACCTGTTTTTGTTGTTGAGTATTCAGTAGGGGCGCAAGCTTTGCTTCCAAAGGCAAGTTTTTACCTACACCCATTGCCGGCAAAGATACGGCAAAAATTTGATTAGGGCGTAGAGAATCATCATTGCCATCAGGAGTATCTAATACGTCATAACAGTATTGTAAATCTGGATGCCAAAAACGTTGAAACCCCTCTCTAGTCTTGGCTGCCATCTCTAAATATTCCTTCTCCGACTTACCCAGATAGCTAGCAAATTGGGACATAATAACTAAAGCGTTATACCAAAGGGCATTGATCTCCACAGGTTTACCAATACGAGGCGTAACTACCCAATTGCCAACCTTGGCATCCATCCAGGTTAATTGAACTCCCTGTTCTCCCGCATAAATCAAACCATCAGCATCGAGATGAATATTGTAGCGAGTTCCGCGACGATGCCAGTCAATAATCTCGACTAAAGCAGGATATAGCTCAATTAATAGCTGTTTATCGCCCGTATGAGTCAAATAATCTCTAATTGCTTCAAAATACCACAGGCTAGCATCAACAGTGTTATATTCTGGGGTTTCTCCTCGATCGGGAAACACATTAGGCAGCATTCCCCGATCAATGTATTTAGCAAAAGTACGTAGAATAACTTTAGCCACCTCAAAACGACCTGTGGTTAGAGTTAATCCTGGTAAGCTAATCATAGTATCTCTACCCCAGTCGCCAAACCAAGGATAGCCAGCGATAATTGTTTTACCTTGAGGGACATCTGCTATGGGGCGATCGACGATAAAGTGATCCGCGGCTAAAACTAATTGCTGAATCCAACTGGGGATAACTTTAGGCTGATGGCGATCGCTAAAAAGCTCGATTAACTCTTGTTCTCTTTGCCTCTTTTTCTCGTCGTCTTCTTGTCCCCTATTCTCCCCGTTTTTAGTACTGGCAACCATAGTTACCGACTCTCCAGGTTGGAGATCAACGCGACAATTTCCTGCATACAAATGATCCTCAATACTATTTAAACCGCGATATTTTTCGACTGCTAAAGCAAAATCTTTGTACCATTCGTGATTAATTTGCCAAGCAATTACCCCTTGGTTTTTTACACTAGACAGATACAGGCTAGTAGCATCAGGAAATGCCTTAATTTTGATACCCTGGTTTTGATTAACAATTTCATAAAGCCGATCGCTATTACGAGTATGACCATGGCGATCGCGATAATTAACTAAAGCTTTCACCGATAAGCTTAAAGGTTGACTACCACGCAGCATCTTGTATTGAATATAGGTAGTATTTTTTCCCTGCTGCATCCAAATCCGCTTTTCGATTAACGCATCAGCGCAAGCATAAACCCAGACGGGAGTTGTTCCTTTCAGATAAAATCTTTCTAGCTGTTTGTAACCATGAGGTGCAATAGTGCCATCCGCCCAACGGTTTGTATACAGAGGGTAAGCAGCGTTTCCATAGACAACAGTTTCATCGAGTTTAGTCAACAGTAGGGTTATGCCCAAAGGTGGTTTAAGAGCAGCCAACAGCAAACCGTGATAGCATCTGGTTAATAAGCCTGATACTGTACCCGCAGCGTAGCCACCAATACCGTTAGTTACCAACCATTCTCGATGTTCTGAGATCTCTAAATTACCGCCAACTTCTCGACCAAACTTGATACTCATTTTTCAGATGATTATTTCAGCATTAAGTCGTATTTTAATCGCGCAACGCCGTAACTAGTCGATCAATCTCTTCAGGTAGAGTTAGATAATGCACGCAGGCGCGGATGCAATCAGGATCAGCAATTGTTCTTAATAGAAAACCTTTCTTTTCTAAAGCGTTGACCAACTTTTTGTGTTCAATTCCTGCCACCTGAAAAGAAACTAAGCCTGCCTCAGGCGGTGTCTGCTTCAAACAGCTAATCTGTTCGATATTTTGCAACTGTGTCCAAAGATATTCACTCAATTGACAAATTCTTTGATAGCGATCGCTTTTATTGCCCCACGACTGATGAGTGGCGATCGCACTTCTTAAGCCTTCATATTCGGGATAAGCGGAAGTTGCTACCTCAAATTTCGACCCATCTTGTTTCCAGGCGATCGGTTTTCCTTGATCGTCCATTTCTATCCCACGCCAACCAATAAAGGTAGGATTTAAATCGGCAAATGCCTCTTGACTGATATACAGTCCACCAACTCCCGCTGGACCACAAAGCCATTTATGCCCTGTAAAAGCGTAGTAGTCGATTTCTAATTCAGGTAGATTTAAGCATAGCGAACCCACAGACTGGGCGGCATCTACCATGACCTTAATCGTCTTCTGGGCAGGATAATTATGACAAGCCTGCGCAATTTCTTGTAATGGTAATACCTGTCCCGTGTTCCAGAGTAAATGGCTTAAAACTACCAGTCGGGTATTTTCGGTCAAGTTACTGCGGATAACTTCTATAGGATTGCCATCGTTCAAAGTATCCATAATCGAACAGATACTAACCTCTACGCCGAAGCGTCGGCTGATTTCTTCTACCGTCGCGATAATCCCTGGATGTTCGCAGTCTGTCATCAGTAGGCGATCGCCCTGTCGCCAATCTATGCCCCAGAGGGCAATATTACAGCCTGCGGTTACATTTTCTGTAAGCGTAATTGTTTCGGGAGTCGTCCCTAACTCAGAGGCGATCGCCTCTCGTAATAAATTAACCTTGTCAGTTAACCAGCCATTGATCTGACTAGAAAAAGGCCCTACCTGCTGAATATATCTATGAGTGTCGATAATTGCTGCTAAAGCAGCTTCTGGCATTGTCCCTTGACCACCAAAATTAAAATAAGTTTTGTTAACCAACCCAGGAAATTGTTGACGATGTTTTTTCAGGTCGGTTTTAGATAAACTATTAGTCATAAATAATATCTTGCTCTGTGGCGAACCATTGTTAGTATATCGACATTTATTACTAAATATTCAGCGACATAATCTGGGAGTTAGTAGGACTGTTTTACAGCAAAAAAGCAGGAAATTATCATTTTTATTGATTTTTTTATTTATTCTTTTCTCTTGCTTGACTGCACCAAAATGTTAATCTCTGACCATCTGTTACTCAACTATAAACGTTGCAACCGTCGTACCTTTCTAGAAATATACGGCAATCCTCACCAAAAAGACCCAGTGAAGGATTTTTTAGTCAAATTAAAGCGAGAAAATCAAACCCATATTCGTAATGTTATCCAATCGCGATCGCTCTTGCCACAGCAACCATCAGCATCTCGTAGTGATTGGCAGCTTAATACAGCGCAAACTATTGACCTAATGCAGCAAGGGGCAGACTGTATCGTTAGAGGTACGTTAAGTCTAAACTTTCCTCAGTGGCAGCAAGCTTCACTTAATCATATTTTCTCCCCCCAAATTCAAGATATTCAGCCCAATTGGTTAGCCGAAGTTACCTTTGCTGCTGCCCCTAGTTTACTCGTTAAACAGCCAGGGCAATCTCGCTTTGGTGATTGGGAATATATTCCTCTAAATATCAAACTTGGTCGTAAAGCCAAACCAGAATATAAGCTTATTGCTGCTTTTCATGCCCAGATTTTGAGTCTTATTCAAGCCAAAGATCCCTTGCGATCGCCGTTAATTCTCAAAGAACACAACGTACATCAGATTCATTTAGATCACTGGCTGACTAAAATGCACCAGACAGTCACTGAGTGTTTAGTTATGTTAAGCGATCATCAAGAACCAGAAGTTTTTATCTCCCGTCAGCGATGTAGTCTCTGTAGCTGGTATGGTCATTGTCATGAGGTAGCCAAGTCAACCCAGCATTTATCTTTAGTCCCTGGGATTACGCCCAAACGCTATGAATATTTACAAGAGTTAGGGATAGCTAGCGTCGAGTCGTTAATTAATATCTCGGAAGCAGATGTTAGTGAAACCTTGGGTTATGATCTCGCACGTCAGCTAAAACAACAAATTACCTCTATTCAAAGCGATCGCGCTTTAGTTAAAGCTAGTTTCGATCTACTTAATACCCAACCTATCCCTAGTGGGGTGATCGAACTATATTTTGATATTGAAGCCGAACCCGAACGCCAAACTGACTATTTATTAGGAGTGTTGCTAGTAGATCGCTCAACCAACACCGAAAAATTTTATGCTTTTTTAGCAGAAAAACTAGAAGATGAAGGTAGGATCTGGCAGGAGTTTGTGGATTTTATTAGTTTATATTCTGAGGCACCGATCTTTCATTATTCAGAATATGAGGCCGATACGATTAAGCGTTTAGCAAACCTCTATGGCACGCCTAAAGAACTGAAAAAAGAAATTTTGTCCCGGTTAGTCGATCTCCATTCGTGGGTGACAAAAGCAGTTATTTTTCCAGTAGAAAGTTATTCTTTAAAAGCGTTGGCTAACTGGATTGGCTTTTATTGGCGGGAAACCAAAGGTAGTGGAGATCAGTCTGTTTGCTGGTACGATCAATGGCTAAACACTCAGGATCGAGCCTTGCTAGAATTAATCTTAAGTTATAACGAAGATGACTGTCGGGCAACTCGCTATCTCAAAGATTGGCTATTAGACTTTTTAGAAAATCAAAGAAATCAACAAGTCTTTCCCCATCAAGCTAGTAAAAAATATTAATTTTAAGTTATATAAAGAAGTCTAACAATATTGGTGAAATCCTCATAAATTTTAAGTTGCCACGGGGATCATGCGCTAAATTAAACATAGAGATAAACAATTATTATGTAACTCATAAGTAAAACTTATCTTATATCGCTAATAACCAAAATCAAATTCAATAAAATGGTTAAGAGCAGTCTGCGAGTAATTTAAAACTAAATTAAGCTTATGTTTCCATTCTTACTACTTGTCACCGCTATACTCAGTATCGTTATATATCTTCGTACCGATAACGATATCTTTGCTTTGCTGGCGGTAGGAATGTCGGTTTCATGTTTGATTTGGGGTTTAGTTATTGCCCATTGGTCAGTACATCTGTTGGCTTTGCTGGCGTTATTATTTATTGGTAGACCAGTTGCTGTGGCGACAGTAAGTTCAAGTTCGCGTCATCGATAAATTAATTGCTTAATTCAGATAGTTTTTGCTCAAGCGATAATTTACCAAGATCAAAGGTAGCTTATCGCTTTCTCTTTATAATTCTTTATAATGAGTCATAGCAGGCAAAGTTAATCGCTGAACCTATTGTGGCAGATCCTTACAGTTGGATAAATAAATCACTAAACACGATTCATCGTGCAAATTGGTATCGTTCGGTTAAGGCGATCGCTGGTAAACCAGGAGCAGTAGTAGAATTATCAGGTAAGCCAGTAATTAATTTTGCCAGTAACGATTATTTAGGGCTGGCGGTCGATCAACGCTTAATTGAGGCGGCTGTTGCTGCTACGCAAGCTTATGGTACGGGTAGTACTGGTTCGCGGTTGTTAAGTGGACATAAACAAATCCACCAAGAATTAGAAAAGGCGATCGCCTCTCTTAAGCAAACGGAAGATGCTTTGGTGTTTAGTTCGGGTTATTTGGCTAATTTGGGTACGGTATCGGCTTTAGTCGGACAAAAAGATTTAGTTTTAGGCGATCAATACAATCACTCTAGCCTGAAAAAAGGGGCAATCCTCAGTGGTGCAACCGCAATTGATTATTTACATAATAATGTGGCTGACTTAAAAGCCAAGTTAGCAGCCAACCGCAGCTTGTATCGTCGGTGTCTAATTACCACCGATAGTGTCTTTAGTATGGATGGGGATTTATGCCCTTTACCTGAGTTGGTGGCGATCGCCGCAAAATTTGAATGTATGCTATTGGTAGACGAGGCACACGCTACGGGAGTGATGGGTTATACTGGGGCAGGCTGTGTCGAACACTTTAACTGTACTGGCAACAAACTAATTCAAATTGGTACTCTTAGCAAAGCTTTGGCAAGTCTTGGCGGCTATGTCGCCGGGAGTGCCGAACTGATTGATTTATTACGTAACCGCGCCGCCAGTTGGATTTACACCACAGCATTGTCTCCAGCCGATACCGCAGCAGCAGCTTGCGCGCTCGCGATTGTCAAGCAAGAAGTGTCAAGACGAAAACAACTGTGGCAAAATATCAATTACCTCAAACAACAGCTAGCAAATTTAGAACTACTGCCTTCACAGTCGCCGATCTTGTGTATTAATCTTAATACTCCCGAAGCAGCACTCGCTAAAGCCCAACAGCTTATAGATGCAGGTATTTTTGCCCCAGCAATTCGCCCGCCGACTGTTCCCACTAGTCGTATTCGCCTGTCGCTAATGGCTACTCACGAAAAGCAACATTTGGATTTGTTGATTAAAAACCTTTAAAAGCAGGAATGACCATGCAAGCAATAGTCTAAAAAGTTAAGTGGAAAATAAGTATATTTGGTTGGCATTAGCAATTGGTAATTCCCAACTGCACTGGGCATGGTTTAAGCATCATACTTTAATCGAGACTTGGAATACTCCGCATTTATCCAATGTAGTCAAGCCAGATCAACTACCGCAGCTGTTTTTATCTAGCAATTTAATTAAGCAAGATTTAAGCAATATTCCTATCTACCTGGCTTCTGTGGTGTCTCGGCAAACACAACTCTGGCAAAATTATCATCAATTAAATTTAATCAGCTTAAAAGATCTCAAGTTGTCTAATACCTATCCTACTCTAGGAATTGATCGTGCTTTGGCAGCCTGGGGTGCGCTCACCATTTACCATCAACCTTGTTTAGTAATTGATGGAGGAACAGCCCTCACCTTTACAGGAATAGACGAACCAGGGCAATTTATTGGAGGAGCGATCTTACCTGGTTTGCGATCGCAATTAACCACCCTGAAGCAAAAAACCGCCGCGCTACCAAAAATAGAGCTTCCTGCTACGTTACCCCCACGCTGGGCCACTAATACTGACCAGGCGATCGCTAGTGGTATTATATATACAGTGATCTTTGGTATTCACGGTTATATTGTTGATTGGCTAAACAAGTTTCCTGATGGATTAGTGATTTTCACGGGAGGAGATGCCGAATTACTCTCGCAATATTTACATCTACAGTTTGCCGAACTTGCCCAACAAACAATCATTGACCATAATCTAATATTTTGGGGAATGAGATTAATTTATGAGCAGCAGCGACCTAGATGATCAATTACTAAATCCGACTTATTCTTCGGGATTGGACGAAAAACCAGAAATTTTTCCCAAAGAGCGTTACGATCTTTATTAATAATAATAAAGTTTTGTAACTGAACGTGACTACAACTCAACCATATAATATTTATACTACCCCTGGTAGCTGGTATTCTCTCAAGCCAATTTGGTCGGGAGACAAGGAAACCGTACAGCGGGGATTACCTCACGAACAATTAGCACCTACTTGGCAAATGCTTTTGCTGGGAGATGGTTCACCGACTCATTTATTGCAGTTGCTTACAGGAGAAGCAACTGAGGTAGACGTGATTGATATGTCTTTGATTGGTCAGCGAGATGATGGCGCACCAGAGGAGATTAAAGCCATTACTGAACCCCGATTAAGAAGGCAGGTATGGTTGCGAACTGCATCAGGTCAAAGACTAGCTTATGCTGCTTCCTGGTGGAATGAAGCTAACGTTAACGATTATCTCCAAAATCGCTCTTTACCTGTATGGCGGAGTCTTGCCAATTTGCATACCGAACTATATCGAGATGTGCGAGGCGTTTATTGTGGTCATTGTCCCGAACTGGAATTAGCATTTGGTCAAAAAGCACCATTTTGGGGTCGTCATTACCTATTTTGGCACGATCGCCAGCCTTTAACCTTGATTTATGAAGTATTTTCTCCCTATCTACAGAAATATCTTGGTGAGATGAGTCCATCACCTCACTAAGCAGAAATCTAAAGTCTTTGTTAGTTCTTGTCTCTGTTTTTACTTGCTGATTCTATACTGCCAGCAGGTGCATGAAGATCCTGCGCTCTAATTATCAATAAGAGGAATAAGATTATGGGTTTTCTAGGAAAACTTTTTGGTAAAAAAGAAGAAGACAAAGCGAAAAAGTCAGGTAAAGTTGCCGTAGCAGCAGCAGCCAAAAATAACGGCATTGCTCCTGAAAAAGTTGGTTTGGACGGTAAGTTTGACGAAAGCGGTTTAGCCAAGCGCGTTGCGCAAGCACTAGATGAAGCCAATATTTCTGACAGCGTTGGACTTTGGGTTGCTCAAACAGGCAGCACTGTAGTTTTGAAATACAACCCCGATGCTGAAAGCGTTCTATCCAAAGCAGAACAAGTTGCTAAGGGAGTAGACGGTGCAACTGCGGTAAAGACTGTACCTAACAGCTAGCGTTAATAAATAACTAATAATTAATAATTAATAATTTTGGCAAAGTTAGGACTTGATGTAATTACGTCAAGTCCCTTTTTGATCATGATCAGCTACAAATCAATGATCAAGCTATCTCGATGGTGAAAATTTGCTTCTGGTGCTGGATGAGTTAATGCCCAATAACTAAGCTGCCGTTCTCGATCTTCAATTACAGTTGTAACGCCAACTTTTAAGCTTTGTTCAGGGGGAATAATTTTATTCAAGTTAACTTCTAACTGAAGCTGTAACCAATCAGCCTGCTGCAACACCCTAAAAGGTAAAGAATCAAAAACCATCTCTTCAGCTATGTACTGTCGATAGTCGGGAAAGCGAAAAACATTCCAATCTCCTGCGGGAGAGAGATTAAATTCCCAGTATTTAGTTGAATTTTGCAAGCCGATAAATAACTCACAACAGGTATGTTCCCAAAGGTTGTCTTGGCGAGTGGGAGAATTAACTATTTGAGGAATGATAATTTGCGATGATCCCTCAAGTCTATATAAGATTTTGAGTTGATTATTTTGACGCTCAATATTGCCAGAAATGTTCACCGTTGGCGCAGTGTTTCTGGTGAAAGGAGAAAGATCAAAAGTTGATTTCATCTTAAATCAGCAATTATTAGGCTTATTTCTGCTTCCTGCTTTTCGATGCTTTCGGTTAGTTTAAATTGCACCAAAGCTCTAGCTAAGTTATGTTCAGCATGATTGGCTTTAAAGTAAACATTGCCTTCTAGATAATCAGTAAAAAATCTCAGTCCTAATTCAAAAGCTAGTAACCGAATTGAATCGTAGATGTATTCATAGTCATGCTTGGTCAAAAATTGAGCAGCTTCTAAATAACCTCGTAAGATAGCTTGAGCAAGTTCTGGCTCAAAAGTCACTTCTGACCAGGCATCAGTTTCCTCTCCCCGAGAATTACAGCCCGATCGCAAACAGTCGCCGATATCATAATGAATTAAACCAGGTTTGACTGTATCGAGATCGATCATCGCTACAGCCTGCTGAGTAGAACAGTCGATCATGATGTTATTTATTTTAGGATCGCCGTGAATTATTCTTAGTCCAAGCTTGCCTGATGCTTGGGCATTTTCAAGAACATGAGCCAGATTAAGGCGATCGCTAATAAATTTACGACAATATCTGATCTCAGGAGATGATTCTATTTGATTGACGGCAATTACCTGATTGTAATGCTGTAAATATCGAGAGGTAATATGGAATCCTTCTAGAGTGTCTGCCAATTGTTTGGCTGGTAAATTACTGATTAAACGATGAAACATCCCTAAGCCATAGCCAATTTCATATCCATGCTGAATATCTTGAATCGTATCAAAGGATTGGGAATGATCGATAAAGCTCATAGCGCGCCAGAAAGAATTGTCTTCGGCTATCCAATGATTTTGCTTGGCACAAGTAAACAAAACTTGTGGCATTAACCAACGGCGATTTGAGGGGAGAGCGAATTGCTCCAACTGTTGACAAACATAGTTAGATAAAACGCAGATGTTGCTCATGACCAATTCTGGCTGGCAGAACACCTTTGTGTTGAGGCGTTGCAAAATAAATGGTGGTTGAGTGTCTAAAGTAACTAGAAAAGTGCTGTTGATGTTACCACTACCGTATTGCTGAACATCAACAATTTGACCGTTTAGTTTAAATTGATTAGCAATTTCGATTAGCTGATTAAAAGTTTGATTAATTGTCCCAGGCTTATCTGTCATATCCTCCCCAAGATTTAGGTGCAACTGCATCTATAAGTGCCTTTCACAGAGCGTACAGCTCATTAACAATTAGAACATTTTAATGCCTTAACTTATTCATCCTACAATCATTTTATGGGCAAATTTCCCAGTGGAGACGAGGACTTATTTGGCGATCGCCTAGCAAATTCTAGCTTAATGCTCTTGAATAATTAACCAGGGGACACCTGATGATTACTCCTAATTGCCAGATTGGTAATCGAGATCAGCTAAAGAATGATTTTGGGTATTTATAGCTATGTAAGCTAATCAAAAAACTAACTAGATACAGTCTATGATGGAAAAGCTAAGTCTAAAATAAATCTTAAGTATGCATGAAAAGTCGGGCAAGTGTCGTTGGGGAGTTTTAATTCATGGGTGTATTTACCAGGGTTAACGGTGTGCTGAGCCCTGGTGCTTGTCTAGCAAATGGCGAATATAGAATTAAGCAGCCACTTGGTCAGGGCGGGTTTGGTATTACCTACCAAGGCATCGACACTAGATTGAATCGTGCCGTAGCGGTCAAAGAATTTTTCCCCGAAGGGTGTTGGCGAGAAGGTTCAACGGTGGTTTCGGCGGGTCGTTGGAATTCAGATACTTACAGCAACGCCAAACAAAAGTTTCTACTAGAAGGTCAGACTTTAGGTCAGTTTAACCATCCAGGAATTGTGCAAGTTTTCTACTATTTTGAGGAAAACAACACCGCCTATATGGTGATGGAGTATCTTCGGGGCAAAACCCTGGCGGAACTGCTCAAACAGCGTCAGGGTAAGTTAAGTGAAGCTAAGGCTCTAGAACAAATTGCCAAAGTGGGTGAATCTCTAGAAATTCTCCATCAGGCTCAGTTTTTACATCGAGATATCAAGCCAGACAATATTATGTTGGCAGATGATGGCAGAGTAGTCTTGATCGACTTTGGTGCAGCCAGAGACTTTACAGCTAACTGTACCACCAGATATACTACCATGCTAACTCCTGGCTATGCTCCCTTAGAACAATATGGACGGGCTTTAAAGCATGGCGCATTTACCGATATTTATGCTTTGGGTTCGACGCTTTATCATTTGTTAACGGGAGAAGCTCCCGTATCGGCGATCGAAAGAGCAGCAGGGGTTGAATTAAAAACCGTTCGGCAGATTGCTCCACAGATTAGCGCTCACGTCAGTGAAGCGATCGCCAGAGCCATGATTATGGATGTTACAGAGCGATTGCAGTCAGTTCGCCAATTTCTCGATCTACTCCATTTAGATGCTAGTAAACTGCCGTCTAAGGTCAAATTAGATAGCTTTTATAGTTCAGCCTCTAATGCCTGGAGCGTTTTTGATGAACAGCACCCAGCCGAAAAGCAGAACCGCTGGGGTTCACTTCGTCAAGGTCAAGCTAATTCCCCTCAGAAATCTCCCCCTAATCAAAACCAGTGGTTTTAAAAAACATGAAACTTGAAGAAATTAAAATTACCATGTTAGGCACCACTGGTGCTGGTAAAACCAGTTATTTGCTGGGGATGTATGCAGTAATGCAAACGGGAATCAAAGGATTTACCCTGGCTGCTAAGGAAATGGACTTGGATTTAGAACTAACTCAAAGATGGGAAAAATTAATCTCCCTCAAAGGTGAAGATCGTTGGCCAACTCCCAACGCAGCCACTATGGAATACTACGGTTTTGACTTTAGCTATGGTTTTCGACCCTTGATGGGGTTTCAGTGGCTAGACTATCGTGGTTTAGCATTGAGCGATCGCTCTACCGAACAAGACGTAGCGGATTTAGTTCAATACCTGACCGAATCTCAGTGCCTATTTTTGGGTATTTCTGGAGAGTATTTAACTAGTCCAATTACGCCGACTACGGTGCGAGAAATTAAAAGCGATCGCATGAATCAATTTATTCAGCAGTATATTAGCATCAATAAAAACCCCAATCCGAAGAATCCTTTTCCTGTGGCGATCGTGATTACCAAATACGATCTGTGTCACCATCGAAACAAAGACGAAATTATCGCCGATGTCAAAAAATTATTTCAGGCATTGTTTACTCCTAACTCAGGTTGGTTAGTGATGATTTGTCCTGTCAGTTTAGGCAAAGAACTGTGTAACGATCCGGAAAATGCTAATATCATTCCAGTTAATGTTCATTTACCTGTGGTTTTTGCGGTGTATTCTCAATTGCGAGCTTACGGTCTTCAATTAAAGACACAACGCGATCGTCAAACCCTTGCCGTGGAGACAATCAAGCAGTCTAATCCTCTGCTACAGCTGCTTAAAAACTCAGAACTACAGACAAAAAGTACTCAGCTACAGACTTGTGAGGCTGAAATTGCGATCGTAGAAGAAAATATGAAGTTGCTTTCTGGGGAACTACAGCAAGCTTCTCTCTATTTTAATGGCAGCGAGGTAACTGCTGATGTCTAAGCGAGAGTGGGCAGCAATTATCTATGGACGAAGTTATCATCTGGATTTTCGCTTCATTACTGTCCCAGACAACTTCACTGGACAAGATCTTAACTGGGCTTCACAATACATTCTCGCCACCACTCAGCAAGCTAGAAATTTAGCCGATTCTCCCCGCTGGTCACTATTTAAAAACGATGACTACTGTATCGTTGGCGTTACCTGTATGGTACGGGATCTCATTGGTCAGTTAAACGAGGACTCACTCGAAGTTATGACCAAAGACGACCGCGGTAGACCCCTATATGTTTTTGTCGGTTATGTAACTCAATTAACTTACCATAAAAACCTCCAGGATTTTCCTGCCTATACAGAAGAACGTTTAGACAGCTTCCAGACTCTCTATCATGAAATTGAAAAGGTTTGGTTAGTTAAGGATTACGAGCAAGATACCAGAAATCCTTTATTGAGCCAGTATCAACCCCTAAGTTTTGCGGTTGATCTCTCTGCAACCAACGCTCAAATTCTTCAGTTAAACGATCGCTCTAAATATCCGCAAAAAACTTATCTTTGGCCTAGTTTTACTCAACAAAATAATTTATTATGGTTAACCTCAGCTCAATGTCCCAGAGCGACTTCTACCTGTCTCAACATCAAGGGAAAAGCATTGATTAATAGTCCTTTTCTCAATCAAACTATTACTCAGCTAGATCGATTTAAAATTCAAGATAGAATCGTTGCTGCTAAAAAATCTAAAATCGAGCTATCCCCAGACCCAGATTCTGGGATTAATTCATCTTTATCTCAAAAAATTTCTCACCGTGCCAAAGAAGATATCGATATTACTTTACAACAAGCTGCGAAAGTCGCCACTGCTAGTCAAGAATTGATCAATAGCTTTACTGATTGGTCTAACCCTAGCCAAACCACTCAAAATCAGCCAGGCACTTCAGGCAGAGAAGCGGAATTTGGCTTTAAAACTAAAAAGACTACGCCTTCAGATAACCAAGATTGGTTTTAAGTAAGCTAGAAGCTGGTGACGATAAGTTGGAAGATTTAGCTTACCCAAGCAATACTCATCAAAACCATGTACACAAAAGCGATCGCCAATCATCGTAAACTTCCTGACTTGTATGGGCAGGGCAGTGCTTAATCTCTCAACGAGCTTCTGAATGAATAGCAATTTTAATCCTCGACCAGTAAATATTAATCTTCCCTTAAGTATTGCGCCGATGATGGATCGTACAGACCGCCATTATCGTTATTTTCTGCGTCAAATTAGCCGTCGCACTCTACTGTATACAGAAATGATTACTTCTCAGGCGATTCTTCACGGCGATCGCCCGAAACTTTTAGACTTTTCTCCCGCAGAAAAACCGTTAGTGTTGCAGATTGGGGGAGATAATCCTACTTTATTAGCAGAATGTGCCAAAATTGGCGCAGATTGGGGCTATGATGCCATTAATCTCAATGTTGGTTGTCCTAGTCCGAGAGTGCAAAACGGTAATTTTGGGGCTTGTTTGATGACGCAACCAGAATTAGTCGCCGATGCAGTAGAAGCGATGCAGCAGGCAGTTAAGATTCCCGTGACTGTAAAGCAGCGAATTGGAGTAGATGAATGCGATCGCTATGAAGACATGGTTAACTTTGTCCGAATTGTGTCTGAAGCGGGCTGTACTAACTTTAGCGTCCATGCTCGTAAGGCTTGGTTACAGGGTTTGAGTCCCAAAGAAAATCGCGATGTTCCTCCTTTGCGTTACGAAGATGTCTATCGTCTCAAGCATGATTTCCCTCACCTATTTATCGAAATTAATGGCGGTATTACTACCCTCGAAAAAACTAAAACTCATTTAGAATATGTAGATGCAGTAATGATCGGACGTGCTGCTTACGATCGCCCTTATATTTTTGCTACAGTAGATCGAGATATTTTTGGCGAAGCTGTCACCCCGCGATCGCGCCAGGAAATTGTTCAAGCGATGCTGCCCTATATTGACTATTGGATCGGCAAAGGAACAAAACTCAATTCTATTAGCCGCCATATGCTACAGCTATTTGCCGAACAGCCAGGCACAAAAGTTTGGAAACGCTATATTACTGAAAATGCCTGTTTACCGGGGGCAGATTCTTTGGTTATTAGCAATGCTTTAGCTAAAGTTACCAGGTAGATAGGGACAATTGGCGAATCCCCCTTATAGAGATCAAGGTTAAGAAATGGTTGCCAAAAAGAATCAAAGCAAAGAGTTTCAGGGCAAAGAATTGGTCAAACAAGTGTGTCGGCGCATTAGAGTGGCGCGCAGTTATTGGGATGCTCATAATAATGCTGCTTGTCGGGGAGAAAGAGAAAAGGCTTTAACGCTCTATAACACTCTCACTAAAGAACAAAAAGAACAAATTTCCCAACAGCTAAGAATCTGGCTGCGCTATCGGAGTGAGAAATATTTTGGTCATCAGCGTACTCCACCCAAAAGCCAAAAAAATAAGTCGAGAAATTAATTTGGCGTTGCTGAATCGGCATATAAAAGTGAATCAGTTACTTTTATAATCTACTAAATTAGATTCAATAAAAAACTAAAAGCTATATGCGTAGCGGTATCCTTTAGGAAAAGCTAAAAGCTAAAAGCTAAAAGCTAAGAGCTATAAAGCGTAACATTGTGTACTCATACTTAAAATCAGCAATGCATTAATTTTTGTGGTTTAAGTAAAATCTCGAAAATTATCAGCCAAAATTAAATATTAGAGTTTGATAACATTAGTTAGCTAGGCAGAGAATTTGGCACAACACTTTATAGTATTATTGTTCAGTTCTGATAGAGTGCAATATCTTGTTAGTATTTGCTGGCGAAATTAAATGGCAGAAATTAAATTTGATCGCGATCGCGCTAATCAGTACAATCTTGATATCCGCAAAGCGATTCCAGGTTACGAATCTTTACATGGTATGGCACAAAGCTTATTACAGTCTAGCTTGAGTAAATCAGCCAGATTGCTAGTAATTGGTTCGGGTACGGGAATGGAATTGATAAACTACTGTCAGCAAAATCCAAAATGGTCGCTAACGGGAGTCGATCCCTCGGCTGCAATGATGGTCATTGCGAAAGAAGAACTTGTCGCTCAAAGTTTGTTAGAGCGAGTCAATCTGCACACAGGATATGTCGATACCCTACCAGAGACAGAACCAATGGATGCAGCTACCTTAATGCTAGTTATGCACTTTCTTCCCGATGATGGCTCCAAACTGCAATTACTTAAAGATACTGCTTGTCGCTTGAGATCTGGTGCGCAATTAGTGTTAGCCGATCTTCATGGTGATAAATCTTTACCCTACTTTGCTAAATTTAAAAAGGCTTGGAAGTCTCTTTATTTTAGTCAGTTAGATGATGAAACTAGAACCAAAGCAGAAACCAACTTTCAAACTTCAATCAATAACTCAATCTATTTTGTACCAGAAGCTAGAATCATCGAGCTATTGCAAACTGCTGGATTTAACCAAGTAACAAAATTTTATAATGCCTTTTTATTTGGTGGTTGGATTGCTCAATACACTGGTAGCTAGTGTTTAATTCCCAATCTATTTTATTTACTCACATACAAATTAACCATGACTGAACCGATTCGCATCTTAATGTGCGCACCCGATCACTATGACGTAGACTATGTAATCAATCCCTGGATGGAAGGGAATATTCATAAATCCTCTCGCGACAAAGCCGTGGAACAGTGGTCTAAACTAAACTTTGTGCTGAATGACCTGGCTAAGGTAGATTTAGTTCAAGGACAACAAGGTGTACCAGATATGGTATTTACTGCTAATGCGGGTTTAGTATTGGGAGACAATGCAGTTCTCAGTCGTTTTTATCATCCCGAACGTCAGGGAGAAGAACCATACTTTAAACAGTGGTTTGAAAATAACGGCTTTAATGTGTTTGAGTTGCCCAAAGACTTGCCTTTTGAAGGTGCAGGAGATGCTTTATTAGACCGTGAAGGGCGTTGGTTGTGGGCTGGGTATGGTTTTCGTTCTGAATTAGATTCCCATCCCTATATCGCTAAATGGTTAGACATTGAGGTATTGTCTTTACGCTTAATTGACGATCGCTTTTACCATTTAGACACTTGTTTTTGTCCTCTATCTGGTGGCTATTTACTCTACTATCCTGGGGCATTCGATTCTTATTCCAACCATATTATTGAAGGTCGTGTACCAGCAGACAAGCGTATTGCGATCGCCGAAGCGGACGCGATTAATTTTGCCTGCAACAGCGTTAATGTTGGGCAGTCGGTAGTAATGAATAAGGCGAGTGACAGTCTCAAGCAGCGTTTGGGAGATGCAGGTTTTACCGTTATTGAAACACCCCTAACGGAATTCCTCAAAGCTGGTGGTGCAGCTAAATGTCTGACTCTCAGAATTAATGAGCCTGTATTGCCAGATGTTCATGCCAGCACCCCTGTAGAAAGTCGGGTACTGCACATGGAAGGTCATTTATTGGATGCGGGAATCATGAACCGTTCTCTGGATTTGGTAGTAGATAACGGCGGTAGCTTTAAGGTGCTGAACTTTAATCTGGGTGTAGAAAGACAAAGCACCTCTAGTGCAGAAGTGCGCGTATCAGCCCCTGACCATGAAGTGATGGAAAAAATCATGAGTCAGTTGATTGAACTGGGCGCGGTTACTCCTAATGAGGAGGTGGATAATGCAATCATGACAACCTGCGATCTCGATGGAGTTGCTCCCGATGACTTCTATGTCAGCAATATCTATCCCACAGAAGTCAGGGTAAATGACCAGTGGATTCGAGTCCAGAAGCAACGCATGGATGGGGCAATTGTGATTAGTGATGATAGCAATGGCGTAACAGCAGAATGTCGAATTTTACGAGATTTAAACCAGGGCGATCGCGTCGTCGTAGGTGTAGAGGGAATTCGTACCGTGCGTAAAAAATCTAATCGAGAACTCAAAACCAAAGAAGAATTTAGCTTTATGGGTGCGGGAGTATCCAGTGAAAGACGAGTTGAATTAGTAGTAGAACAAATCGCCTGGGAACTGCGTCAAATCCGCGATCGCGGCGGTAAAGTAGTTGTCACCGCAGGGCCAGTAGTAATCCATACGGGCGGTGCTAGGCATCTTTCTGCCCTGGTTCGTGAAGGCTATGTTCAAGGTTTACTGGGCGGAAATGCGATCGCCGTCCATGACATTGAACAGTCACTGATGGGTACTTCTTTGGGTGTAGATATGCAAAAAGGTACTCCCGTTCGAGGTGGGCACCGCCACCATTTAAAAGTGATTAATACAGTAAGGCGTTATGGCAGCATTGCCAAGGCAGTAGAGCAAGGAGTTATTACTGGAGGCATTATGTATGAATGCGTCAAACATAATGTACCTTTTGCCCTGGCTGGTTCAATTCGGGATGATGGCCCCTTACCCGATACCCAAATGGATTTAATTAAAGCCCAGGAGGAATATGCTCAACTCCTGGAAGGTACAGACATGATCCTGATGCTGTCTACGATGCTGCATTCCATTGGCGTGGGTAATATGACCCCAGCAGGAGTCAAAATGGTCTGTGTCGATATTAACCCAGCGGTGGTGACTAAGTTAAGCGATCGCGGTTCAGTCGAATCAGTTGGCGTGGTAACAGATGTCGGTTTGTTCCTTAGTCTGTTGGTTAATCAACTAGATCAGCTAACTAGTCCCTATCAGACTGTTTGAAACTTATCGGTGACAAAGCCAGTCGGTTAACAAAGGATTTAGCCATTTGGTCTGCTGTAGAGTTTCAAAAGTTGGCTTCCAATACAGCACCTGTAAAAAATAGCTCCAAAATACGCATTTGGGAGCTATTTTTTAGCTAATTAAGCTTGATCAATTATTCAATTCTGGCTTCTTAAACTATTCCTGGCCCTTTTCCGCCTGGTTCATTAATTTCTTTGAGTTCTTCAGCCCGTTCAACTTTTTCCTGTTCCTGCTGTTCTCTTAAATCTCCTGGTTCTTCGATATACATTTCAGGCTCAATCGCATAATTATTAGCTAACCCTTCGCGATCTACTGTATAACCAGAAGTCGTATCAAGATCCCCTTCTTGATCGGCAGTTTTCTTGAAATTTTCCCCTTCTCGTTCCATTCTGGCTGCGGTTTCAGCCGAAGTTATTCCCCGGTCATAATTGGCATCATTAGGAGTTTTATTTTCCATGTTTATATTTTAAATTTTATTTAAATTGTTGTGAATATAAAAATTTTATCAGACTCGACTACTGGTCAGCATGGAAAATAATGTTGGGATACGCTTTTTTCTCAATAGTTCAATAGTTCAGCCGATTTTGGGCATCAGAGTTCCGTTTACAAAACTTAGATATCATGATGGCGATCGCTTAATATTACTTTTAGAGAAAAACTATCGCGTCGTGAACTAATCTGCGTTTCGTTTGGAAACCAGTAACGAATTTTCAACCAAAGTGACAGAAGATAAAATGTAATCGTACCAATTTTCATTCCTGTACTCGTCCGCGCCGAAACTTCAAAAATTCTTGCATTAGGTGCAATTTTAATGAATATACTTACCAATCTGCTCTTTCCCAAGTCAAAAAATAAATCAGACTCCGACACAGCAAACGGACTTCCTGCACTAAATCGTAATCCTCGCGGCATCTCGATTAAGTCTGCGCCAGAAATTGAGAAAATGCGTCGTTCAGCAAAAATTGTCGCAACAGTGCTAAAAGAAATCCAAGAAATAACTAAACCTGGAATGACAACCGCAGATTTAGATGAATATGCCGAACAGCGTATTCGTGAAATGGGTGCAACGCCTAGCTTTAAAGGTTACTATGGTTTTCCTGCTTCGATTTGCGCTAGCGTTAACAATGAGGTAGTACACGGTATTCCTAGTGCCAAAAAAGTGCTGCGTCGCGGAGATGTTTTAAAAGTAGACACTGGTGCTTATTGCGATGGATTTCATGGCGATTCCTGTATTACTATTGCCGTGGGTAATAAGGTAAGCAAAGACGCTGCTAAATTAATTAAGGTTGCTGAAGAAGCTTTGTACAAAGGCATAGAACAAGTAAAGGCGGGTAACCATTTATTGGACATTGCTGGGGCAGTAGAAGACCATGTAAAGACCAATGGCTATAGCATAGTAGAACAATATACTGGACATGGTGTTGGTAAAAATCTGCATGAAGCACCTTCGGTATTCAATCATCGGACTAAATGGATGCCTGATGTTAAGCTTAAAGCAGGAATGACTTTAGCGATTGAACCGATCGTCAATGCAGGTTCTAAACATACTAAAGTATTGCGCGATCGCTGGACAGTAGTCACGGTAGATAACAATCTATCTGCCCAGTTTGAGCATACCGTATTAGTCACTCAAAATGGTTATGAAATCTTAAGCGATCGCAATTTAGTTTAATTAGTAGGGTGGGCAAAATATTATTCTCGATTGAAACATTTTAATTAACAATCTGTATGCCTGTCTCTAAAGCAGTTATCGATTGCGCGACACCTGAAATAGATTCCGTAATTGCCGAACATTTTTATCAACTATGGTTAGATAACAACGTCTCAGCAAATTTGATTCGTGATGATTGGTTAGATGTTACGCTCAAGTTTATTCAACAAGCCCGTCAAGAATTAAAATTTCAGGCTTTTGTAGCTCAAGTAGAAGATAAAATAGTCGGATCGCTTAGCTGTCAACTTTTTGCTGGTTTATATCCTTCCATTAGACGCGATCGCAACTATGGCTATATCTGGAATGTGTATGTTCAGCCAGATTATCGCCGTCAAGGGATTGCTAAGGAGTTAACTAAAACAGCTATTAATTACCTAAAAACTTTAAACTGTACCAAGGCTGTGCTTCATGCTTCACCTTCTGGTAAGCCTGTATACGAGAATATTGGTTTTATTGCTAGTAATGAAATGATGTTGAATAGGACTTACGCAAAAGAAAAATTTGATTAGGTAAGAGCAAACAAGTTAATGTCAAATTATGGCAAATAGAATGACCTGTTTGGATTACTGTCAATATCTCATGGCGACTCAGATTA
>JBHJNW010000035.1:0-82195 GCA_050330395.1 Pleurocapsa sp.
GCGGTTGTTGGTGCTTGTTACCCACTGACAGAAGTTCTCCCATGCTCCGCGGGTTTCGCGTTGCTGTAAAGTAGTTGTCATTTTTTTGATAATTGCTGTTTATTTTTTTGTCTAGGTTCTTTTGAACTGACTGTAAATAATATAATGTATTCTTTGAGTTATGTAAACAATTTTAATAAAATATTATCTTATAGAAGTTATAAGTATTGCTTATCTTTGAACTATGAACTCTGTCATCACATACAGTCCAGCCTATACGATAGTTCCCACTTATGAATGCTTCAATCGATGTAGCTATTGTAATTTTCGGGCTGAGCCTAATACGGGAAAAACCTTGTCTCATTCAGCTCTTTTAGATCAATTGCAAAAGCTAAACAAAGATTTCGTCAGCGAGATTTTAGTTCTAAGCGGAGAAGTTCATCCTGATTCGGGAAAGCGAAGAGAATGGTTTACAAATATACATAAAATCTGTGAATTATCATTATTTTGGGGGTTTTTACCTCATACAAATGTTGGTCTTTTGAGTTGGCAAGAAATGAAGCAACTTAAGCAAGTTAATGTTTCTATGGGTTTAATGCTAGAACAGCTAAATTCAAAATTTATGAAGACGGTGCATAGATATGCTCCTAGCAAAAAACCCGAATTACGCCTACAACAGCTTGAATGGGCCGGAAAGCTAAAAATTCCTTTTACAACAGGATTACTCTTAGGAATTGGCGAAACTAAATTAGATATCAAAGAATCGTTAGAAGCGATCGCTAATATTCAAAGAAAATGGGGACATATTCAAGAGGTAATTTTACAGCCACACAGTGTTGGTAGTCAGCAAGAATTAAATATTTCTAGCTTCGATCTTGAGCAATTACCAGAAATTATTGCTCTCAGCAAAAAAATATTGCTTGATGAGATAGCAATTCAGATTCCACCAAATTTAGTGGCTGAACCTAATCTTTTGCTGGAATGTTTAAATGCAGGCGCAACCGATTTAGGTGGAATTAGCCCCGTAGATGAAGTTAATCCCGATTATCCTCACCCGACTTATGAGTCTCTATCCGAAATATTGCAGCCAGCGGGGTGGAGTCTGCAACCCCGACTTCCTATATATTCTAAATACTATTCTTGGTTGTCTTCAACCTTGCAAAAGGCAGTTATGGCAAAAAAAAAGACTTTAATTTTAAAAAATAGAGATTTTCCCAAAAAAGTTATGCTATGATAATCACTCGTGGCGAGAGGTAGTTCACGCACAGACTTTTACGGGTCGCTAGCTCAACGGTAGAGTACTCGGCTTTTAACCGATTGGTTCTGGGTTCGAATCCCAGGCGACCCATAATACCGCACAATGACTAATTTTATATGTCATTAAAAGTAGACCAGACTAGTTTAGTTGCGACTGACTGTTTGTAGTCGAGGTTAATTGTGTTCTTAAAAATTAGGATAGTTCAAGTTTTTGGGCAAATATAAAAAGATAGTTATCAGCTGCGGACAGCGATCGCTTTTACGTATTTCCTTGCGTTACTGCATAATGCCGTTAAACTCCGCAATAAAAGGCTTGTTGCTTGTCCCGTATGTTAATTGACTCTAATATTAATTGTGTAAGCAAACTGTGATTCGTGTCCATTGTCATTTAACGAATTTTTTGCCGTAAATACACTTAAATTTAACCTAAAAAATCGACAAATTTTTTGAATATTGTAAATTATTAAAAAAAAACGTAAATTATTCATTTTGATGTAAAAACTAGTTATTTAAAGTTATCTTAAGGGTTATAACCATCAAAAGTTGATAAACGATCAGTCTAATTATCTGTTGTGCAAGCTATTAATTCAATTGTGAAGATTTTATTGTTAGACAATAATCAGGCTGATAGCACGCAAATTGATCATCTTTTAAGCCAGGTTAAATCTCAGGCGTTTCAATTAACCAAATTTCAAGATTTTACCAACATCTCAAATTTTCTACAGCAACATCACTTCGATTTGATCTTGTCTATTGTTGATCAAGGTAACAGCAGTAACTTAGATACGTTATTAAAAGTTAAAGAAATTGATACTCAAGATATACCTATAGTATTAATCTCCGCTCAAGCTAATTTTGATCTCAAATCTTTGCCAGTGGGAGTAGTTGAGTGTTTAACATGGTCAGAGATGTCGCTTGCTGTGCTAGAAAAAACAATTTTATTTACTCTAAAACAGCATCAATATATCAAAGAGGTAAAAAGATTAAAACAAGAGAACTTAGAATTGAGTTCTGAGTTATCAACTACCAAAGATTTATTCCAAACTATTGTTGACAGCACATCAACTTTAGTTTGGATGATTGATGCTCAAGGAAATTTTACCTTTTTAAATCAAGCTTGGTTGAGTTTTTCTGGTCAAACTTTAGCTACAGGCTTACAGGAGAATTGGCAAGATCGTATTCATCCAGAAGACATAGCAAAATGTAATAAAGTTTATCAGGCTGCACTAAGTAAATGCCAAGGATTTCAAATCGAATATCGCTTAAAACGTTTTGATAATAAATATCGGACAATTTTGAATACTGCCGTTCATCGTTACAATTCTAAAGGAGAATTTGCTGGCTTGCTCTGCTCTTGTTTAGACATTACTCAGCGTAAAAAAGCTGAGAGTAAGATAATTCAGCAAGCCAAAACAGAGCGTATATTATCGAAAATTACGCAAGATATTCATAGTTCTTTAGAGCTAGATATAATTCTTCAGACAGCAGCAGAACAAGTTCATCAATTTTTATTAGCTGATAAAACATTTATTACTAAGGTTATTGATGATCAGCAGCTAGTTCTATTATTTGAATCGAGTTCAATGAATGCTTTAAGCTGTGAAACTTGTAGAGGCAAAAAATTACCTGTTAAAGAGTTGAAAGCTAATTTTGAGCAATTATCTCAAGGGGCAATTGTTGCTTGCAGCGATACTGATAAATATATAGTTATTCACAATAGTTGTGCTGATTTTATTAAGACATCTTATCCCTTATTATTGATACCTATTATCTCTGATTTAAAACTTTGGGGGTTACTTTGTATTAAGCAGCAATTTCCTGCAAAATATTGGAGAATAAATGATCTTGAACTTTTGCAGCGAGTAGTAATCCAATTGGGAATTGCGATCAAACAAGCACAACTTTATCAAAAATTGGCAGAAGCTAATCAAGAGTTGGAAAAGTTATCAGTTGTCGATGGCTTAACTAAAATAGCCAATCGTCGCAAATTTGACCAATATATTGCCACAGAATGGACTAGATTAGCTAGAGAGCAAAATCCTTTATCTTTGATTCTCAGTGATATTGATCACTTCAAGCTGTATAACGATACTTATGGTCATCAAGCAGGCGATCGCTGTTTATACAAGGTAGCTCAAGCAATTAGTCAGGTAGTTAAACGCCCTGCTGATTTGGTGGCTCGTTATGGAGGAGAAGAGTTTGTTTTAGTGTTACCTAATACCGATCTCAAAGGTGCCAAACATATAGCGCAACAAGTGCGCTTGCAGATTGAGGCTTTAAAAATTCCTCATATTAATTCTCCAGTAGATCTTTATGTAACTCTTTCTTTAGGGGTATCATGCTGTATTCCTAATTCTGATTCAAGTTGTGATGTATTGGTAGCAGCAGCAGATCGAGGTTTGTATCAATCGAAAGAAATGGGACGCAACCGAGTTGTAGACTATGAGATTAAGCCAGAATAACTAAATCATGTCTACTGAATATACCCTTCCTGTTTTGTCTATGCTAGCGCGATCGCCGCTTTACGCCACCTCCAGCAACAACCACCTCAGAATCAGGTTACGATTAACTTACTCAAACCCATTCAACTGGTAGACATTGATATCGAACAGGCAGCAAAAATCGAGCTAATTCAGCGATCGCTGAATTAGCTATGTTGCGACAACATTGATTCAAGCAACCAGGATAATTTCAGTCTGGTTGATCTAGATCTAGTTTATCAATACCTAGCTTGGGCAATTGACTCCAAATGCCAAGACTACATATACAAATATACGGAGCGAAAACTTTGTGTCGGGTTAGTACTATTTGATCATAGTAAAAAGGTAATTATCAAAAGCAAAAATGCCCTGCTTTTGCTATCTGAATTATGCTAGTGTATTTAGCATATTTAAATCGTTTTGGCTTTAAATAGATTATCCCAGAAAAATATTAACTCGCCAAATCTCAAGTTGGTATCCAAAGCTCAAACATCTTCATACTTTGTTACATAATTATTTACTTAGACTTTCTAGAGTATAGTGACTATTCAGACAGAATCAATCTCCCCCAGTAGCGACACTTTGGCTCCTAAGTCTCTGGTTGACAACGCTAATCGTCAAAAGATCATCATTATCGATTTTGGTTCTCAGTACTCAGAATTAATTGCCCGCCGAATTCGAGAAACTCAGGTATATTCGGAAGTGCTATCTTATCGGACAACTGCTGAAAAGCTACGAGAGATTAACCCTCATGGAATTATTCTTTCTGGTGGTCCTAGTTCCGTATATGATGACCATGCCCCAAAGTGCGATCCCGAAATTTGGAATTTGGGTATTCCAGTTCTCGGCGTATGCTATGGAATGCAGCTTATGGTTAAGCAACTGGGAGGAACAGTTGAAAAGGTCAAGCTAGGAGAATACGGCAAGGCACAACTATTTATCGAAGATCCGACAGATTTATTGACTAATGTCGAACATGGGTCGACTATGTGGATGAGTCATGGCGATTCTTGTACTGAGCTACCAGACGGTTTTTCAGTATTAGCCTATACTAAAAACACTTCCTGCGCAGCAATTTCTCATCCAGAAAAGAAACTATTTGGGGTACAGTTTCACCCAGAGGTAGTCCATTCTGAGGGCGGTATCGCTTTAATTCGCAACTTTGTCTATCATGTTTGCGAATGCGAACCTACTTGGACGACAGAAGCTTTTGTTGAAGAGTCGATTCGTGATATTAAAGCAAAAGTTGGAAATAAACGAGTTTTGTTGGCTCTTTCTGGAGGGGTAGATTCTTCTACCCTAGCTTTTTTGCTACATCGGGCTATTGGCGACCAGTTAACCTGTATGTTTATTGACCAAGGGTTCATGCGTAAAGGTGAACCAGAACGACTGGTGGAGATTTTTAAAAATAAATTTCATATTCCCGTAGAGTATGTGATGGCACGCGATCGCTTCTTGCGGCAAGTAGAAGGAGTGAGCGATCCTGAACTAAAACGTCGTCGTATTGGTCATGAATTTATTCAGGTTTTTGAAGAAGAGTCAAAAAAACTAGGACCGTTTGATTATCTGGCGCAGGGGACTCTCTATCCCGACGTAATTGAGTCGGCAGACAGCAACGTCGATCCTAAAACGGGAGAAAGAGTGGCGGTCAAGATCAAAAGTCATCATAACGTGGGTGGCTTACCAAAAGATCTACGATTTAAACTGGTTGAACCTCTACGTAAGCTGTTTAAAGATGAAGTGCGGAATGTTGCCCGTGCCATCGGGCTACCCGAAGAAATTGTGCGTCGTCATCCTTTTCCTGGTCCTGGTTTAGCAATTCGCATTGTTGGAGAGGTAACTGCCGAAAGGTTAAATATTCTGCGAGATGCTGACTTTATTGTGCGCGATGAAATCAGTAAACAGGGAGTATATCATGACTACTGGCAGGCATTTGCCGTATTGTTGCCAATTCGCAGCGTCGGTGTAATGGGCGACAAACGTACCTATGCTCATCCAATAGTTCTTCGCTTTATTACTAGTGAAGACGGCATGACCGCAGATTGGGCGAGAGTGCCTTACGAGATGTTAGAAACTATTTCTAATCGAATCGTTAATGAGGTTAAAGGAGTCAACCGCGTGGTATATGATATTACCTCCAAACCTCCTGGAACAATTGAATGGGAGTAAATTAAGCTACAGAGTTAGTTTGAGTAAGGCGATCGCCAATCACATCGACTTTTCCATAATGTGCGATCGCCTGTTGTGCTAGAGATTGAACTTGTTCAATCTGAAATAGAGCCGCAGGAATTACTAAAACCTTTGTCTGGTCTTCACGACATTATTGGCGAACAGTATTTATTGGCTTGAAGTGAACTACCAGATATTATTAGTGGGATAGATTCATGCTTTTTGACAATTCATTTAGACTTACTATAGATTAAATGATCTACCCACTGTTCGTTTTCATAAAAAAAGCCTCGACGCAGACATTCTTTTTTCATTAACTTGTTGTGGACGAAGGATAAGACGTTTGGTATTTATCGACATTATCCAGGATGTTTTGCCAATCTCAGCCATAAGATATTAAATTGACCGTATAACGGAGAGGGGGGGATTCGAACCCCCGTTAAGTTTGACCTTAAAATAGTTTTCGAGACTACCGCATTCAACCACTCTGCCACCTCTCCACTGGTAGCATTAAGCTACAGGGTTTATTCTACTGAGATTTGAGTAAAAATAGCTAATAAGTTTATTAAAAATTGTTGTTTTAATAAAAACTTTCTTTTTTCGTGGCGAATCCATCTTTGTGAGTCCAGCGAATCACGCCTTCTTGGGCGGTATTGTGCAATTCAATTTGCTTTTGGCGTAGTTGTTGCCCAATGTCAAGATTTATTTGATTCGCCGAGGCGATCGCCATTTGAGGCTGCAATGATTCTAACCAAACTGGTGCTATATTACCTGACCAAATTAAGACTGGATGCTGAAGTTGCAAATTGTGTTGCTTGATGTATTGTTTAATTTCTTGTTTTGAGCGATCTTGGTCACCTGATGCTTTGCCGATAATTAACCAAGTATGATCGGCAATTTGTAAGTTAATCAGGGCAAGTTGCCGTTCTATTGATAAACTACTAGAGTTGCTGATGATTCCTTGTTCTGCTCTCAAAGTCGCCATTTTTAGCGATAAAGCAGGAATAATATCGCTCACATCCACAAAATATTTAATTTTTGCTCGCTTATATATTTCAATCCATTCTTTGGCTGTATTTGAACTGTCATCAAGGGCGATCGCATAATCAATATGATTGATTCCCTGTTGTGCTAAAAAGGGTAAGACGGTATATTTAGTCTCGTTGCCTTTACCACTATTAATTAAAATTACTTGTCCTCGATCTTCAATAACAACTATTTGTGATTGGCGAGCAGCTAAAACCGTTACCTGAAGCTGATTTGAATCATATATAATTGGTAGAAAAATCAAACTAGCCGTTAGCAGAAATACCAACCACCAGCGTTTTCTCCACCATTGGTTTAACCAGACTAAGATCAGTAATCCATAAATAATTAATAGTGCGCCTAGAGGAATCTGTCCGATTGCCCAAGCACTGGCTGGTAGATTAGGAAAAAATTTCGTGATGGCAATTAGCAATAGTGTGGGATAAAGCAATAGCCAGGCGATCGCGCTGCCCAAGGCAGGAATAATCAAAGCGGCGATCGCACTCATCATTCCTCCCAAGCTAATTACCGTAATCAATGGTGTACAGACAATATTGACCACGACGCTATAAGTAGCTAAGGTATTAAACTCATAACACAGCAAAGGTAATACCCACAGCGAAGCAGATAAGGGTACAGCAACTAAAGTAGTAATGGTAGGGGGAAGCCAATCTAGTTTAGTCTGTAATCCTGGTAAGGTAACGATTAAACCGAAAGTTGCTAGAAAGCTGAGTTGAAACCCCAGATCGGTAATTAATAAAGGATTAAAGAGCAAAATAATAGTTGCTGCCAGCAAAAGCGAACCTAAAGGCTTGACTTTTCTATCCATAGTCAAAGCGAATAATACTGCAACTCCCATTAAACAAGCCCGCAACACCGAAGCTTGTATTCCTGTTAAGCCTAAATAGATAGCCAAAGTGCCAATTCCTAAGGCTAAGCGAGGTTTAGCAGCCAAATGCTCACTTAGCCTTAAAATAATGCCTAATAAGAGAGATACATGAAAGCCTGATGCAGCAAGTACATGAGCCAATCCCACCTCAATAAAGCGATCGCGAAGCTCATTAGGTAGATCGACAGCTTTGCGCCCCAAAACCATTGAACTGACTAATTGTCCTACGGGACTTCCTAATCCTCGCAATTGACTGCGTACGATACGCCGACGCAGTTTCCACCAACCCCAGATCGGCTCAGGTTGACGCTCAAATATTGCTTCAATTCCCTGCATTCCGGCAAATATTCCCTGACTAGCCAGATATTGTTGAAAATCAAAGCCACCAGGATTATTAGCTGCTTGCGGTAAATATAGCAATCCCTTTACTTTTAGCTGTTGTCCTGGGTAAATTCCTGTTCCTTGTAACAAAGGCAAAGTAAGATAAAGCTTACCCGAAACTTTTTCTTGATCGTTAATGGCAGTAGCCTTGAGCCAGAGTTTAAGGCGTTGACTATCGTTTAGCCTCGGTTCAGTTAAAACTTTTCCTGTCACTGTCACTAATTTGCTATCGCCTGCGGCTATCTGATAGCTAAGATCGTTACTATTCGGCTGCGGAATGCGTAACTGAAAATATAGTACTGCCAAAATAGCAACTATCGCTGCACCGATCCAAATGTAAATTTTGAACGATTTCCGTAAAGCGATCGCGCAAATTAAGGCTAACCCGATTAATCCTGCTGCTAGGATGCACAACTTTCGTGGGTCAAAACCTGAGGTGGGAAAGGTAAGTAAATTAGTCGATATTAAACCAATAATGTATGCCAAACAGAGAATTATCCAATCGGTGCGAATCATCTAACAGCATCAAAACAACGCATCCCAGTAAAACATATCACCACAACTTCCGCCTTAAAATCATTTCCTTAGTGTGTAAAGTAATGTAACAAATTACATAAAATACTTAGTTTGCTCGTTAGTAATCAACAAGCAAACATGAGGTGTAATGACAGTATATGCAAACCTTGTTAAAAAAACCAAAATCTTTATTGTTCTATCCTGGTGATGAACTTCCTCAAAGAAAAAATCATCTATGGTTAATTGTCAGTGGTGTGGTCAAAAGCTATACGATTAGCGAAGAAGGCGCATCAATTACTTTGGGGTTTTGGGGAGCAGAAGACTTGGTAGGCGCGTCTTTGTCTAGGGTAGTTCCTCATACCCTTAAATGTATGAGCGAGGTTGAAGCGATCGCTATAGATCAAGCTCAATGGGAAACGGTATCTAAAAACCTACTTTACCATGCTCAACAAACACAGCAGCTCATGTATATTCTGCGCAGCACTAGAATAGCTAAACGATTATGGTTGCTTTTAAAGTGGATGGCTGGCAAATTTGGACGGAAAATTAAACAAGGAAAATTAATTGACTTTAAATTAACTCATCAAGAGTTAGCTGATGTGGTTGGTACAACTAGAATTACTGTAACTAAAACTTTAAATCAATTTGAAAGAGAAGGTCTCATTATACGACCAAAAACTCAATGTATTATCTTGAGGTACTATTGATGTGACATCTTGAAATAATATATATTGCTGGCTACTAACTAGCAGCTTTGGCTTAAATATAATACCTACTTTCAACAGGACTAAAAATAAATCTATTTAACTTGATAAACTAAAGTTAAGCATAATCAAGACCAAAGATAAAAACTTATGTCCCCTGCCAAGAAAGCTCAGGATGTTCAGGTGTTTCCCGTAGCTGCTAATACTCGCGTATGGCGATCGCGTACCTGGGAGCGACTCAAGTTTGAGATTGAATACGCTCTGCAAAAAGGAACTACCGCTAATTCTTATCTAATTGAAGGGGATCAAACTGCTTTACTTGACCCACCAGGAGAATCTTTTACGACTATTTTTCTTGATGCCTTAGGCTCAAGAATTGAACCCCAAAAAATTGATTACGTTATTTTAGGTCATATTAATCCTAATCGCGCTACTACCCTAAAAGCTCTATTAGAAATAGCACCTCAAATCACTATTGTTTGTTCAAATCCTGCGGCTATATCTCTGCGTAAGATTCTCGAAGATCAACAATTAAATATTCAGATTATTAAAGGAGAAGACACGCTCGATCTTGGTAAAGGTCATATTTTAGAGTTTATACCTACACCTAATCCTCGCTATCCCGATCATCTCTGCACTTACGATACCAAGACAGAAGTTTTATATACCGACAAAATATTTGGCTGTCATGTATGTGGCGATCGCGTTTTTGATGAAGGCTGGACAATCGATCTCGAAGATCGTCGTTATTATTTTGACTGTTTGATGGCACCTCACGCCCGTCAAATTGGTGCCAGCTTAGATAAACTTGCTGATAAGCCAGCTCGTGTTTATGCTACAGGACATGGCTCTTTAGTGCGCTATAGCTTGATTGAATTGACTGCTGATTATCGTACCTGGATTCAACAGCAGAATCAACGTGAATCTAGCGTAGCTTTAATCTATGCTTCTGCCTATGGTAACACCGCCACGATTGCCAGTGCGATCGCCAGAGGAATTACTAAAGCGGGAGTAGCCGTCGAGTCGATTAATGCCGAATCGGCTAAACCTGAAGAAATTAAAACTGCTATTGATAAATCGGCGGGCTTTATTATGGGTTCACCAACTTTAGGAGGACACGCCCCAACTCAAATACAGTCAGCCTTGGGTATTGTTTTAGCAAACGCCGCAAAAACTCAGCTAGCGGGAGCGTTTGGCTCTTTTGGCTGGAGTGGCGAAGCAGTAGATCTACTGGAAAATAAATTCCGTAATGCTGGCTATAAGTTTGGTTTTGAACCGATTAGGGTTAAATTCACTCCTACTGATGCAGTCTTGAAAACCTGTGAGGAAGCGGGGACAGATTTTGCTCAAGCCTTAAAAAAAGCCAAGCGCGATCGCCAAAAAGTCAGACAAGCTCAAGGAATTGACTCCGATGTCAATCGCACTGCCAAAGCTATCGGTAGACTAGTAGGCTCTATGTGTATTGTCACCACTAAAAAAGATGAGGTTTCTGGGGCAATGTTAGCTTCTTGGGTATCTCAAGCCACCTTCAACCCTCCTGGATTAACCGTGGCGGTAGCTAAGGAAAGAGCGATCGAATCTTTATTATTTACAGGGAATAATTTTGTCTTAAATGTCTTAGCAGAAGGTAAGTATATCCCTTTAATGAAGCATTTTCTTAAACCTTTTGCCCCAGGCGAAGATCGCTTTCAAGCAATAGCGACAGAAGAAGCTAGCAATGGCTCGCCCATTTTGAGTGATGCTTTAGCTTACGTAGAATGTCAAGTAGCTAACCGTATGGAATGTGGCGATCACTGGTTGATTTATGCTGTCGCCGAACAAGGTAAAGTATTAGATTCTGAAAGTGTAACGGCAATACATCACCGCAAATCAGGAACCCATTATTAATATTAATCATCTGGCGAGATTACTGTTATGAGGAGAGCGATCGCCATGTTGCTTATCTGACCTAAAAGTGTTCTATCCAAAAAGGATTTAGTATAAGACGGTATTGTCCCCAATGGCAGAAAATTTGACTATCCTTTGGGGAGTTGGGGGAGGATTTTCTATGCCTCTACCAGTTGCGGTATCGACTGTGGTTCAATTTCTGTTGGCGCACCGTCTTTGACTAAAGAGCGAGAACTGCCACCAGTTTCAATCATGTCAATAACCATAGCAAACATGGCATCTATTTTACGCTTTCTCCACTCGGCAACCAGTGCCTCAACTTCAGAAGTTGGTAATCTCCTTTGCATCGCTTCATAGAGATAGGCTGCGTGTCTGGTTTCGTCTTGTGCCACACTAAGAATACTTTGCCGTAGATTTCGGCTTGTAGGTTCATTGTCGGGTAAGGCTGTTGCCATGCGAGCAAAATCTTTACTGGCATCAAACTCCAAAATATAAGTACTAGCCATAAATACTAACCAGTTGATCTTTTCTGCCTTTAGTGACTCTGGATCGTAGTCTCGATAGAACTTACTGAAGAAAGGGCTAGCATTTTTTTGCTCTTTTGATTGCTGTTGCTTGATCTCGTCAGCGGTTTTAACCTGTTTGCCTAGCTGTTTTAATCCATGAGCAAAGATTTGACCATGACGCTTTTCGTCAGCAGCGTGGATAGTTAATTTTTCTGCTAGCCAAGTATCTCCTTCGCTTGATGCTCTGGTGGCTAATTTGGTTAGAAAAGGTACTGCACCAGATTCAGCCATTTGAAAGCCGGCGAGGGTATTAGGACGAGTTTGCGGATCGCGTAATCTGCTTGCCAAGATATATGCTGTTGCACCCGAACCAATGGTGTTGAGAATGCTAGTAATAAAGTCCATTGCAATTCTATATTTATGTATAGCTGGTTATGTTTATTCTAATGAATTATTTTTAGTCAGCATGTTCATTCACCATAGTTGATGACAATAACCTTAGCTGCTTTAAAAGCTTTTTCTCTAGCTAATTCGATTGTTTCTGCTTTGGCTAAGCCAGAAGAAGACATCACGGGTTTAACCACATTCGGAAAGCCGATCTCTGCTGATGCTTGAGCTAATCCTTCGAGGCTGCTGGCGTAAGCGTATTTTGCCGTACGGATACCTAATTTTTGGGCAGCCAGTTCACGAATGCGATCGCGATTCATCGTGTAGTTAGTGGCTGCTGCGGTAGGAATTACGGTAATTCCTCTTTGTTCAAATTCCTCCAGCTTTTCGGTACGAATTGCCTCAATTTCTGGCACGATAAAATCTGGCTGATATTTATTTACAACCCGCTCTAAATCATCACCACTAAGCATGGAAATAACCTCTGATGCGTCAGCTACCTGCATGGCTGGGGCATTTGCGTAACGGTCTATAGCCACTACAAAATTACCCAAGCGTTGTGCAGCGATGACAAACTCTTTGCCTAACTCTCCCGCACCTAACAGCATGATTTTTTTGGGTAACTGCAAATTTTTCATTGATTAAGGCGATTAAATTAACGAAACATTATTCAAGATTTTAGAACTATCTCAATCCCTCAAAGCTTGTATCTAAGTTAACTTTAATCTTTTCTATATTTTTTCCTAGGCTAGTAGAGAGTCGTTGACTGCTCTAAAACGTGAATTATTTTCTACGAGCCAACCGCTTTGGATATAGCCAGCGAGCAAATAGTTTGGTCATTCTTGGCATCACTACATAAGTCATCAACCATACGAGTATGGCAGTAATCATCAAACTCTTCAGCAGCAGAGGCACAGGAAAAAATTCTAGTAAAGGCGACAGAGTAAAATTTGCTAATTGAATTAGGGGAAACAGAGCTAATAAAGTAATTGTTGCCATTTTGTAGCGTGGAGGTGGCACAATCGGCTGAGGAGAAGGCAAGGTAAACCAAGTTTCTAAGCCCGTAATCACTTTAATTCTGGCTGGCTCTAAGCGCAAACTTTCGGCACGGGCTAACCACTGGCGGCGACATTCTGATTCTTCCCAGATCTGAAGATTGCTGGCACGATCAAATTTAAAAATGATTTGATATTCATTGTCAGCTGAACTATTAGGACGAAAAACATTAGTACCTAAATGCCCTTCAAAAGTCATGGCTGTGGCAGTAATACCAGAAATAAATTTTTCAAATGCTGCTTCGCATCCAGGTTTTACTCGTCGCGAGATAACAACTGTGACTGGTGGATCGACGGGATTTTTACCTCTCATTTATCTTGTCATTATGTAATTGATCTGAACTTAAGAAAAAATTGTAGTTTTATGACAAAAGACTAACAGGTAATTAAATATACAATTTTCAGTTTTGACCAAAAAACTAGATAAAGTATGCAAGATCGACCAACTCAAGATAAATAACTAGAGCTAAAGTTTATGATGTTCCTCTCAATATAAAACTAGAACAGCACATAATGAACGATCGACCTGTGATATTGATGAGGCGAAAGTAGAGCCAGCTTTTATTAATTAACAGCTAATAACTAATCTGATAAGTATTAAATGTGATAAAAAAATGAATACAAAATGATTTAATTATGATAATAAATAAACTAATATATCGGCTAAACTAAAATTAATTTAAAAATTTTATAAAATGGAATTAGCGAATATTTATCTAATTGGAATAGGTTTGGCTGCTGATGCTTGTGCTGTTTCTTTGAGTAGTGGTTTAGTTATTAAACATATTAAATTCAATAAAGCTGTCAAAATTGCTTTGGCATTTGGCATCTTTCAAGGAATAATGCCTTTGATTGGCTGGCTAACTGGCTTAACTTTTCGCGAGTCAATTATTCAAATAGATCATTGGATTGCTTTTGTTTTATTAACTGCTATTGGTGGCAAAATGATCTATCAAGCTTGTCAACAAGAAGAAACGCAAGCTAAATTTAATCCTTTAGATAATTACACTTTATTAGGACTGGCGATCGCGACAAGTATTGATGCTTTAGCTGTTGGTTTAAGTTTATCCGTGCTGAAAATCTCTATCTTATCCGCAGCGGCAATTATCGGCATTATTACTTTTTGGCTATCTTTAATCAGTGTTTATCTTGGTCATAAATGGGGCAATTTATGTAAATTCAAATTAGAACTAATTGGCGGGATGATGTTGATTCTGATCGGCGGTAAAATTTTAGTTCATCATTTGGCTAGTTAATCATCAATTCTTAGAAAAATCTATAGTTTTGTGACGAAATATTCAGCTAGTAATCAAAGATACAATTTTCTCTAACTCAACTGTATACAGTATGCAAAAGTAACTATTTGCTGATGCTATTGAGTTGAAATAAAGATAAGGAGTATCTACAAAAGTGAATGTAATCGATCACCAAGAAACAAATCAACCCAGAGGGCAACCGCCTCGTCAAGGTTGGCATGGAGCGATCGCCAATTATTTTGAATTTAAGCGCTATCAAACTAGTTTTCGGACAGAAATAACAGCAGGGATTACTACCTTTATGACGATGGCTTATATCTTGGTAGTCAATCCATTAATTCTTTCTGATGCTATTTTTCTTAATGAACCCCAAGATTTATTTGCTGAGTTGGTAGTTGCGACAGCGGTGTCAGCAGGCATTGGGACGCTGATTATGGCTTTGTTGGCGAAATATCCTTTTGCCCTTGCCCCAGGGATGGGAATTAATGCTTTCTTTGCCTATTCAGTGGTCTTGGGTTTAGGTATTGACTGGCGCGTCGCTTTGGCTTCCGTATTCATTGAAGGATTGATTTTTATTCTGCTGACAATTACTGATATCCGTCGTCATTTGATTACAGCTGTACCTAGCTCAATTAAATCGGCAACCACGGTCGGAATTGGCTTTTTTTTAGCTTATATCGGCTTAGGTGGAGCAACGGAAACAGGAGGGGCGGGACTAATTGTCGCTAACGAAGTTACTAAAACTGACTTTGGCAGCTTGGCACAACCTCAAACCTTGATGGCAGTCTTTGGTATTTTCCTGACCGCCTTTTTTATGGTGCGACGCATTAAGGGAGCTTTATTGTGGGGAATCATCGGTACTGCTATATTAGGCTGGGTGTTTGGTGTAGCGGCTGCGCCTCAGGGAATTGCTTCCATTCCCGCTTTTCCTCAAGACTTATTTGGGGCAGCTTTTGTCGGTTTAGGCGGAATCAACGGTAGTAACTGGATTGACTTTATCGCCGTACTTTTAGTCTTTCTGTTCGTTGATATGTTCGACACCATTGGCACTCTGGCAGGGGTGGGAATTCAGGCAGGATATATCGATGAAAATGGCGAATTACCTAAAGCAAATCAAGCCTTGACCGCAGATGCGATCGCGACTACGACTGGGGCAATTATGGGAACATCCAGCGTGACGACTTTTGTGGAATCGGCTTCGGGAGTAGCTGAAGGAGGACGTACTGGCTTTACTTCGGTAATAGTTGCGGGGCTATTCTTTGTTTCCTTAATCTTTACACCAATTTTTGAAGCTATACCTGCTTTTGCTACCACTCCCGCCTTAACTATTGTTGGGGTATTAATGATGGCGAGTATTACCAGTATCAACTGGGAAGATTTAACCGAAGCCATACCTGCATTTCTCACCATCTTTTTTATTCCCTTTGCTTTTTCGATTGCCGCAGGGCTATCTATTGGCTTAATTACCTATCCCCTATTAAAAACTTTTAAAGGCAGGGCTGGCGATGTTCCCCTAATTACCTGGATTCTGGCAGCTATCTTTATCGCCCGCTTTATTTTTATGACCTTGCGCTTTGGCTAATAATCAACATCAAAATACAAGAATTTCGCCTTGCCAAACCCCTGAACATATAACTAACCCAATTATGGTACAACCAACAAATCAAGAACTAACTTTAGAAACAGAAGAAATCAAAACAGAAGCACCCGCTTCAATTGAATCAGATTTAATTTACGGTTTAGAAGCGCGTCCGCCTTTTGTCGAATCAGTTTTTGTCGCCTTACAGCACGTATTTGCCTGCTTTGTAGGCATCATTACCCCAGGTTTAATCATCTGCGGGGCGTTGGAAGTACCGCCAGCCGATACTACCTTTATTCTTAGTATGTCTTTGGTAGTTTCTGGCATTGCCACCTTTATTCAGGCAAAACGTTTCGGTCCTATAGGATCAGGGTTATTAAGTGTTCAAGGGACAAGCTTTGCTTTCTTAGGTCCAATTATTGCTGCGGGTTTATCTGTCACACAAGCAGGTGGTACTGCCCAAGATGCTCTCGGGTTAGTTTTTGGTTTATGCTTTTTTGGCGCATTCGTTGAAATTTTTATTAGTCGTTTTTTACATTTGGCTAACAAAATTATTACTCCCATGGTCACAGGAGTGGTGGTAACTTTAATTGGCTTAACGTTAATTAACGTTGGTATTACTTCCATCGGCGGTGGTGTAGTAGCCCAGAATAATGAAACATTTGGTAGTCCTGTTTATTTAGGTATTGCATTTTTAGTCTTAGCGGTGATTGTTGCTTTAAATAGTACTGCCAATAACTTTCTGCGAATGTCTTCGATTGTCATTGGTTTGATCGTCGGTTATTTGGTCTCAATTCCGTTCGGACTAGTCGATTTTAGTAATTTAGCTGGCTTACCCGCAGTTGCCCTGCCAATTCCTTTCCGTTATGGCTTTAGGTTCGATTTTGGGGCATTTATCCCTTTTGCCTTTTTATATTTAATTACAGCGATCGAATCAATTGGCGATTTGACTGCCACTTCAGCTATCTCTGGCGAACCGATTGAAGGTCCTGTATACTTCCGTAGAATTAAAGGAGGAGTATTAGGAGATGGTATAAATTCCATAATTGCTGCTTGTTTAAATACTTTTCCCAACACAACTTTTAGTCAAAATAACGGTGTTATACAACTTACAGGGGTAGGAAGCCGTTACGTGGGCTATTTTATCTCCGTAATCTTTGTCATCCTTGGCCTATTTCCTATTGTGGCAGGAGTTTTTCAGGCTTTGCCCCAGCCAGTATTGGGCGGTGCAACAATTGTCATGTTTGGTACAGTAGCAGTAGCGGGAATTAAAATTCTTTCCTGCGTTAATCTCACTAAGCGTAATTCAATTATCCTGGCGGTAGCTTTAGGCTTGGGTTTGGGAGTTACATTTGTCCCTGAGATTTTAGATAATCTGCCAGCTTTAGTTAAAAGCCTCTTCGCTTCTGGCATCTCTACGGGAGGAATTACCGCTTTAATTCTCAATATAGTTTTACCAGGCAGAGAGTAGAAAAAGTCAAAAGTTAAAATGTATAACTTAAAAGCGATTATTATCGGTTCGGGAATGGCTGGATTAGCAGCTGGTATTTCGATGCGGCAGGCGGGATACGAAGTAGAAATTTATGAAAAAACTAGTAAATTGCGTCCTGCTGGGGCGGGTATTTCTCTCTGGTCAAATGGAATTAAAATTCTCAATAAACTAGGTCTGGGTAAAGAAGTTGCGGCTATTGGCGGGCAGATGAACCGCATGGAATATCGCAACCATCAAGGTGAAGTTCTCAATGATGTTAACTTGATACCTTTGATGGAACAGGTGGGACAACGACCCTATCCTGTGTCGCGTACTGACTTGCAGGAGATGATGCTTAATGCCTTCGGCAAATCTGACGTAAGGATGGGAATGCGCTGTGTGGAAGTTAAGCAAGATGCCGATAGTGCCACCGCAATCTTTGAAGACGGTAGTAGTGCTACAGGAGACGTAGTTATTGGTGCCGATGGTGTACATTCGGTAGTTCGCACCTATCTAAACGGAGGCAAAATTGAACCGCGCTATGCTGGTTATGTCAATTGGAATGGTTTAGTCGCAGCTAGTCCAGATTTAGCTGCCAGCGATGTCTGGGTAATTTATGTTGGCGAAGGAAAACGTGCTTCGATGATGCCTGTAGGGGGAAATCGGTTTTACTTTTTTATGGGTTGCCCTAAACCACAAGGAACAAAAACCCCGCCAGAAAATATCCGCGCCGAATTAAAAGAAACCTTTGCTGGGTGGGCGCAACCAGTGCAAAACCTGATTGAAAAATTAGACCCCGAACAAGTCAACCGCCTGGAAATAGGCGATATAGATCCTTTGCCTCATTTAGTCGAAGGTAGAATTGCTCTGGTGGGAGATTCTGCCCATGCGACTACTCCCACTTTAGGACAGGGAGGCTGTCAGGCGATGGAAGATGCGGAAGTATTGTGTCGCTATTTAATCACAACTAATATTAGCGTTGAGGATGCTCTCAAACGTTACGAAGCCGAACGTAAAGATCGGGTAGCACAGCTAGTTTTGAAAGCTCGTAAGCGTACTGATACTATTTACAATAAAGAACCAGATTTAACCCAGCAATGGTACGAACAATTGAAACAAGAGAATGCTCAAGATGTGACAGGTGCGATCGCTAAAATTATTTTAGGTGGCCCTTTACATTAATGTAGAGAAGGATAACTTAACTACCAAATTTTATGTCAGGAAAATTAACAACTCATGTTTTGGATACAGCAAATGGTTGTCCTGGTAAAGGCATTGCGATCGCTCTTTGGCAACTAGACTCTAATCTCAACTTAGATTCCAAAACTTTATTAAAAACTACGCAAACTAATCATGATGGGCGAACTGATGAACCAATATTATTAGGAGAGGATTTTCAAACGGGTGTATATGAATTAATTTTTACTGTGGGTAATTATTTTGCCCAGTATTCGGATTATCCTCAGCCGTTCTTTTTGGATCAAATTCCGATTCGTTTCGGTATTAGTGACTCAGAAGCTCACTATCATGTACCGCTGCTGGTTTCGCCTTGGTCTTACAGTACCTATCGCGGAAGCTGAAAAAAGTAAGTATCAAGTAACAGTATCTGTTCCCAAATAGCAAATTTTATTGAGAGAAAAAGTTTTGTTCGACATCACAACTGTAGGTCTTTTTGGACTGGCATCTGTTTTGCTGGCAATTACACCAGGACCTGACATGATTTATATTGCCACGCGATCTATAGCACAAGGCAGAAATGCTGGCATAGTATCTGCGCTAGGAGTATATGCAGGCATACTTATTCATACCCTAGCTGCTGCATTGGGTCTTTCAGCCTTAATTGCTGCTTCTGCTGTCGCCTTTAGCGTTGTCAAGTATACTGGCGCAGCATATCTAATTTATCTTGGGATGCAAACCTTCCTAAGTAAACCAGAAAAGCTGCTAGTAAAATCGACAATGCACGCTAAACTCAGCCAAGTTTTTTATCAAGGTCTTCTCGTAAATTTACTGAATCCGAAAATAATTCTTTTCTTCCTCGCCTTTTTACCTCAATTTGTAGACCCAACCCAGGGTAGCGTTAAATTACAACTACTGCTACTGGGTATTTTGTTTGTTGTGCTTACCTTACCGATCAATATTGGTGTCGGTTTGGTTGGTGGGCAGTTGGGAATTTGGCTGAGAACCACGCAAGGAATACAGCAGGCGACCAAGTGGGTAACAGGCTCAATCTATATAACTTTAGGTGTGACAACTGCCATGACAGGTCCTCAAAAAACATAGGCGGTGTAGCCTATCCCTCAAAAGCTTTCTGATTCGGCGATCGCCACAGAGCGACTGGATAATGTGTCAGACGTACTACTGGTGAGCTTTATTATTTGAGTTTAACGTTTAGAAGTTACTTCCTGACTGAGATTACGACTGGCAACTTCATCATCATAGGTAAGCATTTGCCCCGAATCCAGACGCTGCATATAGTCTTTGAGTTCCGAAGCGATTATTCCTGACAGCATATAACAGCCAATTAAATTAGGAATTGACATTGCCAAAATCATCATGTCACTAAAATCTAGCACTGCACCTAAGTTGACTACTGAGCCAACAAATACACAAAAGACAAATAGAGCCTTGTAAATTAAGATACTACTATTGCCAAATAAATATTCCCAAGCTTTTTCGCCATAATAACTCCAGGAGATCATGGTAGAAAAAGCAAACAAGGCTACAGCGATCGCCAAAATTATAGGAAACCAATTAACCACAGTCGCAAAAGATTCAGTGGTCAATAGCACTCCATCACCGATAGAAGTATCCTGATAAGTTCCAGTAATGACAATTACTAAAGCAGTCATATTACAGATAATAATTGTATCGATTAAAGGCTCTAATAAAGCTACTAAGCCTTCTCTGAGTGGTTCGTCGCTACGTGCGGCTGAATGAGCGATCGCCGCCGAGCCAACTCCTGCTTCATTAGAAAAAACACTGCGTCTAATTCCTTGCACCATTACGCCAATAAAGCCACCGCCTACTGCCTGAGGCGAAAAAGCCCCTCTGAAGATAGTCGCGAGCGCGTTGGGAATTTCAGTAAAGTTAATTAAAATAATCCACAAGCAAGCAAGAATATAAATTACCGCCATCAAAGGAACTAGTTTACCCGTTATCGAAGCAATTCGACCAAGACCGCCAATGATCACGACTCCCACCAAAGCAGCGACAACTATCCCAAAGAGCCAGTTGGGCAGATTGGGAATAACATTGGATACAGCGGCATAAGACTGGTTTGCCTGGAACATATTACCTCCCCCGAAAGAGCCAACGATACAGAGGATGGCAAACAAAGCTGCCAAACCTTTACCTACTGGACGTAAGCCCATATCTGATAAAGGACGAGAAATATAATACATTGGTCCACCAGCCACCGATCCATCTGCTTTAACTCGTCGATACTTCTGAGCTAAGGTACACTCAGTAAACTTACTAGACATGCCAAAAAAGCCTCCCAGTGTCATCCACAGTACCGCCCCAGGTCCTCCAGTCTGTACGGCGATCGCCACCCCTGCAATGTTACCTAATCCAACAGTCCCTGATAGTGCCGTTGCCAATGCTTGAAAGTGAGATACTTCTCCATCGTCATGAGGATCGTCATATTTACCCCGCACAATATCGATAGCGTGCTTTAACCCGCGAACATTAATAAATCCCATCCGCAGCGTAAAGAAAATTGAGCCACAGATCAACCACAGTACAATTAGAGGAAAACCAGCAATTTCAAAAAAGAGAATTTGGTTGAGAACATCAACAAGTTGGGAGAAAATGCTGTCAAGTGTACCAACAAATCCTGCCGGTGCTGTTTCCTCGGCAGCTTGCGCTATGTTCGGTAGAGTCAAGCTTAAAATTATGGACAAAGCCAAACATAGCTGCCATTTATTTGGCAATTTAGATGATTGTTCTACAAGCTGCATCTGTTTCAGCTTTGCGAGCAAGCATTGAATATTTATCATAGTATTTATAGTCTTTTTACAATGAAAACCTTATTGTAGTGTTATAGTAGTTTATAAAATTTTGAAATAAAAAAAGTAAAAAAGCGGTTTTATTTCAATTAGCAAGACTGATTTAATTATTATGTTTTACCAAAAGATAGACAGTAACATTTTCTACAAAAAATGCCCTGATTAATTTAATCAGGGCAAATATCAGTTAGAAAGTTTTGAGCAGAAATATTTAAATATTTCTGCTCAAAACCGCTCTCTATTTACTACGTTAATAAACTTGCATTTGCTCAAGATAATCTAGGGTTTTTTGCACTTCTGCTTCATCGACGAGACTAATCGCAAAACCGACAGCTTGGGGAGTTTCTAGATCGCCAATGTGTTGACTGAGAAAAATTTGGTCGCCAATTGCTACAGAGATCGCCTTTTTTATATTTTTTTCTTTTCTTTTGAGAAGACGAATTTCAAAGGTTTTATAACCTATTGGTTCTAGCTTAGAAGTTTCGATACTTTGAATGTGCGATCGCCAAGGCTTTTCTATGTAATGACGTACAAAATGTTACTGTTACTAGCTGTTAGCTATATGCTTTTAACTGCATCAATCTCAAACTAGCAAAAATTGGCTAATTGCTTCATACTGATATGTAATTCATTTAACATTGAGTATTAATTAAATTCAGTAAATTACAGCTAAAAATAATAAATTGCAGTCTGTTTGGGAAATAAATGAGCTGAAAATGAGAAGCATCTTGACCATCATCATTACCTGTTTGCTGTTTCCCTGTGTTTCTGTCAACGCCAATTCAGCTAACAAACAGCAAGGCGTATCTGTCTCTCCATCTGAGCGGAAAAATTCCCAGACGGCTAAGAGAGAGCGCAATGATGATCAAGAAGATTTAGACTTTTCAGGAACTGGTCGTCCAGGGCAGCAGACTGCTGGAGAAAGCCGAGGTAGCTGTGCGAATGCTGCTAAACCCCTTGAGGCGTTAATACCTGTTTCTAACTCAGGCAAAACTGTTTCAGCCTACCCTAGTTTTTGGGTCTATTTGCCTGATACTGCTCAACAAACCAGTCAGATCGAATTTGTCATTCAAAATGAAGCTAGAGAAGATGTTTGGCGATCGCCAAAGCTAAAGGTCAAACCAGGCTATCAAAACTTTACTTTACCAGAAACCGAGCCGGCATTAGCAATCGGTCAATGGTATCGCTGGTACGCAAAAGTATACTGTGATTCTCAAGTTGCTTCTACTCAATATGTTCAAGGCTGGATTGAGCGAGTTCCCCTGACTTCCAAGCTATATGTAGAACTACAGCAAATTCCGCAAAAATCTTATCTTACTTATGGCAATCATCGTATTTGGTATGATGCGATCAATCAATTGCTTAGTCTGTATCAAAACAATCCTGAAAGTCTGACTTTAGAACAAGATTGGCAAGCTTTGATTAGAGCCAAAGGAGTGCAATTACACGAGCTACCAACTATCGGCGGTAGTCGAATCAGTAATAATTAATGATGATCATCAAACTATTGCCAGTTGCCGATCATGATATATGCTGACCAAAAAGCGGGAACTCGCCAATCTTTGTCTGCCGTTTGCCACAGCTTTAGCTGTGCCTGGCGTAATGCTTCTGCTTTGTTGTGATGGTCAAATTGTTGATAGAAGTGTTTCATCAACGCGGTAGTTGAATCATCATTAATCTGCCAAAGAGTAGCCAAGGTACTGACAGAGCCACTCCTGACGGCAACTCCCGCCAATCCCAAAGCCGCCTGGCGATCGCCAGTTGCAGTATTGCAAGCACTAAGAACGAGAAGATCTAGGGGATTAGCAACCGCTTTCGCTCGACTTTGCAATAAACTACTAAACTCTTGAATAGTTAATAGTTTTTGCCACATTAAGAGAAAAGTTTGTTCTGGATTAGAACGAAATTGACCATGAGTTGCCAGATGAACAATAGAGGCAGAGGTTGTGTTAAGTTGTTCGAGCAAATTGGCAGGGGTGAATTGCTCATTTAACAATACTTGACTATCTAATTCATTAAAAGTATTTAGCTCTTCAGGCACGTTGGTAAGCGCAGAAAAGCTGTGGTTTCTTACTTGTAAAAATTTACTGACTCCTCCTGCTAACAAGGAAGAGGATGACGAGTCTATCTGAGGATTTAATAGTCGTAAACCAGGAGTTAAGGCGATCGCATATTTTTCAATCAGATATTGTTCGCCGTCATATAATACTGACATGGGAATAGTCTGAAGCAGACCATCCAGAACAAAAACCAGCGTTTTCGGCTGTTTAACCCGAAGATCAGCTATTAATGGTTTAATCAACCAAGTATAAATTTGAGCCGCAAGCTGCTGTACTTCTTGAGTGCGATCTGGCTCGGTAATATATTGCCGTAGCTGCTTGATTGTTGACTCTAGTTCGGATTTGCTAACGACCTGGGTATGATGATGAAATACCTGATGAGGATTTGGCTGGGAATCACTCGTCGCCATAATAATTTCCAAACGCTCTGGTAGAATAACAGTGTAGATTATGGCTGCCTCTGAATCTATTTGATCAATACTCTTGGGTTCAAAAGTGGTACAGGCATCCTGAAAATAATTATCTAGTTCTGCTACCTGAAGCGCTTCAATGACGTTACGAGCCATTTCTAGATCTTGAGCAGAAGGAAATTCTGCTGCTAATAGTAAATCGACAAGTTCTCGGTATACAGGCTCGATCTGGGCTTGAAAATCAAACTGAACTTCTCGCGCTAAAGCAACTAAATCACTACGTAAATCACTAAGATTAGCCAAAGCTGCCTGGTAACTAGCGATCGCTTTGATTCTTTGTCCTCGCTGACGATACATTTTGCCTAACTGCCATTGCCAACGATAGGCAATCTCTGGCGCAGGTAGGGTTTGCGCTAACACTAAAGCCTGTTCGAGTAGCTGTTGTGCAGTGAGATTTAAGCTGATGTTTTGACTGTGGCACAGCGTACCTAGATAGCCTAAAGCATAAGACTCAACAGCTCGATTGCCTGTCAAACGTGCTTGGGCGATCGCATCAAGATAAATATCGACGATATCCTGCCAGGAATACTTTAAAGAGATATTGTGTTGTTTGAGCAATTCTAGACTATGAGCAAATTTAACCTCAGCATAAAGGTTGCGTTGAAAGTCTTGAGTTAAGCGAATCTTCGCGGCTAATGTTTTAGCTTGTGGCCATTTTTGAGCAACAATCGCTAGAGATAACTGATTTAATTGCGCCGATAGTTGCTCTGCATTAGTCATTGGCGTTGATGTCTGCGCCTCAAGCTGCTGATAATATTGAATTGCTTTTTGGCTATGGGTAGTAAAGCTAGCTAAGTCTTCTTGCTCTTTTGAGCGTAGCGCGATCGCTTTGTTGATATTGCCGAGGCTCAAGAGAATTTTGGCTTTAGTAGTCGGTGAGTCGCTAAGTAAGCTGGAGTGAATACTGTGACTGGCTTGAATAAATCTCTCAGCTAAAGAAAGTTTACCCATTAATAAAAGACTATTGCCAATGCTGTTTAAACCGTCAACTTGCCAGGGTTGGGCTTCCATCGTTGCCCGTTGAATAACTGTGCTGATTTGGCTCTTAGTCAAACGTGAACAGCTATAGTCGGGTTGCTCGAAGGCGATAAAAATGCGATCGCAAGCACGCCGATAAAAACCCATTTTTTCTAATGCCTGTGCCTGATCGAGTAAAGTTCCCGAAATTCCTGGGCGATCTTTAATCTGACGATATAACTGTTCTGCTTGCTGCCAATTTGCTAAAGCTTCGTTATATTGTCCCGTATCCAATAAATAATGTGCCTGGGTATTGCTGATTTGAGCCAATACTTGAGTTTTACTGCTGCTGGCGGGTATTGAACTAATTAAAGTTAGGCTATTATCAAGATTGGCGCGAGCGAGTTGCCAATTGCCCAGCTGTTGTTGCGACAAGGAAATCAAAGCTAATACCTGAGCCTGTTGTAAAGTTTGCTCTTGACTTCGATATATTTGTTCGGCTTGTTTTAATAGCGCGATCGCACCTACTGAATTTCCGCGTTGATATTGTTGCTGTGCTTGTTGTACTAGCTGCGATGGCGATACTTGAGCAGTCAAATCGAGGTTGAATCCTAAAGTTAGACTTAAGCTCAGTAAGACAGTAATTAAAAATCGTCGCCAATTTTTTAGCTTGACTAGTAATAGATTGAAGATCTTAAAAGAGTCCACAGATAAACACAGATGAACGCAGATGGTTTACTTGGCTTGCCATCCAATTTTAGCTGAAAGAAAAAGAAGCCGCGCATCTGTAAAGCGGGGTGGAATTATCAGCTTCGTTATAAATGTGTTTGTGAATATTGTTCAACCAATGTTTGACAGTTAAATAGCATTCTAATTAGGTTCAACTAAGTCACATTCCACTAGATAATCATAAGATTTTGTATCCAATTTAAAGTTGAGTAAACTTTGCAAGTAATCAATTTGTTCGAGAGATTCTACAGGATAACAATCATACATCGGATTTTCTGGCTCGATTTTGAACAGCTTTTGTAAATGCTCTAGATTGACGTTATTAATAACTTTTTCTCCGACCAAATCATCGCCTTCTTTTTCAAACCAACGAAGTACTCGATCAATTTTTGGTGTTGAAACTTCTTTAGTTTGATTTGAGACAGTATTCTTAAGTTTTTTATTTGGTAATTTAGAATTAATTAAGAATTCAGGATTCATTCAAGACCTCGCGTTATCTTTGATAGTTAGTTCAGGGTTCTATTTTGCGACTAAAATCTGCTGGTTTAATCATCTCTCCAATGATGGAATCAAATTCACCAAGATGATTTCCTCTTTTATCATACTTTTCTACTCTGCCGTGATAAGAATCCCATTCATAAATGTAATCCTTGTCCTTCCATCTCTTTCGTAATCCACCTCCAGGTATAAACGTTTTGGATTTTACTCGTTTGGCTTCAGGAAAGGCTAATAAACTTTTAGGCGGTGGTATATAAGTCACTAATAAGGTAACAAAAATTTTACCGCTCTATTATCACTCCTTTTTTCGATAGCTGACAGATACTCGATTAAACTTCAATATTTGCATCAACTACGTTTTTAAAGCCAATAAAAAAGCTGATTTATTCTCATCTGCAAGAGTTGTAATGAATTTTTGTCAGGCTATTTTTAAATCGACGTGCCAATAGTGTTAATTAAATTTGCTCTGGTTAAATTCGCGTTATCTAAATTGGTGTTGGTTAAATCTGCGCCAGTTAGCTTGGCATTAGTTAAATTAGCGCGAGTTAAATTAGCGTTACTCAAATTGGCGGCAATTAACTTGGCGTTAGTCAGGTTGGTTCTCTCCAGGTTGGTATAGCTTAGATCTGCTTCGATGAGATTGATATTAGTTAAATTCATCCCAGATAAATCAGCATGGCGAAGATTGGCATAACGAAAGTTAGTTCTTCCCAGCGCATATTCTTGGATCAGACTGGCGCGATCGCTAATTCTTAGTTCTCTTTGAGGTAAGCTAGTTACGGTGAAAGTTATATTATTTTTACTGGCGATTAACTGGGATAATTCTCGATAGAGCGAGTAATCCCCGATACCGCTGATGTTTACCCAGGCTCTAGTCCGAGTCAGGGCAGTAAATAGCTGATGACGCAAATATAAGTTACTTTCATCTTGAGCAATTAGATCTAAGCCAATTAGATATACCATATCGGCTTCTTGTCCTTTGGCACGATGGATTGTGGAAATCGTAATTGCTCCTGGATGCCAAAACTGATTGGGATGCCGTTGTCGAGCAGGATCTAGACAATTAAAGCTGCTTTGTGTGGGCAGATAAATATTAATTCCTCGATTAATCAAAAAAGTTGCGGTTTGTTTAACTAAAGACGCAGCAGCGTAAGCTGAACCTAGAACAATAATTAAAACTTCTCGATCTGGCTGAAAATTATCCTGAGTTATATTTTGTTCGATTTTGTCTGCCAAGACGGTTAACTCCTGTTGGCGAGAAACAAAGCGATCAAAGTTAATCATTTCTCCCTGCCATAGTTCACTAATAATATTGGGTGAATCATGGTTTCTAACCAGAGTAATCTGACTGCCTAATTGCCAATTGCCCGTTATTTTATAACCTAAAGCTTGCCACTCTTCGGGGTAAATTGAACCTGTTAAGATACCTTGTTTTCTCTGTAATCCTAAAGCGATCGCATGGGCAACCATTATGACCTGATGCGGTGTACGATAACAGCGAGAGATAATTTCCGTCTTGTTAATCTGCTGATTATATTGTCCCGTCGCTAGATGTCCTAGTTCTTCGCCAAATAGTTCAACTGGTTCGGGTAGTTTTAAACTAGACAAACTTTGCAGTTCATCATACGCCCAAATCAGCCGTCTTTGTTGAGGAGATATCGGATTAACTGGACGTAAAGTTTGATAGGCTAACCAATAAAATGGCTGTTTATTTTGATATAGCCAGCTATCGGCAACTAAATCTTGCCCCTCATCAATTAAAACAGCATCAAAAATCTGTGGAATAGTTCTAGTTTCTAGTAGCTGTACACAGGCTTCGGCTAATGCTTCATTCGGCTTTTGGCTAATAGTAAAAGGAACAGATAAAGGGATGGTTCCCGCTGCTTTGCAGATAGTGCCATAAAAACCAGGCTGTTGTTTACTTCCCCAAGCATGAAGAATTTTTAAGTGAGAATTTTCAGGACAATAGCTAATTTTGTCTTGGCTAAAGTGGCGTATCCACTTATCTACCTGGTGAGTAATTGAATCATATAAACTGCGAGAAAAAAAGACCAAGGCAATTTGCCATTCTGGATATTTAACGGACATCAAAGCTGCTTTTTGACAGAGAATTACGGTTTTACCCGAACCAGCAATACCTCTAATTCTTTGCATCCCTTCAGGAATTTGTTTAGCAATCTTTTCCTGCTGTAAGTCTAATTGATTTAAGCGCGATCGCACCTGTTGAATTACCTTACGCCGACTATGAGCAGAACAAGGAAGACTTCGCTCCAAAGTGGTATACAAAGATGTTCCGCCTAAAACAGCTAATAGTAATTCCCATTGAGTTAGAGTTAAGTCTTCGCCTGAAACAACGGGGTATGTATTAGTAATTAATTGAGTAATTAGGCTTGATGAACCAAGATATTCTTGAAACAAGATCGGCGGACAGTTTGGTAACTTGTTAAAACCTTTTTGTTGCCACTGAGCCTGAGTAATATAAGGTAGAGAAATAATTGCTTTGGCTGTAACTTTTTTGCTTAATAAAGGTTCGCGATCGCTATATTCAAGTAAAGTAAATAACTGACTTTCTGCCTGTTGATAAGGATTACCAAATTCGGTATAAAAATTTTGATATTGCCAACGATGACCCTGAATATCAACTAACTGCTCAATTTTAATTGCTTTTACTTCAATTACAATTAAACCTAACTGATAATCAGCAATTAATATATCAGGTTCTTTTCTAAATTGCTCAGCAGCAAAAATAGGATAACGCCAGTAAGCAATACATTGACGCTGCTCAAAAGCTCGCTTAACGCTATCCCAAACTAATTTCTCTCCCGCCTCACCTTGGGTGCCTAATATTTCTGTGGCAATAAATTTGTTTGAATTAGTCATTTGACCCATGATTTGAGCAACCTTGCTAACTAAGAAATCTCACTTATATCGCTTGCTCATTTCTGTTTTTTGTCAAGTAAAGAAAAACCTGGAAAAAGATTTATTTTAGTGACAATTTTAATTATCTGCTCTAAAAAATAGGATACTCCCTAGTGGAGAAAAGCTTAAATAGGGTAACCATTAAACAGTTAAAACCTTGCCTTTGTAAGTCCATTTAAAAGGCTTTGCCATTTTATCGTTATAGTAAGCAATAAAATCGAGAATTTTGGCAGCTAAGTCCCCCTGTTGGAGATTTTTACTACCAAATTAATGGTAACTTTATTTACGCCAAGCTCCACTAGTTTGATCGCTAAATTTGAGTATTTTTAGAGACTTATTTGACTTTTCAGTAATTTTAGCTAGACTCTGGGCATAATTTTTACTAAATTCCATCCGCATTTTTATTGACTATTAGCATTGCTTATGTGTAAAATAATACCTAAATATAATTAATTTTTGGTTACCTTCCTTAATTTAAGACAGAGGATTTTTAACCTAAAGCAATTATCAGCATTACTGAATAAATACCAACAAACAGGAGTTACTAAAACATTATGGGAGATAAAGATTTTTTCTTAGATCCTGATGACGCAATGACTATGGGCGACATCAACTACATGAGAAAGGCGACAAGAACTAGAAGAACTTTTCCCAAAACTCTCAAAAATAAAGATGGTTTTGCCTTTGACAACGAAGTTTCTTCAATTGAAAACAGAACTAATCTTTACAAAGGTAGCAATACTAACCAAAACACTTTGGAAAACACTGTTTTCAATCCCACTCCTAGCGCTCAGTCTCAGTCTGGAATTACAGGAGGTTCGATAGTTAATCAAGCTAACCAAGTTCAGCCGCAGACTAATACAACCAGTGGCTTTCAGCAGCCAATTTCTCAGCCTACTCCACAGCCTATAGAAAAACGTCGCCAATCAGACAACAGTATGGATATGTTCCGCAACATGGCTAAAGGTATGCGTGGTAAAAGATAATTAAGACTTGCTTGACAGCTTGTTGAATACGACTGTTTATATATAAAGCATTTATCCAAGGTGAACTGTAACAATTCACCTCTTTTTTTTGGCTTTTTGTATAGATATCGTCAAAACTAATTTACGATATTGCTATTGCTGGAACAAGTAAGATAAAGCTTACAAAATCAAAACTGTTGAATAAGGAACTATCAATCAATGACCAATACGCAAACGAGAAAAGCCGAGCACCTGCGTATTTGTCTGCAAGACGACGTACAGTTTCGTGGTTTGACTAATGGATTAGACAAGTATCGTTTCGACCATTCTTGTTTGCCAGAACTTGACCTAAATGAAGTAGATATCAGCACTCAGTTTCTAGACAAAACTTTAAACGCGCCTCTTTTAATCTCCTCGATGACGGGGGGGACAGAAGAAGCAAAAATGATCAATTGTCGTTTAGCGATCGCCGCCCAAAAACACGGTTTGGCAATGGGAGTAGGTTCACAACGCATTGCGGTTGAAAATCCTGATGTGGCACATACTTTTGCCGTGCGATCGCTTGCCCCCAATGCAATGTTATTTGCCAACTTAGGAGCAGTACAGCTTAACTATACTTACGGACTAGAACAATGTTTACGAGTAGTCGAAATTCTGGGCGCAGATGCCTTAATTCTTCACCTCAATCCTCTACAAGAATGTATCCAGCCCAACGGCGATACTAAATTCAAAGGCTTATTGAGTAAAATCGAACAGCTATGTCAACAAATCAATATTCCTGTAATTGCCAAAGAAGTAGGCAACGGTATTTCTCATGGCATGGCAACTAAGCTGGTTGATGCAGGAGTAAGCGTAATCGATGTAGCAGGTGCAGGAGGAACATCCTGGGCAAAGGTAGAAAGCCAGAGAGCCGAAAATAACTTACAGCGTAGACTTGGCAAGACGTTTGCTGATTGGGGAATCTCCACTGCCGACTGTATTGTTCAAATTCGCGAACAACATCCAGAGTTGCCTTTGATTGCTTCTGGAGGTTTGCGAGACGGGATGGAAGTGGCTAAAGCGATCGCTCTAGGAGCAAATTTAGCTGGATTGGCTTTTCCTTTTTTGCAGGCAGCATCCGAATCTGAAGCAGCGATCGACGAGTTGATTGAATTATTAATTGCCGAGATTAAAACCGTTTTATTCTGTACTGGTAATACTAATTTGTCGGAACTAAAGCGATCGCCATCTTTAATTAAAGTTAACTAGTAAACCTAATAAAATGATTAACTCTTTACTTACTTTCAACCGCGCAATTTTTCTTTAAGTATAAGTGGCTAATTAATCGTGTTTTCTGAGTTTCTTGGCTATTAGATACGAAAAATTAACAGATAAAAATTGACCAAAAATTTCTGATACCATTTTTACTAGTTCTTTTATCTATCGATGCTAGATCGATACTCAATAATGGGTTTGAAAATAATCAAAAATTTTGACGCAACCTTTACTCTCAATTCCGAGTCGAAAGAAATTTTATTTAGCTTGCTAACTAATAAAACTTTTACGGAGCAAATTAGTCAAAGACTACAGGAAACTGAAATAAAGTTCACTGATTTATTGTTTCAACCAGTCCCCTACAGCCAGAATACCCCGAAAGGAATGCCTAGAGAATTCGAGCAGTATCATAATTGTGATCAGTACATTATTATTAATGTGCCACCCAACTTTATGTTCCAGGCTAAAATTTTCAAGCCGAGTCGTCTCTGTGCTATTTATTGCAAGGTTAATTAATCAGTAAATTTGTCAATTTAAACTAAATCTTTTAGCGTTCAGAAAACAATCAATTGTCAGCTATATGTCTACCCAAATCAAAATGCCATCTCTCTCTAGTTTAGAATATCTGCCATATCTAGCCAATGGTTGTATCAACGAAGATGTGCAGGGAAAAATTGGGGTATACGCCATTTTCGATCAGGATAAAAGAATGCAGTATGTGGGATATTCTCGCGATGTTTACTTAAGTCTTAAGCAACACTTAATTCGGCAGCCTCAAAGTTGCTACTGGGTAAAAATACAAACTATTGCCCGTCCTAGCCGTAAAATTTTGGAAGAAACTGCTTCAGCTTGGATTGAGGAAAATGGCGTAACTCCTAGCGGAAATAGCGCCGAAAAATCTTGCTGGACCGAACCTATTGATGCCAATCCTGCTATGACAGAGTTAGAAAAGGCACAATATCAGCAAAGTGAAGCAATAAATCAAATTAAAATAAGAAAGAAAGTCGCCAGACGCGTAGAAGCTAAAATTATAGAACAGTTAAAAAATCGCGGCGTTACAATGGATGTTAGATTTAATCCTAAACTAAAAGAAAAAGGTTTACTGGATTTAAAATAAATAACTTCTGCCTTTAATATCAAGCTCATCAACACTCATGACTCACTTGAAAGTAAAAGTAAAAGTAGTCGAGTTGTTGTTAGATTAATAGCCATTAATCCCAGATAAAGTATGAAAGCTGCACTGCTAAATAATCGCTATCGCATTATTAGAACCTTGGGGAGGGGAGGCTTTGGTGAAACATACCTCACCGAAGATACTCATATGCCTTCAAGACGCAAATGCGTTCTCAAGCAGCTAAAACCGATTGTTAAACAGCCCAAAGTTCCTTTGTGGATGAAAGAACGTTTTCAACGCGAAGCAGCAATTCTGGAAGAGTTAGGCCAGAGCAGCAATCAAATTCCTCAGCTTTATGCCTATTTTTCTGAGTCCGAAAAATTTTATTTGATCCAAGAATGGATTGAAGGTCTAACATTAGATCAATATTGGTCGCAAGAAGGTAATCTGCATCGCGATGAAGTTAGACAGATATTGTTGCAGCTTCTGCCAGTACTAGAGTATACCCATAGCCGTCGCATTATTCATCGAGATATCAAACCTGAAAATATTATTTTACGCCAGGGAGATAACCTACCTTTTTTAATCGATTTTGGTGCGGTCAAAGAAGCAATGGCGACAGAAGTCAATCATACTTCTGGAAGTAGTACCTATTCTGCTTCAATTGGGACTCCTGGGTATATGTCTTCCGAACAGGCAGCGGGCCGTCCGATCTACTCTAGCGATTTATACAGCTTAGGATTAACCGCAATTTTTTTATTGACAGGAAAATCTCCTCATGAGTTAGAAACTGACCCCCGTACTGGAGAAATAATCTGGCAAGAACACGCTCAAAATCTTGATTTAGAGCTAGCTACGGTCATCGATAAAGCAATTAAATTCCATCCCCGCGATCGCTTTACCACTGCTGGAGAAATGCTGAACGCGCTTAATTCGGGAATGAGGACTAGTGGAGTGACTCCCCCGACAGGAGTAACCTTGAATGTTGCCCCCAACAGGACTTTTGCGGATGATTATACTGCCAAGAATGGTCGTAATACCCTGCTTTTTGAGCCACAGCAGCCAAAACGCCAAAAACGTAGTTTATTAGCTACTGTCGGCCTGTTTTTGTTAATCGCTACAGGAGTCGCAGCTGGAACATTTGCCACAGGGTTTGCGGTTATCTCTAGCTTAATGCGATCGCCTGAAAATTCTGCCCCAGCCGAGGTGAAACCGCCATCTCGTCAACCAGATTTATTTCCTCTGGCAACAGACGCGGAGACAGAGACAGAAGAGACTCAAGCCGAAATAGACAGAGAAGAGCGGGATGCAGCGACTAAAAGTAAAGCTAAATTACCAAAAATTGCTAGGGAAGCTAAAAATGGCCAACAGAAACCTGAATCAGTAGTCGAGGAAGAACTAGCAGCCGAGAACAGTCAAAAACCGCCAAAAACTTTGGCAAACATCAATTTAGACCCCACGGCAGAGATTAATATTCCCATCTTGACTACAGGAACGTCCGAAAGCCAATTAGTAAGTACTTTAGGACAGCCTAATTCGGAAAGAAGAGGATGGCGACCAAATAGTAAGGTTCTAGTGTACTATGATGTAATTCCCGATCAAGTAAATTTGAGCTATCAATCAGACGATACAGGGAAAATTAGACAAACAGACATCGCTCTCAATCCGTCTGTTGGCTTAGGCGCAATGCAGGAAACTCTGGCGAGAATGCTGGGAGGGGATGCTCCTGGTGAAATCAAAGAAAAACTTCGTAGCGTCTACGATCGCCAGACCAACTTTAGTTTTTTTAAAGTAGATAATTTAGAGGGCAAAGTTCAGCGAGATTCAAAAGATCGCATCAATATTTCAGTTTGGGATCGAGGATTTCAATAAGAAACTATCTGGCAAATGTCTAGAAGAATTTGAAGGTGAATTATGCTCGGTTTTTGTTTGATTGATTAAGCTAGTGGGTTGAGATTACCCAACTAAAGCAAGATTGTCCTGCTCTAATTAAATGCTTCTGGCATATGGTTTGAGTATGATAGATGAAATATTATTCAAATAATTGATCCGAATGAAGGAAAGGTCCGATTCCACTTCCAATATTAGTTCAGAGAATATAGTAGAACTAGAAAACGGCAAAGCTCAAACAGACGAAGAATCCTTATCTTTACCTAAATCTGAGTCAACAGAATCTAGTAAAATTAGGCGAACTTCCGTTGTTCCCAAAAACCCTGGTCGTCAGATCAGTTTTTCTCAATCACAACTGATTGTTATCGCCTTGTTACTAATGGGATTGGGCTTATGGTTTCGCCTTTCCTGGTTGGGTTTAACTGGTGCGATCGCCGCTTTGCTACTTTCATTGGGAGTAGTGTTTACCTCCGTAAGAGTTTGGGTAATTAAGTTTCTTACCGTCCAAGAAAGAAGAACAATTCTGGCGTTTATTGGCTTTATTGGCGCGATCGCGGGTTTGTTTAATTATCTGGGAGTCTATCGCAATATTAGCAGCTGGTTAACTCAGTTCAAATATGATGAATTTGGTTCTTGGGCAGAGTGGATTGGTGCTGTTGGTCAAATAGCGATCGCTATTTTGGCGGTATATGTGGCTTGGGCGCAATATGTAATTTCCAAAGATTTAACCATACAGCAAAATCGAATTACCCAACAGCAAACCATTGACGCTTATTTTCAGGGTGTTTCCGATCTGACCTTGAATGAAGAAGGTTTATTAGAAGATTGGCCCCAAGAAAGAGCGATCGCCGAAGGCAGAACTGCCTCAATTATTTCTAGCATCGATGAAAATGGTAAAGCAAAAGTCATTCGTTTCTTATCTCAATCTCGCTTACTAACGCCTCTACAGCGAGATAATCGTCTAGGCAGAGCCATCCTAGATGGTAGTGGTGGATATTCTGAAGATCGCGCTTATGGAACTAGAGTTATCGATCTAGGGGTCATGCTGGCAGGAGCTTATTTAGTTGGACAAGACCTGCGCTGGACAGAGCTAAGTGAGGCTAATATGGTTAGAGCCAACCTGAGCCAATGCGACTTAGTTAAGGCTAATCTTGCCCGTACTGTTCTATATGAAGCTAATTTAGCTGGGGCAGATATTAAAGGCGCTCGTTTATTTTATGGGTCAGTCGAAACCGCTAGCCCTCGCAGTATAACCGCTCAAGCAGACTACCAAACAGGCAAGTATACAGGGGTTGTCGTTGAAAAAGCCAATCTTTCGGGAGTTAAAAGAATGAGTGAGGAACAGCGTTATTATTTGTGTTCTTGGTGTGGTGAGAAGTCTCGCTCTACTGTGCCAGGAGGTTGCGAGGGGATTCCGAATAAGTTGGGTAGATGATTAGAGGTAGCAAGTTCCAAGACAAAAATCTTCAAATCTTGTTAATCAAACAACAATGTTAGTTGAGAAATTCAGCAACAACTCTGACAAACTCAAGGGTCGATTCATAAGGAAGTACATTGCGCCCAGGAATGATGCAGCCCTGTCCCTGAGGAAGATGAGATTTATAGGCATTTAATCGTTCTGGTACTGTTTCGGGTTTGCCTTCACGACTGATGCTTGAGGTTTGTTCCCCCAAGACAACCAGAGTGGGTTGAGTAATTTTGGCGATCGCCGAAGCGTAATCTTCTCGCCAAAACCCCGCTAAAAAAGAAAATACCGCATAGCGACTTTGCAGATCCTCTGCCCCCTTGGTTAACTCATCTAACCAAACGCGATCAACTTGTTCGGCATCAGCAAATAATTGGCGAATTGAAAAAGATTCAATAAACTGACGACGACGTGCATAACGATAAAAAAGATTACCTAAGCCAATCGGAGAATCAAATAGCAAATTCCACAGGAGTTTTTGCTGTCTTGGTTTGGCAGCGTCGGTTATAGTTCGCCAAGCGGGAGGCGCAGATAATACCAACCCTTGAATCAGATCAGGCTCTAAAAATTGCCCTAGCTTGATCGCAATCGGCAATGAAGCACCTTGAACCACCAAAATCACCGGCTTTTGAATTACAGTCTTAATAAAGTATTTTAGTTGAGTTGCCCAATCACTAGGATAATAAGCCACCGAAGGCATCTCCGACTCCCCACATCCTAACAAATCGGGGTTATATATGATTGAATCAGGATTTTGTGCTAACCAAGTTTGAATGAAGCGTTGCCAAAATGCACGAGATAGTCCCACCCCAATAGGATGAACTAAAATTAAAGGAGATGCTGTGGATAGCTTACTTGAGCCAAAAACTGTATAGGCACAACGAAAACCTTGCCAAGAATAAAATTGAGAGGAATTAGAATTAGTCATGCCTCTATAAATATTATTTAGTCTAATTTAATTAATTATTGAGAGTTTTTTGGCTATTTTTTACCCTAATTGAATAAATCGAAAAGTTTTCTATTGAAGCATCTTTAATAAAAAGAATTAAAAATTTGCCGTTGAAGTTATTTTCAGCTTGAATATCAATTTGATACTTTTTCTTGATTTTGAGGTCAATCATCTTAAACCAAAAGTTTTGTTTGGGGATGTATGATACTGGCTGATGAACTGTCGCCTCAGACTCTTTGGTTAAATTATGCTCGATTAACCCTAGATCATCTACATTATTGGTTACAAAGCGATCATTAAAGCTCGATACTACAGTTCGAGCCTAATTTTTTGCTTAACTGCGCTTACCAATCATCAACTTCAGTTTGTCTTTGCAATAATGAAATAGCCAAAGAGATAGCTTTTTTAACTCCTTCATTGCTTTCTATAGTCAAAGAGTTTTGCAATGGTGTAATTGAACTGCGATCGCCTATTTTCATTAAGGATAATGCTGCTGATTTACGGGTTTCTGCTTCAGGATGATTTAGTAGTTCGCTCAAGTAAGGAATCGCAGGTTGATATTTTAAATTACCCAAGACAGCTGCTGCTTCACTACGAACATTCACTGCGGTATCTTTTAAAGAGTTAAGCAATAGATTTAAGGCTTGGATATCGTCGCGATCTTCTTCAGCTACCTTAGCGATCGCGCCTACTACGGCTGCTCTCACTTCAGGTGAATCTGAGGCAGATGCAGCGTATAGTTTATCCTTAGCTTTGGCACCAATAAACGCTAATGCCCAAGCTGCATGACCCTTGTTGCTCTCACTCGAATTAGGTGAGGCTAATACTTCTAACAATGGCGTTACTGATGCTTCTCCCGTACGAGCAAGTGCGCCAATAGCAGATGCTTGTACTACTGTATCTTCATCGTTAAGCAGCGCGTTAACTAAATGAGGAACAGCTTCTGGATCTTCAATCAAAGTTAAAGTCTTTCCCGCTGCTCTTCTCACAACTACATTGGGATGATGTAGTAGTGCTTCAACGAGGATGTCTACCGCCGGCTTGCCGACTACTCCCAACGCTTCGGCAAAGCCTAATCTAACTAACCCCCTAGTGTCTCCCAAGCATTCGACCATCTGCCAAATCAGCTGTCGATCTTGACGATTAAAAGTACCTCGAGCAATTTCTCGCTTTACTTTAGATAAGACTTGCTCTGTTTCTTGATGAGACGGCAGTGTTTCGCCATTTACTCTGGCATTGGAAATCTCAGTCATTTAATCACTCGTAGTCAGGTTAGCCTGTTGTTCTCTGATTCGTTGTAGTTTGCTATCGATATCGGCAAGCTGTGGTTCTAATTTTGCCATAGTTGCTTTTTTGGATAGCTTGGCTTTTTTGGCAGCTTCCATGGTTTCGTTAACTAAACGTTCGCGGTATTGTTCAAATTCGTTAATTAGCTCGGCTAAATCTGCTGCGGTTACGGGAGTTTTTGCCATATTCTTAATGTTTCTTAAACTAATTACGTCCAGTGTTTGATCCTGAACTTATGGTTTTAATTTTCTCAGATTGTTTACCTCGAGTAAACTACCTAAGATTAACCCAGACAGAAAGTTATAAACTATTGATTAATTAGAATCGATTATTAAATTTATTAAAGTAATGGATAACAGATTTTCTAATATATTTAATTTAACTGAAGATCAGGCGATCGCGCTGTTAAAAAAGCCTTTAAATACCGAGGATGGAACATCTGAACGCTATGTAGGCGCAGCACATTTAATCAATTTTCCTACCGAAAGAGCGATCAATGCCTTAATTGAAGCAATTAAAGACCGCGATCCTGCCTTGGAAAATCGCATCGCCAGACGCAAGGCAGTAGAAAGTTTGGGACGGTTAAAAGCAACCAAAGCAATGCCAGTACTCAAGTCTTGTTTAGCAGACGAAGATCCACTAACAGTGGAAAACGCAGTCTGGGCAATTGGAGAAATCGGTACAGAAGATCAGTCTATTCTCGAAGCGATCGCCGATTTACTAACTAAACCCCAGCAAACCTATCGTGTAATTATCCATACCCTAGCCAACTTTGACTACAAACCAGCTATCAACAGAATCGAGCCTTTTACTGATGATCGTGATGAAACGATCGCCAGTGCGGCGATCGCTTCTTTAGCTCGCTTAACTGGCAACCTGAGTCAGATGGATCGCGTAGCTGAGTTTCTTCAGCACAGTAATATTAATGCTAGACGCGCCTGCATACAGGATTTAATTGACGCGGAATATTACCCAGCAATTTCGGCAATTGCCAAAGCGCCAATTTCCATAGCCTTTCGTCTACGAGGTATTAGACTACTAGCTGCTAAAGGTTTAGCCGCCAATAAAATTAGTTTTGCCGAGATTGAACCTAGCTTGGATCGCGTAGTTCGCGATCGCCCCCAAGACATTGAAATGGTACACGAATACGACCAAGCACCATCTAAAGAATTTTTAATCAGAGAACTTTATCATACTGACTTTGGACGTTGTTATTTAGCAGGAAAAACTTTATTGTCAATCGATCCACAAGAAGCTACGGATGCCCTTTTACAAACTTACGCTGAGGAAGCTCATAACGACTATGGCGCACATTTTCATGTGGTTAAATTGTTAGGTTTACTTAATCATCAGCCTAGTTACAATTTAATCGTAGAGGCTTTACACAATACATCCCCTCAGTTTCAGAAATCTCGCGCCGCTGCGGCGATCGCTTTAGGAAATCTTCAGGCTACGCCAGCTATTGCAATTCTGAAAGAAACTTTAAATACGCCAATTTTCGAGCTTAAATATGCTTGTCTTTTGGCATTAGAACAATTAGGTGAAAGCTGTTGGTGGCAAGTAGCAGATGATCAAAATCTTTTGATTAAGGCAAAGGTAAATCACAAAATGAATTAGATTAATCCTAAAATCAAAAGCGATCGCTTTATTGAAATTTATGAATTCGTGTCGATTTATAACCAAAGGAAAAAAATTACCTTTTGGCGGCAAAATAAATGTGAAAGGGGTGGCGGTAAAAGATAGTTATTCAACATGAGAGACGATAACCGTCACGAAACAATTTGGCAAGTTCCTCAACGCCAAGCAGTCTTAGAGAACAATCAGGTTCATATTTGGCGCGCTAGCCTTGATTTACCTACCATAGTAATTGACCAGTTAGCTACTTTTTTATCGCCTGATGAAATAGAGCGAGCAAATAGATTTCGCTTTGTTCAACATCAAAAAAGATTTATTGCAGCCCGAGGTATTTTAAGAAAGTTATTAAGTAATTATCTGCAAATTAGTCCCAATGATTTAAAATTTAAATATGGCAATTGCGGTAAGCCTCAATTAACAGGATTCAAACAAGATAGTCCTCTAGAATTTAATCTTTCTCACTCTGGAGAGTACGCCCTTTATGGGTTTACCTATCATCACCCTATTGGAGTAGATCTTGAATACATCAGAGAAATGCCAGATGCAGTTAAAATTGCTCAGCGTTTTTTTTCTGAGCGAGAATATAGATTAATCAACAGTGTTGAAGATGCACAAAAATCGGCAGTGTTTTTTAAGTTATGGACTGCCAAAGAAGCTTACTTAAAAGCGATCGGTAAGGGATTAGCAGGTTCGTTAGCCAATGTCGATATCATCTTCGACGGCGTTCAATCTCCACGCCTACTAGCAGCAATCAAAGGAAGAAAAGCAGCGGTAACTAACTGGTCAATTTATTCCTGTATTCCTGCAACAGGCTATATAGCAACAATGGCAGTTAAAACTTCAATACCCTTTAAGCAAATTAATTTCTGGCATTGGCATGAAGATTGTTTCTGACTGGTTGCCAAAAATCAATGATTGCACCTTGTAAACAATACTCTGGAAAACCCCATAAATATTAAAATCAATGTATGATTTTTTATGAATTCTTAATATTATAGTAAGCAGGATTTAACACGAGAGAATTTCTATGACGACAATTACCTTTGCCAAGGAAAATCAAGAAGTGATCGCTGCACAGGGGTCAAATTTGCGCGAGAAAGCTCTTCAAAATCGAGTTGATATTTATACCTTCGGAGGTAAGCTCAGAAATTGTGGTGGTTATGGGCAATGTGCAACTTGCATTGTCGAAGTTGCTGAAGGCATGGAGAATTTGTCTCCTAAAACAGATTTTGAAAAGCGTAGATTAAAGAAAAAGCCTGATAACTATCGTTTAGCTTGTCAAACTATAGTTAATGGCCCAGTCACTATAATCACCAAACCTAAGCCTTCTAAAAAGAAATAAATATTGTCTATGCAGCTATTCCCTAAGTAATGATATTCTAGATAAGAATGTTGTTTTAATAATTACTTACTTAGGAGCTGCTATTGTATGGAAGTTAATGATTTGGGATTTGTAGCTACGATCCTTTTTGTTTTAGTTCCTACCGTCTTCTTGCTAATTCTTTTTATCCAAACAAATAAAGATCAAAGAGAAAATTAAGATAATTTGAAACTTAAAATAATTTATCTTATTGAGTCAAAGCGTGTCTATATAAAAAGGGCGATGCCTAATTGTTTAGGAAAATACCATTGAAGTGTAAAATAATCTGTATTATTATTGCATTATCTGGTATGTAAAACTTTTTTTATATTGTTCAAAGTTGACTCTATTTTTGTGTTTAAAGACTGTCAATATTTTAATTTTTTACAGAGTGTATAAAACGAATGATCTCAATGAAATCGTGTCGAATATTCTCCTTGTTATCGGCATTAATCATAGGAACATGTACAAAAATACAAGGTATATTTGTCGTTTCAGTATAAATATATTTTAGCACTTGATAATACAAACCCTCACATACAAAATTACCAGCATGATGACTAATTTTAGTATTGTTTAAACAAGCTACTAGTTTATCTAATCGCACATTAGTAACAAGGCAATCTTTGCCACACATTGCATTAGATTCTAGAGTTAATCGCTCTCTAGATTCCGCCATTCCGCAACAAATAATGCCTTGAGGATTTTTTGTTTTTATCGATTTAATGACCTGTTGAGCAGCTAATTCTGTATTGACAGGAAGCTTTCTTAGAAAATAGCAAAGATTAGAAACTACTGGTTGCTTTGGGATTATTTTTAACAAGTCATCAGCAGAATTCGATCTTTGATGAGGTAGCCATGTTTGAAAAGATGTTAGAAGTAGTTGAGAAGACATTAGTTTGTAATTGGAATTATTGTTACCTAACTTATTATTAAAAACTATGGAAATACAATTTAGAGAATTTAATCCTTTTGATGTCTGGATTTGGTTAGAATTTCCGACTGTTCCTTCCAGAATGGAACAACAATATATTGAAGAGCTATTAGACTCGTGGTTTTATTTAGGTAAACTGGGTGGCTTCAATGCTGAAAATCTTCGAGTTCAAGATGCAGGCGTAGAAATCAGCTATATGGAATATGAGCAAACAGAGTTGGATAATGCTCTTATGTCTCCAATGCACAATATGGGAGATATCGAATATCTAGGCGTTTGGGGTAGGTGCTGGTTTGACTTAGGAACCAGCGATTTAATTGCGATCGATATTTTAATAAACGCTATTAATCAGCTTAGTAAAGAGTTTGTACAAATTGACCGAATTATTATTGGTGGTCAAAACGAAGATTGGCCAGTCAACGAAAACAATGACTCCGTATTCTACAGCAACTAAATACATCTATTTAATTAAAATTGGTAAATTTTCTGAATCATCAGAGGCTTTTCTGACACAATGATTCATTGCAACGGTATCAATAAAGATTAAATCTATTTCTTTGAGATGGCAAAATGTTTAAGTCTATTTTATTTCCGATCGAATTAACTAGAGAAGCTCGTCAAGCGATCCAACTAACGGCAGATATGGTCAAAACCCATCAAAGCAAGCTGACTATTCTATCCGTAGTTGAAACCGATGATCAAGGAGTCATGAGTTCAGAAGAACAGGTGACTAAATTACTACAGGAAGCCAAGTCATTTTTTGCCAATCAGGGAATTTCGGCTGAAACTATCGAAAGAACAGGAATTCCTGCTTTTACAATCTGTGATGTTGCCGACGAAATTAACGCCGATTTAATTATTATGGGCTGTCGTGGTTTAGGTTTGATCGACGAAGAAGCTGCTGCCGATAGCGTAACCAACCGCGTGATTAATCTCGCTTCCTGTCCTGTATTGGTGACTACCTAACACGATTGTTGTAAATAGGCTTCATTCCAATTTATTGGTTTTTAGCTTTAAGCTTGATAGTATTAATCCAAGGGAAAAAGTAACTGCGTTATTTTGCCTGCGCAGCCCGATATTTAGAAGCTTTAGTTAGTAGAGACTCGGCACAGACGATCGCATCTTCAGCAGATTATAATTAGTCATTATGTATGTGACTTCATCCACTCCTTGACAACTTTCACAAGATACTTATTCATCAGTACTTTATATTATTCGGAATCTCCAAAATCCTGTTTTAATTGAGCTAAAACAAAGAGTGCTTTTGAGAATAAGAGTGAAATTCTAGCTGAGGAAAACACAAATTGCCAAATCCATTCGCGACTTGCATTTTTATATTTTCTCTCCAAGGCAAAAGGTAAATAAACCGATTTTAAATCTAATTCTTGTTTGAGAACTTCTTTATACAAAAATAAAATCGCATTTATATAATTTGAGAGTTATGAGCTGCATTATTCGACCACTCGTACCAGAAGATGAACCGTTTCTCTGGGAAATGTTGTATCAGGCACTTTATGTTCCCGTAGGACAAGCAGTGCTGTCCTACGAAGTGATTTATCTTCCTGAACTTGCGCGCTATGTTAAGGGTTGGGGGCAGCCAAGCGATTGTGGTTTTCTCGCTAGCGATGCGACGACGGGGCAGCCTGTCGGCGCAGTCTGGTTGCGGTTATTGAAGAACGAGAACAAAGGTTATGGTTATGTGGATGATGATACACCTGAGTTGTCCATTGCCGTCTTACCTGAATATCAGGGTCAAGGTATAGGGACAGAGTTACTCAATTGCCTAGTTGCATCGGTTTGTGAGCATTCATCTATTTCGTTAAGCGTCTCGGAAGGCAATCCGGCAACCCGACTTTATGAGCGGTTTGGGTTCGAGGTCGTGAGCGGAAGCGCAGGGTCGTTCACAATGAAGCGAGACTCAAAGCTGATAATGCTGGGCTAGCATAGCTCCTGAGCCAGACAGACTTAAAATAGCAAGATTCCAAACCGATTCCATATGAGTGAAACTGTCTACATCGAAACCAGCATCTTAGGCTATCTCACAGCCAGATCAACCAAAAACCTTATCTTGGCTGCAAATATGGAGATCACAAAAGACTGGTGGGAATTGCGTCGGAACACCTTCACGCTCTACATTTCCGAGGCAGTCCTAGATGAAGTAGCACAAGGAGATGTTGCGATCGCAGCTCAGCGACTGGAGATTCTGTGCGATTTTCCTTTGTTGGAATTGAACCAAGCTGTACAAGGTTTAGCTGCACAATTCCTGACTCGAAGCAGTCTACCTCCTAAAGCGAAAGTGGACGCAATTCACATCGCTGCCGCAACAGTCCACGGCATGGATTATCTGCTAACGTGGAATTGTAAGCATATTGCGAATGCTCAAATCCAGGGGAAGTTGGCGGAGATTAGTCGGGATTTCGGCTATGTACTGCCTGTTCTCTGCACACCCAACGAACTGATGGGAGACTAGATCATGTGGAAAGATGAGATTGTTGAAGAAATCCACCGAATTCGGGAAGAGTATGCCAAGTCCTTTGACTATGACTTAAATGCGATATTTGAAGACCTTCGCAAGAAACAAGCGGAAAGCGGAAGAGAAGTTGTGAGCTTGTCGCGAAAGCGCGGTCTAACAACACGTTGGAGCGGACGGACAGGAGGTATTGATGAGGATGCAAAGGACACTAGCCACCCCTCAACTTAGCCGTTGTGCGGCTTGAGTTATTGGTCGGGCGGTGGCTTAGAAATGAGTCGTCTTCAATAACTTTAAAGCAGATTTAGGATATGTTCTTGCAAAATCAGAATGGGGTAAAGGATATATGCCAGAAGCCGTCCAAGTATTGACAGCTTGGGCATTGGAACAAGATGAGATCTATCGGGTTTGGGGTGTTTGCGATCTCGAAAATCCCGCATCAGTGAGGGTAATGGAGAAAGTTGGGATGCACAGAGAAAGTATATTAAAGCGGTGGTTCATTCACCCAAATATGTCTAAAGATCCACGAGACTGTTAGCGAATGATTTCGTGATTGTTTCTAAAGATTCTGACTTCCATCAGCGCAGTTTACTTTATGATCATCCACCCAAATTCGTTTATCTTCGGATTGGCAACAGTCCAACGTCAAAGATCGTTCAGATTTTGAGAGACAATTTTGGCACGATTAGCCAGTTTGGAGAAAGAGAATCGGAAAGTATTTTAGTGTTGGCGTAGTGTGAAAGCGCCGTATAACCGTTAGCAATTACACTATCCCAATGCGATTTAGAGGCCAAAAGCGAAACACCGCATGACCAATCACGTTCTTTGCTGGTAAGAATCCCCAGATATGAGAGTCGTTACTATTGTTGCGGTTGTCTCCCATCACAAATAGCTGCCCTTCGGGTACGGTAATCGGCATTAGGTCATATTCTGGAGGTGCTGCTATGTAGTCTTCGATTAAAGGTTGTTCATTGACATATACCACACCGTTTTTGACGGCTACAGTTTCTCCTTCCTTGGCGATCGCTCTTTTGATAAATGCCTGGTTTTTTTCGTAACCTAAAATTCTTAATTGGGTTGGTGGTTGAAACACAACAATGTCTCCCCTGTCTGGAGGATGAAACTTGTAGGCTACTTTTTCTACTACTAAGCGATCGCCAGTTGCTAAGGTAGGAAACATTGACTCTGAAGGAATATAGCGGGGTTCGGCAATAAAAACTCGGATGATCAAGGCTAAAATCAGAGCAATCAGAACCGTAGTGCCATTTTCTTTGATATTGTGCCATAATTCAGCTTTATTTTCCGAATTATCAGGTTTGGTTACAGACATAAATAATTAATAGTTGTAGAACTTATGCACTAAGTTATGAGCGAGAATTGAGCAATGGTAACAGCTTAAGGCTTAGAGCTTGGAGCTTGGGGCTAGAAACAGTATTACATTAAATCGATCTTGAATATGGCAATGCTTTCTATTGATACTATTGTTGTCGTGCCTCAGGGCGCAGAACATCAGGCAGTTTGTCGCGGTTTGCAGCAGGCTAATGCCGACATTCAGGCGATCGCTATTCCGATTGGCACTAAAAATGTACGCCAAATTTTAGCTAGTTATACTCAGCAATTAAGTCAGGCTCAAAATGTTCTGATTATGGGCTTGTGTGGCAGTCTTACCCCATCTTACACAGTGGGAAATAGTGTAGTTATTCAAAGCTGTTGGGATTTAAACCACAATTGCCTCAATCTCGAATCAGAATTAATGACGATAATTCAAAACAAATTATCAATTGATGCCGTTGCGGGATTGACTAGCGATCGCCTAATCGCTCTCGCCACAGAAAAACGCCAGCTAAGTCAAAAATATCCCGTTAGCATTGTCGATATGGAAGGTTATGGCTACATTAGCGAGTTACAACAACGGGGAGTAACTGTAGCAATGTTGCGAGTCGTCAGTGATGATTTGAGGAGAGATATACCCTGCCTGAGTAACGCTATTGATAGCGCGGGAAACCTCAAGACTGTACTCACGGCGATCGCCTTTTTAAAACAGCCCATTGCTGCTGTAAGGTTAATTCAAGGTTCTGTAACTGGCTTAAAAGCTTTGGAGTTAACTACCGCTCAACTGTTTACCAGCTAAAAATTAGCGGTCTGCTGAATTCATCACCCGCCGAATATTCAGAATGTCACTCATGCTGCTGATTCTCTGAAAGACATACTCTAACTGCTGACGATCCCTAATATCTAAACTCAAGGAAATTAGGGCAGGCTTGTTACGATGAGTTTTGACTCCTGCATTACGCACGTTAATACCGCGATCGCTTAAGCGCGCCAGGATATCTTTAAATACCCCAACTCGATCCATTGCTTCAATCTGAATATCTACAGGATATGTGAAAGCTTTGCCGTCTTCGTCATCATTCCAACTAACAGGAATAATCCTTTCTCCTGGCACTTTCTCAACATTATGACAGCCTTGGCTGTGAATTGAAATTCCTCGGGAGCTTAAAGTTACCGCACCAATAATTGATTCCCCAGGCAAAGGTTTACAGCAACCTGCTAAATGATAGAGCATACCCTCTACGCCAATTATGGGAGACTTGCCACTACTTTGCTGTTTAACACTGCTTTGGAGTTGAGATGAAATTTCTACTGCTTCGGCTTCTACTGGTACTTCTTCTACTGGCTGCTGCTCTTTGACTACATCCCGCAAACGATTTACTACATGATTTTGCGTAATTTCGCCATAGCCTAAAGCAGCTAGCAAGTCGTCTACCGAGTGATAATTACAACGCTGCGTAACAATCTGCATCGCCTCAGATTTGAGTAAAGAGTCAAAACCACTTTTACCCATTTCTTTTTCTAATAGCTCTTTGCCACGGGTAATATTTTCGTCACGATGGGATAGCTTATACCATTGACGAATGCGGTTGCGGGCTGTTGGGGAAACTACAAAGTTGAGCCAGTCCAAACTGGGATGACTGTTTTTTTGAGTAACAATCTCGACAATATCTCCATTTTCGAGGGGCTTTGACAAGACAGACCAGCGACCATTTACCCTCGCACCCTTCATGTGATTACCAATTTCACTATGAATGCGATAGGCAAAATCTACAGGAGTTGCTCCTTGAGCCAAGGCAATCACGTCACCGTCAGGAGTAAAAACATAGACATCATCCTCAAACAAGTTATCTTTGACGCTCTCCATATATTCTTGAGCATCACTAAGATCTTTTTGCCACTCCAATAGCTGTCGCAGCCAGGTAAATTTATTATCTTCTTCCGATGGTAGATCGATTTCGCTTGAGCCTGTTTCTTTATACTTCCAATGAGCCGCAATGCCATATTCAGCGATATGGTGCATTTCCAGCGTCCGAATTTGAATTTCAATCGGACGACCATTAGAGCCAACCACAGTAGTGTGCAAAGACTGATAGCGGTTAGGCTTTGGCAAGCCAATATAGTCCTTAAAACGACCAGGAATTGGTTTAAAGGCATCATGAACTACTGCCAAGGCTCGGTAACACTCTTCGTTAGTCTCGACAATAATTCTAAAGGCAGCAATGTCATAAATTTGACTAAATTCTTTTTGCTGTCGCTGCATTTTTTGATAAATGCCATAGAGATGCTTAGGTCTTCCTGTTAACTCGACCACATTGACTTTTAAATGCTGTAAGCGCGATCGCAACGTTTCGGTAACTTGAGCAATTCTAGCTTCGCGATCTGTCCTTCTTTCGGCAATTAAAGCCTTAATTTCGGCATAGGCTTCTGGTTCTAGATATTTAAAGCATAAATCCTCTAGCTCCCACTTAATGCGACCAATACCTAGTCGATTCGCTAGGGGAGCAAAAATTTCTCTAGTTTCTTGGCTGATGCGTCGTTGTTTTTCTGGTTTAAGATGGTCTAGCGTCCGCATATTATGCAGCCGATCTGCTAGCTTCACCACGATCACGCGAATATCCGTTGCCATTGCCAAAAACATGCGGCGAAAGTTTTCTGCTTGACGTTCGGTAGTGCTAGAAAAATTAAATTTGGATAGCTTAGTTACTCCTTCTACTAATAGGCGCACCTGCACCCCAAACATTTCTTCGATTTCTTCTGAGGTAACTTCCGTGTCTTCTACCACGTCGTGCAAAAAACCCGCTGCAATAGTTACGCTATCTCCCCCCAAATCTCGCAACAAGCTGGCAACAGCTATAGGGTGAGCAATATATGGCTCTCCTGACTTACGAGTTTGACCTTCATGTAGCTGGTAAGCAAAATTGAATGCCCGGCAAATTAGAGTGGCATCAGCTTCTGGTTGCTCTGATTGCTGATTAATTAAGCACTCTTTTAACCAACGAGGAAGTTTAACTTCTTTGGCGCGATTTTCTATGATAGAGATAGCGGTCATAGATCTAAAAAAATATTTGGTAAATGTGGAATTAGAGATTACTCCGCCCTGTGACGACGAAAACCGCCTTAGTCGTTGCACAAAATCTGTAGAAAAATCCTAAAATTAGTGCTACTTATTTCTTGAGTGCTTAGGCATTCTTTAACTTTGGTTAAAACGGCTAAATTGTGAGTCAGATGCCTTGAACTAGACCATAATCTAATTTTGCTCTTTGAATATAAGTATTAATCGCTAAAATCAACCTGTTTTTTAAGCTTAAATTACTCTTCTAAGTTGTCTTTGACCTATGGCATAACCAAAAAGTCAAGCCTATTTAGTAGAATTTTGTCTGGTTAATTTATTTTAACTCAATCATGTTATCTGCATCACATAATCGACCATATCAGGAATTCATGACTTTATTAGGCAATTTTGAAGGTCTGTTGCCGAACCAAAATCGCGAATTCGTGCAGCTAAAAGTAAAAGCAGAATTTCACCAGTTAACCCAATGGTTTAATCAAAATATTGCCAATCTTAGTAGCGAAGATTTAGCTCCAGCGATCGCGCCTCGTTGGCAGTCGGTACAAACCGAAATTAAACGCGAGTTTAAATTGTTAACCACGGATATGTTGTTTTTGGCTTCTGCACGTAGTAATCCTAGCCAAACTAAGAGGTTCAAAAGCATCAGCGATCGCCTGAATAAGTTAACTGGTTATTGTCAAATAATGTTGCATGATGTCAACTGAAATTTAGATAGATAAGTTATAGCTTAAGTAAGCTCAAAAAAAGACAGGCAGCAAATAGACTCATGATAATATTTTGCCAATAATTAAATAGGAGTCAGAATAAATAGTGAGTCAATTACTAATACGTTTAGCAATTGGTGCTATCTTCGCGGTCTTTGGGATGTTTAACTATTTCACTAATGTCAGTGAAAATCCGATTACAGGAGAGAAGCAAAGAGTGCAGCTTTCTCCTCAGCAAGAAATAATTATTGGCCGTCAGTCTGCACCGAAAATGGCAGCACAACACGGTAATTTATATCCTGATCGCGCTCTACAAGATTACGTCGATGGGGTAGGCAATAAAGTAATTCAAAGTTCAACAGCCCAAAATTCTCCCTATCCTTTTGAGTTTCATCTCTTACGCGATCCTCAAACAGTTAATGCTTTTGCCCTTCCAGGCGGACAAGTATTTATTACCGCCGCTTTATTGAGTAGGCTAAATTCAGAAGCTCAGTTAGCGGGGGTTTTGGGTCATGAGATTGGTCACGTGATTGGCAGACATGGTGCAGAACATTTAGCCAAGCAACAGTTGGGTAGTGCCTTGGTTAATGCGGTAGGGATAGCAGCCAGCGATCGCCCTGAAAATAGCAGACAGGCAGCTATCCTAGCTCAAGCAGTCAATCAGATGGTCAATCTTAAATATGGCAGAGACGACGAGTTAGAAAGCGATTTTTTAGGATTTCAATTTATGACTGAAGCAGGTTATAACCCTGTAGGGATTGTCGAGTTAATGAAAATCCTGAATTCAGCTAGAGGTAGTACAGGAGAACAACCAGAGTTTATGAGTACCCATCCTAATCCTGCCAATCGAATTGAGCAACTAATTGCCATGATTAACCAAGAGTATCCCAACGGTATTCCAGGTCAACTAGAGGAAGGGAAAGAACGCTTTGCTCAAATAGTAAATAGTCGTTTTTAATTAAATCGTGTTGATTCATTGTCACCAGAGCTAATAACTAATCAATTACAACCAAGCTAATTTACTAACATTAATAATTATGGATATAACTACTATTTATTGGATTGTGCTGGCTTTAATGGCGGTAGGAGTAATTGGCGCAATTATTCCTGGACTTCCTGGTGGCAGCATTATTTTAGTTGCCATTTTAATTTGGAGTATTGCCACTGGTTTTACGGGAATTGGCTGGCCGATAATTGTCATTTTTGGAGTCTTAATTCTTAGTACGGCAGTAGAATATCTGGCTTTATACTTTGGGGTAAAACAATCTGGGGCAAGCAAATGGAGCCAATATGGTGCGATCGCAGGTATGATATTAGGATTTGTGGGTTTATTGCCCGCCTTGCCTCTTGGAGGTCCTTTGTTTGGCGTGCTTTTTGGCGCAATCTTAGGAGCATTTGTCGGGGAATATCTTTATCGTAGTAATCTTGATTCTGCTGAGCGAATGCAGCAGGCATTAAAAGCTAGTGCCAGTGTTGTGGTCGCGTCTCTAATTGGCAATATAATTGAAGCACTGCTAGCAGCCTTAGCAGTGGCAATATTTATTTATTCCACTTGGTCTTTGGTTTTCATCAGTTAACACTCAGATTGACAAACAACCTAGTATCTTAACTTGTCACAATTGAGTAATCATTAGGCAAAATCACAAATTTTATAGACCCGCTAGAATTAACTTAAGTTAAGCCAGGTAGCTAGCTACTAGGTCTGAGATAAATAATCTTATGAGCGAAAAATTACGTATCTGTATTGTTGGTGGCGGTTTTGGTGGTTTATATACTGCCCTGCGCCTGGGTGAGTTTCCGTGGAAAAGCGAGGAGCAACCAGAAATAACTCTGGTCGATAAAAGCGATCGCTTTTTGTTCTCCCCTCTGTTGTATGAATTAATTACCGAAGAGATGCAGAGTTGGGAGATTGCACCACCGTTTGCCGAATTATTGGCAAATACGGGGATAGTTTTTCAGCAGGGTAGCGTCACCAATATTGACATTGAAGCTAAACAAGTTACCTTACAAGACGATACCAAGATTGATTACGATAAGTTAGTTCTTTCTACTGGGGGCAGAACTCCCGTAGACAATGTGCCTGGTGCTAAAGAATACGCTCTTCCATTTCGCTCTCTCAATCATGCTTATCGTCTCCAAGAAGAATTGAGACTGCTCGAAGCAGCTAATTTGGATCGAATCAGAGTCGCGATAGTAGGAGGTGGCTATAGTGGCGTAGAGTTAGCCTGTAAGCTGGCAGATCGTTTGGGTGAAAAAGGCAGAATTCGCATTATAGACCGGGGAACACAAATTCTTGGAGATAGCTCTCAGTTTAACCGTGATACCGCCATTAAAGCTCTGGAAAAAAACCAAATTTGGCAGGATTTAGAAACAGAAGTCGAGGGAGTCGAATCTAATAGTATTGCCCTAGTTTATAAGGGACAAACCGATACAATTCCCGTAGATTTAGTTTTATGGACCGTAGGAAATCAGGTTTCTGAGTTAATTCAACAGCTTCCTTTAGAACAAAATGCGCGAGGTCAATTAGAAATTGAACCTACTTTATTGGTTAAAGGTAGAGAAGATATATTTGCTTTAGGAGATGCTGCTAATAGTTACGATCAAAACGGCAATTCACTGCCAGCTACAGCACAAGTCGCTTATCAGCAGTCTGATTACTGTGCTTGGAACATTTGGGCATCGGCTACTAATCGCCCCTTATTATCTTTCCGTTATCAGCCTTTGGGAGAAATGATGACTCTGGGGACAGACAACGCTACTATCAATGGTTTGGGTCTGAAATTAGATGGTCCGATGGCCTATGTTGCCCGTCGCTTGATCTATCTGTATCGTTTACCAACTTTAAAACATCAGTTAACAGTCGGATTTAGCTGGATTACTCAGCCAATAGTTGAATTGCTTTCTCAGTAAAGATTGCCATAGTCTAAGGCAAGATTTACTCAAATCGACTCCGCTCAACGAAACTACCACAAAGTTTGCCCGTTCAATAGTATGCCCGATTCCTCGAAAGCGGATCTTAAGTTTTTGCCACCGAAGCGCAATCCTCTGCTTACCCGCTTAATCCAGAGTATTGCTTATCTGGTGGTTTACTTGGTCTACAAAATCAGAGTAATAATTGATGAGGATGATTTAGTCAAGGTAAAAGCGATCGCCGATCATCGAGTAGTCTATTTGCCCAATCATTCCACCTTAGATGATGGTTTGGTGATGTTCGTCTTCTCGGCAGGCATCGGGCAATTGTTTCACTATGTTGTGGCTTATGAGGCTTTCCAAGGCGTGATTGGCAAGCTGATGCAAAGAGTAGGAGCTTATTCAATTCGGCGCGGAGTGGGCGATCGCTATAGCATTGTCCAAACCCTGGAGATACTTCAGCAACCTCAGTGCAAGCTAGTAATTTTTCCCGAAGGGGGCTGTTCCTATCAAAACGATACCGTGATGCCTTTCCGTTCGGGGGCAATTGAACTATCTTTTAAGGCGATCGATAAGTTATTTAAACACAATGATGTTATTCCTGATTTTTATCTAGTTCCCGTCAGTTTAAAATATGTTTATCCTAATGCCACAGGCACCCAGCTAGAACAAGCCTTGAGTCGCCTCGAAAAAGCTTTATCACTTAAACCAGCTCAAAGCGATCATTATTTACGTTTAAGAGAGATAGCTACTCAAGTATTAAAAAATTTGGAAGCTGAGTATCATCAGATCCCGAGCAACTCGACTAATTTAAATCTGCGGATTAAGCAGTTAAAACAGCGAATGTTGAATTATTGTGAGAAAAAACTAGAGCTAGCTTCTCTTTCTCAAATCCCTGAGCGCGATCGCGTTTACAGAATTCAGTCTGTTTTGAGTTCACTTGCAGATTCAGCCAAGAAACCAAACCTAAATTACGAACATATTTATCAAACTACGGTTCGTCTGCTCAATTTCGATGCTATTTATGATGGCTATGTGGCGGAAAAACCCACTCCTGAAAGATATTTTGCTACTATTGACCGTTTAGAACGAGAGATATTTAAAATTGATCGCCCAAAACTAAAAGGAAGGCGGCAGGCGATTATCAAAATAGGCACGCTAATTAACCTTAAAGATCACTGGCAAGTCGAACCAAATAATTCTGTAAAGCCTCAATCTTATTCTCGCCAACAAGTAATTGATAATTTGACTCAGGCAGCGCAACAAGAAGTTCAAGCTTACTTAAATTGATTCTCGATTCAAATCTTTATTTTTAGCGAACAATGTCCAAGATGATTTCTCAAATGACAACAGATACTAAACCCAAAGTGATTTTTCTAGATGCTATGGGTACTTTATTTGAGCTTAAAAGTAGCGTTGGCGAAATCTATCAACAATATGCGCTTAAATATGGTGTTAAAGCGGATACAAAACTACTGGAAAAGGCTTTCATCAAAAGCTTTAGGTCGGCTCCTCCTTTAGCGTTTTTAGCAACGGAATTAACCTCAATTAAAGACCAAGAGTTTGCCTGGTGGAAAAATGTAGTTAAAACAACTTTTTGGCAGCTTGGCTTACTAAAAAAGTTCAGTAATTTTACGGCTTTTTTTGCCGAAATTTATACATATTTTGCGACCAAAGACCCGTGGTATGTTTTTCCTGATACAGTTGATAGCCTTGAGAAATGGAGTAACCAGGGTATCGAGCTAGGAGTTATTTCCAATTTCGACACTCGCTTAACAAAAGTATTGAATGTTTTAGATTTAGAGCAATTTTTTATTAGTGTTACTATTTCTTCAGTTGCAGGATTTGCCAAACCAGACCAAAATATCTTTAAGATTGCTTTAAATAAACACGGATTTGCGGCTCAGCAAGCATGGCATATTGGAGATAGTTTAACTGAAGATTATCAAGGTGCGAAAAATGCGGGAATTAACTCATTTTGGTTGAACCGTGACTTGTCTTCATTAAATGTTAAAAATCAACTACCCAATTTAAGTAGTCTGGGATAAACTTGTCTTTATATGCTGCTTTATATATACACTTTTACAGAGTTTAAAGAAACGGGGGATACAGGCTTTGGACACAGCTAATCAGCAGAGAATTCTGGGATATTTTATCGAAGAAGCAAAAGAACATCTTCAAACTTTGGAGCAAGGGATTCTACAGCTAGCTACATCGGTGCAGGATACGGAAACTGTCAACGAGATGTTCCGAGCTGCTCACTCTGTTAAAGGTGGTGCTGCCATGTTGGGCTACACCAGTATCCAAAAAACTGCTCACCGTTTAGAAGATTCCTTTAAAATACTTAAAGACAATCCTGTTGATGTCGATCAAAAATTAGAGACGCTTTTTCTCAACGGATACGATCATCTGCAAGACTTAATCGAACGTTTGGAAAATTCGGCCGACTTTAATGATGGTGATGCCGTTGAAATTCTCCAGCAAGCGGAATCCAACTTTGCCATATTAGATCAATACCTCCAACAACTGTTATCTGGAGGTTCAGGTCCAGTTAATCTTAGTGGGCGGGTGACAACAATACTTAAACAAATGCTACAAATATTTAAGCAGCCTGATAGTCCAGAAAGCCGTCAGAAACTGCATATATGCTGTAGGAATTTGAGTGAAATAGCTCCCGAAGAAGCCAATTGGCAACAGCTATTAACCACGACTCAAAAAGCAATTACCAATAAAAAATATCCTTACGGCACTATTGCCCAGGTAGTTATTAAAGAAATTAAGCAAGCTGGAGATTATTTAAATACGGGTCAAGCTCAAAAGCTAGTTCCTAGCCGAAATCTTCAACAGTTAGCGGCTACGGCTGGCGGTACGGCTAGCGGTACGGCTGGCGGTACGGTGAGCATACCTAGAGATCCTCAGGGCGCAGCATTAGCTTTAATGAAAACTTTTAATAAGCAGCAAATCATGCAAATATTTCAAATTATTAAGAGCCGTATTTAAGTATATATTTTATAACTCGCGGGTTAGATTGGACAAACTAATATATGTCATAATAATTGCTTATGAAGTAGTTTATTTAGATATTATTAGTTGTGTTTCAATTTGCTATTCATTCTGCCAATCTCCTTAAACCACTACTGCTTCAACTTCGTATTGTTGGAGCTTTTTCAGTATTAGGTCTTTGTAGTTGGAGTTTAGTTAGCTGTGTTGTGGACGTGATAACTCAGGCAAAAAAAATGCACCAAATCCCCTGTACTAAGTGCCGTTTTTTTACTGGAGACTACCGCCTTAAATGTACAGTAAATCCATCTGTAGCTAACACCGAACAAGCTATTGGCTGTAGCGATTATCGAGAACCAATGAATAGTAATAATTAGTGTTGATTACCGAGATTCAAAATCAAGCCATTGTTGGATCTATATCTGGGTTATCCATTAGTTCATAATATCTTTCTCGACCTTGATTATATCTATTGTTGGGATAGCCCATCATGTTATGGATAATCCACTTTTGGGGTTTGCCGTCTTTGAGCAGTAAAGCGATCGCACCTCGCATAATCTCATCATCATCCAGGCAGTGTTGAGTAAAATAGCTGCTGGTTTGACGAAAGCTACTCTTACTGTTTTCACGCTCAAAGTGAAGATATATTTGAGCCAGCAAGATCTTGTAGGATTTAGGTTTTGGCTGGTTGGGAAAAGTCTTGTCCCAAAATAATTCAGATAGTTGAGTATATTCATTCTGGCTTTCGACGGCAGTAATTTTTCGCGCCAAAGATTTCAGGGTGCTGGGGTTGGCTTGAAGAATCTGATGATATAAATAATCAATTGACAATCCCTGAAGTAAAGTTGCTCCCAAAAACTCCAGGTGTTTATCAGAAGCCGAATGCTCTAGTTCTGGTTTTAGATAGCGTTTGAGTAACGGTATAATCAAGCGTTTGTGTAGCCAATTCCGTGCTTGAGAAAAACCGCGATCGATATAAATCGCACCAACTAACGCTTTAAATGCCTTTTCAAAAGGATTGCTTTGTTTCACCCGCAGACGATGCCGTTCTTCTTTTAAACCCAGAAAGGGGTAGGCTTCTCCCAACTGCAAATCGTACCAAAGATTAGTCAGTCTGTCTGATTCAGTTAACTTATCGCGTAAAGCTTTCTGTTTACCTACTTGAAAATGAGAAAAATGTTGATAGATATAATCAACTAAAACTAAATTAAGAATTGCTTCGCCTAGAAATTCTAGACGCTGATTATTAATTTCTGGTTCATTAATCTGTTTAGCGTAAGAGGGATGTATTAAAGCAAGACGAAGAGTTTGATCGTATTTAAAGTTGATGCCAATTTTGTTTTCGACTGGTGATGCTTCCCAATTACTACTCATTAGCTGTAATTTCCTTGAATTAAATGCCTTTGTTGCGAGGTGCGATCGCGCCCATGACGATCTTACCTAGATATCTACCGCTATTGGCAAAACTATAGAATATGAATATATTGCATTGCACAATCGATCAAACTAAACTGTCGTTGGAAAAACGGAGAAAAATATACGGAGAAAAAATATGGTTGCTACTTTTGAATGGTCGATCGCCGATTGGCACGAACTAGTAAATTCTGGCGTACTTGCCGAACGTCGTGTGGAATTGTTAGAAGGGGAGATTATTCAAATGAGTCCCGAAAGTCCAATGCACTCGTCCATTAATTATTCAGTAGTTGAATATTTTAAAGAGCTTTTACAGAATCGAGCCGTCATCCGAGAAGCACACCCAATTACTTTAGATAACTCTGAACCCGAACCCGATATCGCTGTTGTTCGCTCTCCGTATACCGATTATTTTACTCGCCATCCTTTTCCACAAGATATTTATTGGTTGGTGGAAATCTCAAATAGAACTCTTAAATTAGATCTAGAAATGAAATCAATTATCTATGCTCGTAACGGCATTCCTGAATATTGGGTAATTGATTTAGTCAATAAACAACTCATCGTTCATACTCAACCAGTTAATAATTCCTATTCTCAAATCCAAAACCTAACTACAGGGACAGTTTCACCTCAAACTTTTCCTGATCTGGCGATCGCGTTAGAGAAAATGTTGCTAGTTTAAATAGCGTCATGATTTTGAGCGTGTCAGTAAGATACCTTGACCATTGCCCAAATTTAGCTCAGTTAGATCTTCAGCTTCTAGATTAGGAGTTGCGATCGCAATTTCCCATTCAGCTAAATCAGTTTTTAAAATCTCTGCTGCGTCTAGCTTAATTACATCCCCTTCAAAATTAGCAATGATTGCTACTGCTGGTTCTTTTTGAGAGTTATGGCGAATACCGTAGATAACCGTTCTTTCGCGATCATCAATTTTGTCGAAAGTATCGATTGGCAAAATATTTTGAGCTAACCAGGGATGTTGATGACGAAACTCTCTAGTAGTTAAATTAAATTTAGCCCTTAAGCTATCAACTTTTGACTGATAGTTATGGACGTTACAGACTTGATAGCAATCTTCCATAAACATCAGAGCAAATCTTTTGAGGCGATCTTCATCTAGTTTTTTGAGAAAACGCACCATTCCTCCTCGCATCAATTCGCCCAAAGGAGGGATTTCTGTGATCGAGTGGGTATCAGGGGAAGTGCAGCCACGTAAAACCTCTACTACCTCTGCCAGATTATAATCTTGCTGAATCATGGCATGCTGTAGGGCCGTGCCAAACTGTTGAAGTTGCTTTAGCTGCTTGAATCCCATCGTTTTTAGGCGAGGGAAACAGTGGGCTTGTCGGTACAAATTAGAAGTGATTTGCCAATCTAAGAACCCTACCTCTTCAGATACTACCTTAACCCCATACTGTTCATCAGTGTTGCGGAAAAATAACCAAGGAGCGTGCATCGTGGCGTTAATAAAGTCCATTGGTAAACCAGGACTAAAACAGTTTACCCAAAGAGTCACCGCCGGATTGTCATAGGCATTGTGCAGTACATCGGGCAAAGTTTTACCTAAATGCCAATTGATTGCTTCAGACGCATCAATCTGATTGCCTCGTCTGACGGTATCGTGGTTGCCACAGCCAGTAATCCAATGATCGCCCATCGTCATCACTTCCATTACCCGCGACCATTTCTTATCCCAAAATCCTTTGAGACTTGGAGTGTTATGAGCAAAAATCAACGGTCCCCATTGATAAGATTCTGGCTTGAGTTCGATCAATTCGCGGTAGGTAGATTTTTCTTCCCAACCTTCTTCTGGCCAAGGACGACCATCTTCAAAAATGGTAAAGAGAAGTCGCTTATGACCCTTTATTTCTTGAACAATGTTGCTCATTTCGAGTAGATAGGCATCGTCCTGTTCTACTCTGCCAGAAAGGGGATTAAAAAAGCGGAAATCCTGACCGCCATCAATTCTGATTCCGTCTGCACCTGTGTCTATTTTGCGTCGCTGCATTTCCAGGAGAATTGCGCGCACCATCGGTAACTGATGGTTAAGATCCTGACCGTACATATTTGGACCTTTGAGAAACTCGCGGGCAATCAATAATTCGCTTTGATTATCTCCATGTCCGTAAACTAAGTCATAGATTAACTGAATTGGATGAGTGGGAAAATTATGTAGAGTGGCAATAAAATCTACCACCTCATCAGGACGTAAAGAACCGAGTAGGGCGGGGTTAGTAGTGCTTGAGCCTAAAATCGGTACGTCATAACCCCAATCTTGAGTATTTGGTTTAAACAGTTCAATTTCAACTACATCGTCTTCTTCAGCAATAAAGGCAAAAAACTCACTTTCTGGACTGTATTCGTCGCGATATTCAATTGTCGGTTCAGTCGGCAACAGTTCGATCGCATCATAACCAACATAGTTTTGTTCGCTAGGAGTTAGCGGCTTTTCGTGCTTAATCTTGGCAGCAATTTCTTGATAAATACGAGTTAGTCCTTCAATCGTGCCTTCAGCAGAAGCAGTCCCCACATGAATCTGAAGTATGTTTTTGGGATCGCCAACCCGAGGAATCTTAATTTTAGGATTGTTAGATTTAGCAGTACGCTCAAAATAGTCTAAATCTGCTCTATTTGCTTGCAGACTGTCTACATCGTATAGCTCGGCAGGGGCAAAAATACCGTAGGGCAGAGAATGCGGAACCAGATCGCGAATTGTCCGCAGCTTTTCGGCGCGATCAACATAGCGTAACCAATAGAAAGAACCAGCTTGTTCCCTAGTTCCTGGCTGCATTCCGGCCACTACACCCCAAATAAATTCCCCCTGCTGTTCTAAGTGCAGGCGATCGCGCTTAAATTTAATACTCTGTTCTTTTTCTTGCCAGTCGATCGCCTCTAAAGGAGTAAAAACCTCTAAATAGATTTCTCGTTCATGTAACACATCTCTGATTAACCCTGGCACCCAAAAGCCAATTTCGGTTAATCCATCAGGTCTGTAGTATGCTCCTAATTTGCGAGCGATCGCTTTGGTTTGTTCTAGATATGTATTGGTTGAACTTTCTAATCCTGATGCCCAAGCTAGCAATTTTCCTGTTTCCTCAGAAACTAACTTAATCGATGTGTCTACTTCTACTTTCACGCAATTTTCTCTTGATGTGGATGTTTGCCTTTTCCCTTTGTTCATTTTGATAGATGGAAGACAACACGGCAACTGTTGAGCGCCAGTTTTTTAACTTCCTTAAACTTGAGCAGACATAATTGGACTGAAATCTAATTAAATCGCTTAAATAAGTATATATTTGGTTCATGGCGGCAATTGGTGTAGGATTCAGATATGTTGGTTCAATATTCTATTTATTGGCAAAAAGAAAACAATTGATAATTGTTAGGCGCATTCATCAACACAGGCTAGTTTATGATAACTGAGATAAATCAATCATTAAAACAAAACTTTAGTTAGCCTAAATAAGTTTCACTGTTCAAGATGAATTATAGTTGGCAATCGGCATAAAATTGACCCTTGAGAATTTGACCAAGACTGTTAACAGCCATAAATAATGTTGAATAAATAACCTTTTGTTTTAGTAACTTCTTAATCTAAAATCAAATTCTTTTAACTAAGATAAAAATGTTCAATCCCAAGTCAAAAGAAAGTCAGTAAGGTGAAAACAACAACGAAATCTGTTTAGTTGCAGTTTAATCTATGAACGCCGATCAAACCAAAGCTGTTCACTTTTTATAAATAAGCTGGCTGCGATTTGATCTGGCATCATCAATTACAAAGTAGTTCGGCAATCAATAACCAATAACCAATAATTAAATTATGAAATCATCTTTAGTTATCCTCTATCATCGAGAACCCCATGACGAAGTAATCAAAGATGGCAAAATCCATTACGTAGCCAAAAAAAGCCCCAACGGGATAGTACCAACTCTCAAAAGTTTCTTTGCCGATGTCAATCAAGGAACTTGGATTGCCTGGAAACAAGTAAATGAATCACAAAATGATAGCTTTGAAGAGCTGGTAAACATTGAGGGAGAAGCCAACTACAATGTACGGCGCATTCCTTTAGACGAAGAACAGGTCAAACAGTTTTATTACATTACTTCTAAAGAGGCTTTTTGGCCAATTCTCCATTCTTTTCCTTATCATTTCACTTCAGAAACTGCCGAATGGGAAAACTTTAAAAACATCAATCGTCTATTTGCCGAAGCCGCCTGTGAAGAAGCAGCGGAAGACGCGCTAATTTGGATTCATGACTATAACCTATGGTTAGTACCTCAGTACATTCGAGAACTAAAGCCGAATGCTCGAATTGCCTTTTTCCACCATACGCCATTCCCTTCGGTAGACATATTTAACATTTTGCCTTGGCGTGATGCGATTGTAGAGAGCTTGCTTTGCTGTGATATTGTTGGCTTTCATGTCCCTCGTTACTCAGAAAACTTTGTTAATGTTGCCCGCAGTTTAAAACCTGTTGAAGTGCTGAAGCAACAAGCTGTTGACGGACATATGACTCCAGTAGGCATTGCCCTGGCCGAACCTGAAATGACGACTCAGTTAAACTATAAAGGGCAAATTGTTAATATTGATGCCTTTCCTGTAGGGACAAATCCCCAGTTTATTCAGTCGATTTTAGCCAAGACAGAAACCAAAAATAGGATATATCAAATTAAAGAAGAACTTGGAGGCAAAAAACTAATCATTGCTGCTGGGCGAGTAGACTACGTAAAGGGTAATGAGGAAAAGTTAGCCGCCTATGGTCGCTTATTGGATCGTCGTCCCGACTTACACGGTAAAATTAGCTTTGTCATGACCTGTGTGGAAGCTGCTGCTGGCATGAGAGTTTATGAAACGGCTCAAAGCTCGATCGAACAGCTTGTGGGTCAAATCAACGGTCGTTATGGCAAACTAGACTGGATGCCAGTTCAGTTATTTACTCAACCTATATCTCTAACTCATTTAATGGCTTACTATAAAGCTGCTGACATTTGTTGGACAACTCCTTTGAGAGACGGTTTAAATTTGGTAGCCAAAGAATACATTGTGGCTCACGAAGGGCATGACGGTGTTTTAGTTTTATCTGAATTTGTCGGTGCAGCAGTCGAGTTACCTGAAGCAATTCTCACTAACCCTTACTCTTTGGAGGGTATGGATCGCGCTATTGAACAGGCTCTAGTAATGTCGGCAGAGGAACAGAAAAAACGGATGTCAAAAATGTACCAAACTGTCACTACCTATGATGTTAAATACTGGGCGGATCGCTTGTTGGGTAAATTTAAAGACCTAAAGCACGAAACTATTGCCGCCTAGAGATTGACATGGGCAAGGATATAGCCAGAACAACCTTATATCCTCCTTTCTTCAGTACTAATTACTCCTCTCCTGCATGATATGAACTTCTGACCAAAGGTGCCGCTCGCACATGAGCAAAACCTAGATCTTTAGCGATCGCACCCAAACGGGTAAATTCGTCAGGAGTCCAGTATTTCTGGACAGGAAGATGAGCCAATGAAGGACGCATATACTGACCAAGGGTAAGGCGATCGCAATTAATTTTTCTCAAATCTTGCAAAGCTTGAATTATTTCAGCTTCTGTCTCTCCTAAGCCCAACATTAATCCTGATTTAGTGGGTATAGTGGGATCTATTTCTTTGACCAAACGTAAAACATTGAGCGAGCGATCGTATTTTGCACCTCTTCTGACTGGTGCCTGCAAACGTTGGACAGTTTCTAAATTATGATTATAGCAGGCAGGTTTGGCTGCAACCACCGTGGCAATTCTCTGCTTTTGACTCGTAACTGCGTCTTTACCACTCCAAAAATCAGGGGTTAAAACTTCTATCTTGGTTTGAGGATTTGTAGTGCGGATTGCTGTCATTACTTGAACAAACCATGCTGCCCCGCCATCACTCAAATCATCTCTTGCCACAGAAGTTAGCACAACATAGCGTAATTTCAACAAACTGACTGCATCAGCTACTTTTTGAGGTTCATTTGGATCTAAAGTCATTGGTGCATGACCTTTTTCCACCTGACAAAAAGCACAGGCACGAGTACAGGTTTGTCCCATTAAAAGGAAAGTTGCTGTCTGATTAGCATAACATTCGCCTCGATTGGGACACCTTCCTTCTTCACAGATAGTATGAATATTTCTTTGTTTAATAATTCGCTGTACCGTAGATAGGTCACTTGCCTTGCCTATCGGCCGTTTCAACCAAGATGGTAAAGCAGCAACCTCTGTACGCCAGCTATGTTTAGTCGAGTGTGACGATTGAGATTGGTTCATAATGCTTTATTATCAGCAATACTACTGAAACAGGATACAAAAATAATTACCATTTGGATGTTTTTTACTGTTATTTTAGTAATTTAAAAGGGAACTCTAAATTTGTAAACCATAAACTAACTGCCAAAACCAGTCTAGTAGATCTTAGGCATGAGGAGTTAGTCGCTCAGGAGTAAATCGTGTCAACCCACAAAATTCTAGTCATTGACGACAGCAAAGTCATTAGAATGCGAGTCAAAGATATGTTACCAGAAGGTAACTTTGACATTATTGAAGCCAAAGATGGACTTGAAGGATTTAATTTGATTAGAACTGAAAATCCTAATTTAATTATGCTGGATTTTTTACTGCCAAAAATGAGTGGATGGGAAGTATATCAAGAGATTCAAAAACAACAAAAATTTCGTTCTATTCCTTTGGTCTTGATGTCTGGTCGTAAGGAAGAAGTAACTGATAAGATAACCGAGCCTTTTGAACATTTTTCGTTTGTCGAGAAACCTTTTGATCGCGAACAGCTAGTAGACGCGATTCGTGATGCAATGATGAAGGCTAAGAAACAGCCTCAACCTAACGCGGCTGATTTGCTGGCAGACAAAAGTGAAACTACTGCTGATGTTTCTGCTTTAACCGCTGAAATTGAGCAATTAAAGCTAAAAGTTGCGCAGCTAGAACGAGAATCGGTACAGATTAAAAAACAGTTCAATCAACTAGTTGGTTTTATTAAGCAAAAGCTTAAATAAATTAAAAGCAGTCTTGAACTGACAGTTAAAGCAAAGCGCGATCGCTATAGTTACTCTGCTCAAATCTTTAACTTAACTTGCTCGACCAATTGCTTAAAATAATAACATTAAACGCTTACTTTAAGCGATTCACCCTCAGCTGGCTGGTAAACTTAACTAAAATTAGCCGAACTCTAGTTTAAATTACCGACAACAGAATTTATAACCAATTTTAGTTCAGTAAATCTCATTGTAAATTACGCTATGAAGACTCAAGTTTCTGTTAAAGTTGTCTGTACTAATTAGTCAAATTTTTTTGCGGTTAATGAATACTCAAGTCGGTTTTGTACTCAAAATATTATTATTCTCTACAGGACTGTCTTTGCTAATCAAGTATGGAGGACAGTATTTACCACTTAAGCCGACGACAAGCACTGCTTTGACTATCGTGTTGACCCCATCCTTGATTTTTGGCTTGATTTTAGGATGGCGATACTACAAATAATCTGTATTATCTATGACCTCAAACAGGGGAAGTAAAGCAAGAATAGCGAGTAACGAGAACAACTTGCGTCGATTCTTCAATTAATAATCAATAATCAATAAACAACAAAATATCATACCGAAAATAATAAAGCAGGTTAATCTATAGAGCAGCTTGGTTCGTAATATTCCTCCTGGAAGGAGTTGCAAAAAGTGAATTTTGGTGCATGGATTGGGTTAATTGTTTTCTTTATTTCTCTATATATCTTATGGCAAATTAAGCAGCTATTACTATTGCTATTCACGGCAATTGTCTTAGCAACTTCCCTCAATATTTTGGTCAAAAGTTTTCAAAAGCGGGGTGTAAAACGGATCAATGCCGTTTTTTTATCGATGTTTTCCCTGATTGCGGTATTGATTGGCTGTATGTGGATTGTTGTACCACCTTTTATCGATCAGTTTCAAGCTTTAGCACAATTAGTTCCTCAAGGAATTGACAGATTAAATAGCTGGCTCGATTTATTATCCGAACGCCTCGATCCGAGAGTAATTAGTTTTTTACCAGATACTGATGAGTTGACTCGACAGTTGCAGCCTTTAGTTAACCAGTTTTTGGGTGGCGGGTTAACAATTTTTTACAATTCTTTAGGAGTTGTTTTAGGTACATTGTTGTTGCTGGCAATTACGCTGATGCTGTTAGCCGATCCTATCCCCTATCGTCAGGGATTTAAGCGATTGTTTCCTGCCTTTTATCGTCGCCGAGTCGAAGAGATATTAGACCTTTGTGCTAAAGGTCTCGAAGGCTGGTTGGTAGGAATTTTATTTAACATGGTAGTGATTGCCGTTTTAAGCTTTATCGGCTTACTTATTTTAGGTATCCCTCTGGCTTTGTCGCAAGCAATGCTAGCAGGGGTAATGACTTTTATTCCTAATTTAGGTCCTACCTTAAGCGTGCTTTCTCCTATGGCGATCGCATTAATTGAAGCTCCTTGGAAAACTATAGCAGTCTTAATACTTTATATAATTATTCAACAGGTCGAAAGCAATATTTTAACTCCCATTGTTATGGCACAGCAGGTTTCTTTGCTTCCTGCGATCACGCTGCTGTCTCAATTGTTTTTCGCTACCTTTTTTGGTTTTCTGGGTTTGTTTCTGTCTTTACCGTTAACTGTAGTCGGTCAAATTTGGTTTAAAGAAGTAATTGTTAAAGATGTTTTAGATCATTGGCATTATTCTGTGGCAGCAAATCGACGTACCGAAGAGTCAAGCAAGGGAAAAGAAGTGGCAAAAGCCAACGAAGAGTAGCAAGTAATGATTGATAGTCGATGAATAAATAACTATGCGTACGATCGCCCAAATCAACGATAAAATTGTTCGTGGTCAAGCTGTTGCCTGGACAGTAGAAGAGGTTAAGGCAAAGGTTGACAAACTTGGGGTAACTGAAATAGCTAAACAAGTAGATGTGGTTACCACAGGAACATTTGAGCCAATGGAGTCTTCTGGGGCAATTATCAATCTAGGGCATACCGATCCACCGATTAAAATTCGTCAGTGTTGGCTAGATGGAATAGCTGCCTATGCCGCTTTTGGCGCAGTGGATCTCTACTTAGGAGCAACGGCAACAGCCGATTATAATCTTCAAGAAACCGAGCTTAATCTACGTGAAGGTATTGGCACAGAAAAAGGTGGTGGTCATGTTATTGAAGACTTGATTGCGGGTAAACCAGTTCAGCTGAAGGCGATTGGGCAAAAAACCGATTGCTATCCTCGCGCGATTTGGGAAAATACGATTACCAAAGACAAAATCAATCAATTCTATTTATTTAACCCCCGTAATCTCTACCAAAACTTTATTGTGGGGGTTAATGGAGGCGATCGCACTTTATATACTTATCTTGGTGTTTTACAGCCACGATTAGGCAACGCGGTTTATTCTAATCCTGGGGCAATTTCTCCTTTACTCAACGATCCAGACTTGGCTTTGGTAGGCATTGGCAGCAAAATCTTTTTAGGAGGTGGGATAGGCTATATTGCCTGGGAAGGAACACAACACTTCCCACTACAAAAACGCTTATCAAATCGTACCCCGATTGGTCCTGCTGCTACGGTAGCATTGATTGGCGATGCCAAGCAGATGGATGCTGACTGGGTGCGAGGATGCTACTTCAAAAACTATGGTCCTTCTCTGATGTTAGGAGTAGGAATAGCTTTGCCAGTAACTAAAAAAGAGGTAATTCAAAATTGCTCGGTGGTAGACCAAAACATTGTTGCCCCCGTAATTGATTTTTCGATTCCCCGCCGAGTTCGCCCTACCTTTGGCTTAGTCAGTTACGAACAGCTACAAAAAGGCTATGTAACTATTGATGGTAAGTCCGTCAGAGTTGCTCCCCTAGCCAGCAAATATCGTTCACTTAAAGTAGCCCAAGAGCTGAAGCAGTGGATTGAAACAGGCAAATTTACTTTAACTGAACCAGTTGCTCCTTTGCCTAGCGATCGCGCTTTCCTGCCTCAAGACACCAATAGATCGATAATTTCTTTAGAATAATTAAACTTGCTCAATCAAAAAATAAGTAAGTCAATTACTCTTGACTTTTGATTATCACTGACTCTGCTTTTTCTTAGGTAAAATAGGTCGAGCAGTAGCACTAGATCTATTGCTACGAGAAGACTTAAGCTGAATTTTCTTCGGATCTTTTTTAAATTTAGGCTTGCGTTTGCTGGCAAAACCGAGATCCGTCCCCTCCTCAATAATCAAATCTTCACCTGCGAGGCGAACTTTTAAATCCCAAAAACGTTTCAGAGGTTTTTCGCTGAGAACGCCTTTTAACTTTAGTTTGAAGAACTTAGGCTTATCTCCTTCTTTACGAGGAAATTGCTTAATTTTGACAATGATAATTTCTTCTTCTGTAGAGTAAAAAATCACTTCCCCTCGAATTGAGAAATAACCGTGATTCGTTGTTTCACCAGAGAGCTCTTCGGAAGCAGAATCTTGGCTCAAAGTTTCTGGTTCCCATACTCCGACGATTTGAGCATGGAGACGGTCTTCCTGCATTTTGGTTCTGGGATATACTACCCACAAGTGTTCTTGTTCTAAGTCAAGATGATTTTTAATCAGGCTAATGATCCGACCAAGCAAAACCGCTTCTATTTCTGCTCCCTCGGTAGTCAAGAGAGTGCCTTGAGTCATCTGTTCAGCACTCTGCTGATATTTGGCTTGAATTAAGCCGATGGCACGATATTGTCGTGGATGAGAAGGAGCGGGAATTGGTTGCTTTCTGTCTGGGGTAGGCTGGGATTGGGCGTTAGATGAGACAGAATCTGGAGATTGATTAGACATGGTAGATTCAGCCGATTGATAGACAGCAGTGGAAGGTTGATTGGGTGGTTTAGAATTGTATTGAACCGAATTCATAAAAGAGATCTAATAGCGCAAAGTCATTAATTGTAAGAGAGATCATATTTTATACTCTCACGTAATTTAAAATAACCAGTAGTTTTTATATGTCTAAATAAAGCTTTAGTAGTTGGCTTGCGTGTTTAGAGTAACCGATACTGAAGTAGATACGATGACCACCGCCAACAAATCAAGTATAATCTGCTGATCGTAATTTGGTGATAAGAGCATGAATAAAAAGCGCAGTCGTTGGATTTATCTTGTCTTGGGAGTAATGTTATTTTCTTTAATAACTGTTTCGGCTCTTCCTTTAGTGGGTAGCGTGGTTGAGGGACAACAATTTACTAACAATGTCAATAATGAAGTAGTTACACTTTCGCAACAAGAATTGACTAGGCTCGAAGCCGAAGCTTCTGGTTATCAAAAAGTTTTGGAACGTGAACCTGATAACGAGACTGCCTTAAACGGCTTGCTAAAAATTAGCTTACAGCAAAAAGATATCCCAAGGGCGATCGCACCTTTAGCAAAATTAGCCAAACTTCATCCAGAGCAAACAGAATATACGACTCTCTTGGCTCAGGCAAAACAACAAATTGAAGATTATGAAGGGGCAGCCGCCGCCTATAATGAGGTTCTAGCCGCACATCCTGGAGATATTTATGCTTTAGGTGGCATAACTAATTTGTATTTAATTCAAGAGCTACCAGAAAGAGCGATCGCCCTATTGAAACAGACGATTAAGCTAGCTGACCAAGCTGATAATCCCCTTGCTGCCTCAATCAATCGAGAAGCCGTAGAACTGCTACTAGGAGAACTATATGCCAACCAATCACGATATGAAGAAGCGATCGCTCTCTACGATAAATTAGCCCAAGCCGATCAAGATGATTTTCGGCCGATTCTAGCTAAAGCTTTAGTTTTGGAGCAAAAAGGCGATTTAACCGCAGCTCAACCAATTCTCACCAAAGCTTATGTCGCTGCACCAGAAAAATATAAAGATCAAATTGGCAAAGAAATGGAACGGCTAGTTCAAAGCCTGAAAGCATCTCAGAAGCTCGAAGCAGCGAAGCAGGATATAGTTAAAGATTGACAAGTTATTTATTTTATTGAGCTAAGTCTTGTGAAAGCGAAACGAGAGTCATTTGCTGGTTGGGCATCCTATCATCTTTTGAAGTGGTCGGTAGTCAGCCCTGCACTGCATACTTATTTTCGGATTAAGATCCAAGGAGCGGAAAACGTACCTCAGTCGGGGGGATTAATCGCCGTTAGCAACCATGCTAGCTATTTCGATCCGCCAATTTTATCTAACTGTGTTGGTCGTCCTGTGGCATTTATGGCAAAGGAAGAATTGTTTGAAATTCCCATTCTTAAGCAGGGAATCAAGCTTTATGGAGCATACCCTGTTAAACGCAGTACGGGCGATCGCGCAGCCCTCCGCGCAGCTATAGCAGCCATCGAGTCAGGTTGGGTAGCAGCGGTTTTCTTACAAGGGACTCGTTCGGCTGATGCTCAAATTACCGCTCCTAAATTAGGTGCAGCCTGGATTGCAGCTAAGACTCAAGTGCCTCTATTACCTGTTAGTCTTTGGGGGACAGAAAAAATCATCTCTCAAGGCTCATCGTTTCCTCAACCTGTACCGTTAACCGTCCGCATTGGCGATGTGATTGCGCCTCCACCTTCAACTAAAAAAGAAGATTTACAGGCTGTAACCGAACAGTGTGCTATTGCGATTAACTCTTTACACGCTCTGGGAAGATAGTACGATTTGTGACTAAGACCAAAGATAAACACGAATGAACCCAGATAGTTTCTCGCCATCTCAACTAACTCTTAATTTTGTCGGTAATGCTGTTGAAAGCAATGCAAGTTTATGTTGAATTTTAAATACTCTAGTTTAATTAATGCACCTGTAGAGACAGTCTGGCAGTTTCATGAACGTCCTGATATTCTTAATCTGCTGACTCCTCCTTGGCAGCCAGTAAAAATTATTCGCCGTGAAGGAGGTTTGGGTGTGGGGGCAAAGACCGAATTTCGCTTGTCGCTGGCAGGGATTCCTGTGCGCTGGATTGCTACTCATATTGAATGTGTGCCTAATTGTCTCTTTGTCGATGAACAAACAGATGGACCGATGGAGTCTTGGGTACATCGTCATGAATTTATACCAGAAAACGGCAAAACTAGATTAACCGATGCGATCGCCTATGAAATTCCTGGCGGTTGGTTAGCAGAATTACTCTTAGGCTGGTGGGTAGACGCTCGACTCAAAGATATGTTTCGCTATCGTCATCAAGTGACTAAGAGCAATTGCTGAATTTCTAGATAACTTTTAAAGCCTCTTGGTTGTTGTCGCCGTTTTTCTAGTTTGGCGATCGCCCATTGAGGAATTAGTCCTTTTCGACTTACTTCTGATTGCTTATCAGTTTTTTGAGAAAAGTTTGCTCAAGAGAATAGTCATGAAATTCATATTGTTCAACTAGCTGTGACCAATTAATTATTCTATCCATTTTATCCTTCACTCTGAGCTGTCTTAATTACGGGTAGATGAGTCAGCGGTACGGTGAAAGTAACTGTCGAACCCAAACCTTCTCCCATACTATAAAAAGAAATACTTCCTCCCATCGCCTCGACTAGCTTTTGAGAAATAGCCAAGCCCAAACCAGTGCCGGCATAGGATTTAGTGCGCGAGCCATCAACTTGATAAAAGTTTTCAAACAGTTTATTTTGTTTTTCTAGGGAAACTCCGATTCCTGTATCGGCAACGCTGATTTTAACCATTCCAGGAAATTCGATACCTTGACATTCTATTTTCTTATTATTAACTTCGGCACTGATGATAATGCCTCCTTCTTGGGTAAATTTGATGCCATTGCCAACCAGGTTTAACATTACCTGAAGCAGGCGTTGATAGTTACCATAAATCGTTACAGGAGTGAGAGTTGCTGGATATTTGAGCTGAAAATTAAGACCTTTTTGTTCTGCTTGGGTATGAATCAAATTATCTACATTATGAAATAGTTCATCTAATTCGATTTCGGTGAACTCCAGTTCCATTTTGCCAGCTTCAATCTTGGCAATATCTAAAATGTCATTGATTAAATTAAGCAGATGAATTGAAGATTTATAGGCTTCTTCGATAAATTCTCGTTGTTCTTCGGCATTATCCGCCATGCCTTCGAGCAGCAGCTTGAGAAAGCCAATGATACCGTTTAGGGGAGTACGCAATTCATGAGATGTGTTAGCCAGAAAATCACTTTTGAGGCGGTTGGCTTCTTCAGCTTGAATACTTGCCTGCTCGACTTCACGATAGAGTTTGGCTAAGGATATAGCTGCCTCTACCTGTTCGGCAATTTCCCGCAGCATTTCCATTTCTGCCGTTGTCCAATGGCGATAGCGATCGCACTGCTGTAAATAAATTAAAATATTATTTTCACTCTGACAATTGGTCGACATAACCAAAATAGACTTACGTTGGAGAACATCTTGTTCAATAAAGTCTACTGCTAGAGGATAACTTGATTCCAAAGCCTGTTGTAGATGAATCTCCTTGTGCCAGTCAACCTGATATTTGGTAGTCGAATCATATTCGGCACGATAATATTCGGCTTCTACCGATAGTCTAGTAATATTGTCATGATTTGCCAAAATTAGACAGCGACTGGCAGCAAACGTTAAGCCGATATTATCAACTGTTTGTTGATAAATAGTTGCCAAATCAAGACTACGGCGGATCTGATGAACAACCTGACTCAATAATTTTTGATAGCTATAAATCGCTGCTGGTGCCTCGTTCTCAGCAAAAGAAAACATTTCTGCTTCTTCTAACAAATGTCCGATCACTAAAACAGTCTGAGGTTCTCCTTGAATAGGTAGTATGGGGCTAATAATTAGCTCAAAAGAATAGGAAGTTCCGTCAGAAGATTGAAACAGACAAGAGCATTGTTCTGGTAAGCGACGTTTAATCACACGGTGAATTTTTTCTAGATATGCTAACGAATCAACGGGAGCAAAAACTTTGTTAGTTACATGAGGATTCTGGCGATCGCTATCTAATCCGTGTTCCTTAGCTTTTGCCCACCAAAAAGAAAGGTAATTTCCAGCAATATCTTGAGTAAAAACTAATTCTGCTCCCAAATGCTGCCATTCAATCTCGCTGACTGACATAGTGGTATTACCATTAAGTTTTGAATTAAATCTAGGGAGCATTATTAAGTAGATTACATTGCACTGGAATTCCAGACAGATTGGACGTTACATCTGAAACTATAACCTATAGATCACTTAACGTAGGGTTTGGTCAGTAGATAGTAGTGTTTAGTCTTTAATCCTCTTCTTAGTCGTTCCATTCCCCTTGGGGCGGTACAGGAGGATTACGCTGGAAAGTTCGAGTCAGATCAGTATCGCCATTTCTCTCTCCTCTAAGCCACTGCTTGATTGCTGCTTCAATCACTCGGCTAGGATCATTAGTCAAATGCTTAATCTGCTCCAAGACTTCTGAGTCTAGATCGATAGATACTTGAATCTTGTCTGGCATTCTAGTTTCGTCCTCGGATTTATTCTCGTTGGGAAGGTCATCATTCATAAACGTTATTTCCTGATTCATTTTCTTATTTTACCCATTAGACCAGAACCCTCGCCTAAAACCAGATCAACTTTAAAAAAATCTGCAATCTTATTATAAATAGGTAAAAATGAACATTACAATAGTTTAAACGAATTGAGGTGTGACCCCTTAAAGGATTCAACAGTTACTTCTGAAAAAAACCAAGACTGAGCAATGCTTCATTGCATCGCCCTCAACGGTTTATCCTCATGTAACGACTTATACAGCTTATCTCGATCCTGCTCAAGAAACCGCATCAAGCTTAGTATCTAGGCTCAGTGAAAGCACACTGAATAGTAATAGTAACTTTTAAAAACTTTTAACTCATCTAAATTTTTATGACTGATGTTCCCGTCTCTCGAATCCGTAACTTCTCAATTATTGCTCATATCGATCATGGTAAATCTACCCTAGCTGATCGAATGCTGCAATCTACTGGCACCGTTGCCCAGAGGCAGATGAAAGAACAATTTCTCGACAACATGGATTTGGAGCGAGAACGAGGAATTACCATCAAGCTACAGGCAGCTAGAATGAACTACACTGCCAAAGATGGGCAAAAATATGTGTTAAATTTAATCGATACTCCTGGTCACGTAGATTTTTCTTATGAAGTCTCGCGTTCTTTAGCTGCTTGCGAAGGGGCATTATTGGTAGTAGACGCTTCTCAAGGAGTTGAAGCGCAAACTTTAGCTAATGTTTATTTAGCCTTAGAAAACGATTTAGAAATTATTCCCGTACTCAACAAAATTGATTTGCCAGGAGCCGAACCTGAGCGCATTGCTCAAGAAATTGAGGATGTAGTCGGTTTAGACTGTACTGATATTATTCAGGCTTCCGCCAAAATTGGTTTGGGGATTGATGATATTTTAGAAGCGATCGTTCGGCTAGTACCACCGCCTCAGGACACTATAGATGAACCTCTACGTGCGCTAATTTTTGATAGTTATTACGATGCCTACCGTGGAGTAGTTGTTTATTTTCGGGTGATGGATGGCACGGTTAAAAGAGGCGATAACGTGCGTCTGATGGCATCTGGGAAAGAATACGTTATTGATGAACTTGGAGTTCTTTCCCCAACTCAGGTAGAAGTTGATGAACTTCATGCAGGGGAAGTAGGTTATTTTGCTGCTGCGATTAAAGCTGTAGAAGATGCCCGTGTCGGCGACACTATTACCTTAGTAGATGCTCCTGCACTAAAGCCTTTACCTGGATATACCGAAGCTAAGCCGATGGTTTTTTGTGGTTTGTTTCCCATAGACTCGGATCAATATTCTGACCTTAGAGAATCCTTGGAAAAACTCAAGCTTAACGATGCTGCTCTTTCCTATGAACCCGAAACCTCAAGCGCCATGGGTTTTGGCTTTCGTTGTGGATTCTTAGGGCTGCTGCATATGGAAATTGTCCAAGAAAGACTAGAACGAGAATATAACCTCGAACTTATTACCACCGCACCTTCGGTAATTTATCGTGTTACCACTATCGAAGGGGAAGTAATGGAAATCGATAACCCTAGTCTTTTACCCGATCCTCAACAACGAGAGAAAATTGAAGAGCCTTATATTAAGGTAGAAATTATTACTCCCGAAAACTACGTCGGTACTTTGATGGACTTGTGCCAGACTAGACGGGGAGTTTTCAAGGACATGAAGTACTTTACGCAAAACCGTACTTGTTTGATTTATGAACTTCCTCTTGCCGAGGTAGTTACCGACTTTTTTGACCAGATGAAGTCCCGTACTAAAGGTTATGCCAGTATGGAATACCAAATGTTAGGCTATCGTGCGGATCATTTAGTCAAGTTAGATATTCTCGTAAATAAAGACCCCGTAGACGCGCTTTCCACGATTGTCCATCGAGACAAAGCTTATTATGTTGGTCGAGCATTAACTGAAAAGCTCAAAGAATTAATTCCCCGCCATCAGTTCAAAGTGCCAATTCAAGCTGCTATTGGGGCAAAAGTTATCGCTAGTGAACACATTCCTGCCTTACGTAAAGATGTTTTGGCTAAATGTTACGGTGGTGACATTTCTCGCAAGAAAAAACTACTGCAAAAACAAGCCAAGGGTAAAAAACGGATGAAAGCAATTGGCACAGTAGATGTTCCTCAAGAAGCATTTATGGCAGTGTTGAAATTGGGCAAAGAGTAATTGCTGGTCGGCGATCGCTTTAACTAAATAATCTATATTTGAGAAGTATCCAGTCATAAGCTTGCGATATGAATACCTACACTCTTAATTTGAAACCTTTAGCTAATCGCATAACTGTTGAACACTTTGAACAGTTATGTCAGCTTAATCCTGACTTAAAACTCGAAACAAACGATCAAGGAGAATTAATCATTATGCCTCCTACTGGATATGAAACAGGAAAAAATAATGCAGAACTCCTGATTCAATTTGGTATCTGGAATCGAAAATATAAGCTAGGTGTGGTGTGTGATTCTTCTACAGGTTTTATTTTAGCCAATGGTGCAATTCGATCGCCTGACGTAAGCTGGATAGCTAAGGAAAGAGTTAATCGTTTCACGAGAGAAGAGAAAACGAAGTTTTTATCTCTAGCGCCAGATTTTGTTTTAGAGTTGATGTCACCAAGCGATCGCCTGGAAACAATTCAGGCTAAGATGAAAGAGTATCAAGATAACGGTGTTATGTTAGGCTGGTTAATCAATTCTCAACAGCAACAAGTAGAAATATATCGCTTAGGACAATCTACCGAAATATTAAAAAAGCCTCCTACCATATCAGGAGAATATATATTAACTGAATTAGTAATTGAGTTAGATTTTATTTGGGAATAGCAATAAATCAGTAACTATTAGGACAATTAGCTTCGCGTTATAACAGCGAAATTCTAACTTGAGCAATGACTTAAGACTGTTAATGGTTTTACTACTCATATGGCAGCTAAGATAGCCTCTCATACTTTGCGTCTTCTTCTCCGTCGTTAATTTGGAGTCGATGTTCAGACTTTTCAATCTGTAGCTCCTTGCTAAAATTTAATTCACATCAGGCGTATTTATATTAAGTCTCCAGTGACTTTTGAGAATTGGTATTATCTTGTAAAATATTTATCACTACGCTGTTAGGTTCGATTCATCCCGTCAGCGTAGCTGAGGGTCTTCTTTCACAAAAAGATAAATACTGAATGATGATTTGCTTTGTGAGCCTTAGTTGTCGTCAATAGAAGTACTTAAACGTAATTCTTGACAGTCAATTGTTTCTGAAATAATTGAGCTAATACTTATGCCAGTATGAATTTCCAACTTAGCTGCGAGCGGAGCTTTGAATATTAACCGTTGTCCAGGAAAAACTACTCGTTCAAAATACCAGTAAGGAATGTTGGTTATTCGAGCTACTTCTACATGGGCAGTAGCATTAACATAGCAACAAAGAGCAAGTTGAGGAGTAGGTCGGGTAAGAGAAGATAACATGATTTTAATTGTTTTTAGGCTATATGGTCGGTTAGTGACGTTTGTTTTATTAAGCTTGCTTTTAAATAAATCCTAATCAAATGCTTTGACTTGCAAATGGCGATCAAAAACAAGTAAAGGTTAAAAGCATTTCAGTTGCTTACGATAAATGAAAGCTTTAGACTTGATCCCTAGTGTATCTTAAACTATTTTTCCTAAATACTATCTAAAGATATTCTTTTTGAAGAATTGAGCAAACTTTTTTCAGTCTTGAGAATGAATCAAAAAATCCGATCTTAATCTTAGCAAATATTTTGATGACAATCCTCTCAGTAATTATACTGAGAATAAAATCCCAGAAAACACTGCATTTTGCGGTTTATATAGTAGTATAAATCCAGTAAAAATACAGGACAACTTAATAAATGAGGGGAATTTTTTGCAGGCTTAACTATTACTTTAAAAACGATTAACAAGCAAAATAAATGTCAGTTTAACAGTCTGACAGGCTTTAGATTTTTTTAATATTTCAAATATTCAAAATCTTATCCCCAAAAATAGCAAGCGCAAAATAGCTCTAGTAAACTTCAACAGCATATCTATTCCCCAGGATTGAATTTATGATCGACATTTTTGCTTAACAATTACATAAACCCTTAACGACGTTCTTGTTTAGGACAAGATAAGCTTAGATAACTTTAGAATTGTTAATGCGAGGAATCAATTATGCGGGTTTTATTGCTATACCCCTTATTTCCCCAAAGTTTCTGGTCTTTTGAAAAAACATTGGCATTAGTAGACTGCAAAGCCCTTATGCCACCTTTGGGTTTAATTACTGTGGCAGCTATATTGCCTCAAGAATGGCAGTTCAAGCTAGTAGACCACAATATCCAAGAAATTACTGAGTCGGATTGGGATTGGGCAGAATTAGTAGTTATTTCGGGCATGATTGTGCAGAAAACCGATATGTTAGCTCAAATAGCCGAGGCTAAACGCCGAAATAAATTAGTTGCTGTTGGCGGCCCTTACGCCACAACTTCTCCTCAAGAAGTAGAGGCTGCTGACTTTTTAATATTAGATGAGGGAGAAATTACCTTACCTATGTTTATTGCTGCAATTGAACGTGGCGATCGCGAAGGCGTTTTTCGTTCAACAGAAAAGCCTGCGGTAACTGAAACGCCAATTCCTCGTTATGACTTATTAGATTTGACTGCCTACGATAATATGTCGGTACAGTTTTCGCGTGGTTGTCCTTTCCAGTGCGAATTCTGTGACATTATTGTGCTTTATGGGCGCAAACCCCGTACCAAGACTCCCCAGCAGCTACTAGCCGAATTAGAGTGTATTTACGATCTAGGTTGGCGTGGTGCAGTTTTCATGGTGGATGATAACTTTATTGGCAACAAACGTAACGTTAAACTGTTGCTCAAAGAATTAAAGGTTTGGATGGCAGAAAAAGGCTATCCTTTTGGCTTAACCACTGAAGCCTCGGTAGATTTAGCTCAGGATGATGAGTTAATGAAATTAATGGTGGAATGTAACTTCAAAAAAGTCTTTTTAGGTATTGAAACGCCCGATCAAGACAGCCTAGCCTTAACCAGTAAATTTCAGAACACTCGCGATCCTCTTACCGAATCGATCAATAAGATCACAATAGCAGGAATGCAGGTAATGGCAGGGTTCATTATTGGCTTTGATGGTGAGAAACCCCAGGCTGGCGATCGCATTGTCCAGTTTGTCGAACAAACCAATATTCCGTTGGCAATGTTTAGTATGCTCCAAGCTTTGCCAAGTACGGCTTTGTGGGATAGGTTAAACAAGGAGGGCAGGCTGCTCAACTCAGCGGCGAATATTAATCAGACAACCCTGATGAATTTTGTCCCCACCAGAGATATCGAAGAAATTGCCACTGAATATGTTAATGCTTTTTGGCAGCTTTACGATCCAGCAGCTTATTTAGATCGTATATTCCGCTATTACATGAAATTAGGTGAGGCGAAAAACGTTCAATCTAAAAGACCAAGTTGGAAAACAATTCGTGCTTTAGGTTTAATCTTGTGGAAACAGGGTGTAGTGGCTCAAACTCGCTTGTTATTTTGGCGTAATTTGATTCAAGTATTGTTGAAAAAACCCCGCCAGCTAGAGATTTATTTAACTTTATGTGCGTATCTCGAACATTTTACCGAGTATCGCTTTATTGTTAGAGAACAAATTAATACTCAGCTAGCTAACTACATAGCTTCTAAACCCAAAGCTGAAAGCATGGCTAGGTAAATAGGTAAAAGGATGAGGAATGAGGGATCGAGAATGAGGTAAGAATTGAGCAAATGTTCTGGTATCTTTTCTGTTTCCTCGCTCCTCTGTTCTCAATTAAGGCGATCGCCTGTTTGGATATCAAACCAGTGAATTTTAGTTGGTTGAATGATTAAGGGAATGATTTGATCTTGCCAATTGGTATCACTTGGTAGTAAGGCTCTAATCGTGGTTTCAGAGCCGTTTATCCTCACACTAATTAGATTATCTTTACCCAATTGTTCAACTAGATAAACTTGACCCACAATAGTTGTTTCTGATTCGCTAGGAGCAACTAATATATCTTCAGGTCTAATTCCGAAGACAATTTGGGCGGGTTTTTCGCTCATAGCAGGTAGCTTAAGCTGATGTTTGCCCAAAAGTGCTGTGTCGTTCTCACATCTTAAAGTCAAAAGGTTCATTTGAGGGCTGCCGACAAAACTGGCGACAAATTCATTAGCAGGATGGGAATAAATGCGACTGGGAGGAGCGAGCTGTTGGATTATGCCCTGATTTAAGACTGCAACCTTAGTTGAAAGAGTCATTGCTTCAGTTTGGTCATGGGTAACATAAACTACTGGCTTGTTTTGCTCTTTAAATAGTTGTTTCATCTGCGCTCTAACTTGCTCTCGTAATAGAGCATCTAAATTACTCAAAGGTTCATCCAATAAAAATACTTCGGGATCTCTGACTAAAGCTCTGGCTAAGGCTACTCTCTGTCTTTGTCCGCCAGACATTTGACCAGGCTTGCGGTTAAGCAAACTGGTTAACTCTAATTGATGAGCTGCCTCGTTTACCCGACGTTTAATTTCAGCATCAGGCATTTTGCGTAGTTTCAGTGCTGTAGCAATATTTTCGGCTGCTGTCATGTGGGGATAAAGAGCATAGCTTTGAAACACCATTGCCATATTGCGATCGCCAGGTGCAGCTTGATTAACATTCTTGCCGCCAATAATTACTTCTCCCCTGGTGGGAGGTTCTAAACCAGCAATCAGGCGTAGTAGAGTGGATTTTCCGCAGCCAGAAGGACCTAATAAAGTTAAAAATTCGCCATCATCAATTTCTAAAGAAACATCTTTTACAGGAATGACATCAGCTCGATATTTCTTGTGTAAATTTTGTAATTTTAGTTTTGCCATGTTCTAATAAATAAATTGTTATATTCAGCTTTTACAATAAGAAAGTAGCCTACAAAATATTAGCTCCAGCTTAGATCGCAATGGCAGTAACTTTACAGCAATTAACTCAATGGAAACAGGCCCGACGCTCAATTATTTCTTTGACAGCCTGGGATTATAGTCTGGCGCAGGTGTTAGACCAAGCAGGAGTGGACATTATCTTGGTAGGGGATTCTTTAGCCATGGTCGGGCTTGGCTATTCCAGTACTTTGCCCCTTACTTTAGATGAGATTATTCATCATGCAAAGGCTGTATGTCGCGGGGTCAAAAAGGCTTTGGTCGTTTGTGATTTGCCTTTTATGAGTTATCAAACTAGCGTCACTCAAGCTATGCTGGCAGCGGGAAGAGTTCTTAAGGAAACGAATGTATCCGCAGTTAAGCTAGAGGGGGGACATCCTCGGATTATTGAAATCGTTGCCGAATTAACTGCTGTAGGAATTCCCGTGATGGGTCATGTTGGTTTAACTCCCCAGTCATTTCGGATTTTGGGCTATAAGCAGCAGGGAAAAACGCCTGAACAGGCTAATCTAATTCTCGATCAGGCGATCGCTCTGGCTCAAGCAGGAGCGTTTGCTATTGTTCTAGAGCATATTCCTCACGATCTGGCTGCGGCTATTACTGATAAAATTGCGATTCCTACTATTGGTATTGGTGCAGGAAATCAATGTGATGGTCAAGTTTTAGTCACCGCCGATTTGTTGGGCTTATCGGCAAGACAACCACCGTTTGCCAAGTCTTACGTCAATTTACGGCAAGTCATTATTAATGCCGTGTCAGATTTTACTCATGAAGTACAAAATCAACAATTTCCTTAATTTCCTTAATTTTAGTTGTTTGCTGTTCGATGACCTATTTAATTGCTACTTTTTATAAATTTGTAACCATATCAGAACTTGAAGCCGTTAAATCGAGTATTCTCACTTTATGCCAGGATAAACAGGTCAAAGGTACGATTATCTTGGCAAAAGAAGGAATTAATGGCACGATCGCGGGCAGTAGTGAGGCGATCGCCGATGTTTTAATTACGTTGCGTCGTCTTCCTGGTTTGGCAGATTTAGAACCTAAAGAATCTACGTCAGAAAAACTACCTTTTGCTAAATTAAAGGTCAAAATCAAACCAGAAATTGTCACTTTGGGTATACCTGAAGTCAATCCTACTCAGCAGGTAGGTACTTACGTTGAGCCTCAGCATTGGAATCAGGTAATTAGTAACCCAGAAGTAGTCGTTATCGATACTAGAAACGATTATGAAGTAGAAATAGGCAGTTTTAAACGGGCTAAAAATCCCAATACACAGTCTTTTCGCGATTTTCCCAAATACGTTACTCAAAATCTCGATCCACAAGAGCATCCCAAAGTAGCTATGTTTTGCACTGGCGGAATTCGTTGCGAAAAAGCTTCTGCATATTTGCTTTCTCAGGGATTTAAAGAGGTGTATCATCTCCAAGGAGGCATTTTAAAATATTTAGAAAATGTATCTCCTCAAGAAAGTATGTGGTCAGGAGAATGCTTTGTCTTTGATGAAAGAGTGGCAGTTAAGGAAGGATTAGAGCCTGGTAGTCATCAACTTTGTTACGCTTGCGGACATCCTATCTCAGAAGCGGATCTAAACTCGCCTCAGTATGAAGCGAATATTTCTTGTCCTCACTGTTGCGATCGTCTAACTCCCGAGAAGCAAGCTCGCCAAGTAAATCGTCGTAGGGCTAGAAAAGACCGAAAAAAAAGGCAAAATAATACTCTTAAACACACGGAATTCATTTCGGAAGCATCTTCAGAAATTACCTCCTCTTGACTCTATGTTCTATTTAAAAGATGTTTGGTTTAAGCCACAAGTTTAATTTTTATCCCAGCCTTCTATACCCGAACTTCTATGGGAAATATAGAGAAATTCGCTTTGGCGCTGGCGATAGCGAGATAATCTTTTACGGGATTTTAAAGTTTCTCTGGCTATATAGCTAAACCATTTGTTGACATCAGCACCAGACTGATAACCATCGATTAAAGCTTCTTCAGAAATTTCTAGCAAGATTTGAACTAAATCTGAAGCCCAAAGCTCTAAATATCGATTATGTAGATTTGATTCCTGTTTCCAGTGCGGTAAAGTCTCATCTCCTATACCCATGTTTCGGGAGAGTTCAATCAAATCATAGTGATCGGTGTACCAAACATTTTCATAATTCATATCGGGAAAGATATTTGCTTTGCTAGCCAGAATATCAATGAGCGAAATAATAATGCCGTTAATTTTATTTTGCTCTGCTGAAGTATAGTGTTCCTTGACAACTGCCCGTAGCATTTGTGCTAACTCACCATATCTATGTTGAGCAATATTACAAGCTTGCCGATAATTTTGTTTAGCTAAATAATAGAACTTGTCATGTTCGGTTTTTGGTAAGCTATTATGTCGTTTTCGTGCTTTGTCTAATTGGGGATTGTGAGTAAATTCAAATAAAAGATTTGGCAGTAGTTTAAATAGCAACATATCAAAATTAATGTCTATAGATATCTCGAGCAAAAAAATTAAAGGTTGGTTCTTGTATTTTTAAGGCTGTATTCTAAAATCATTACCTAAATGCTAATCATGAGAAATGATTTCGATCGCTTTATTTATAGATCTACATCTTTCAAAACTACGATGACTATCTTAATCACAGAATTCTGGTCGATATTCTAAGAGACTGTTTGTAAAAACAATATAAAGAGCAGGAGATAAAGACATATTGAGTTGTAGAAAAGTAGACACAAGAGTGAGGCAAATCAGATTGAAATGGACAGGACTTACGCAAGTACACCATATATAGCGTGTTAAGTCAGACTCAAACACAATCGAGACATAAATGGTAAAAAGAGGCAAATGAGATGATAGTCTAAATGAATAAATCGACTATAA
>JBHJNW010000036.1:0-15006 GCA_050330395.1 Pleurocapsa sp.
AACTTTTGGTCAATCGTTGATTGCTCTTCTGGTGTCATGCTTTGTTTAGGAGAGTTTTTTCTTGATCTTATTCTACTCTAAGCATTTTTACTTACTGCAAAAGCGGGATGCTCCCGTATTCCTCAAGGAGATTTCTTAGATAGTTTAATACCTGTAGATTATGTCAGTCAGGCGATTATTAATATTTCGCTACAACAAGAATCTTTAGGGAAGGCTTTTCACTTAGTCAATCGCGATCGCTTAGATTTTAATTTCTTTACTAATCTAATTCGTGATTTTGGCTATGAATTAAAAGAACTTAATCATGAACAATGGCAGGTTAAATTAACAGAAATTGCGGAAAAACAGCCAGAACATATTTTATATCCTTTGATTTCTTTATTATCTTCTTCAGAAGATTCTGTTAATGCACCGCCTTTACAATTCGATTGTCAGAATACGCTGCAAGCTTTAGCCAATCCTAAAATTTCTTGTCCAGCAATGAATGAGAAATTATTAAATACTTATTTGTCTTATCTCAAAGATAATGGGTTTCTCAAAGCTAGACTTCACCCGCAGTCCCTTTCTTATTAAATGATTTTACAATGTTCACTCTCATATTAATAGACACAACTTATGCTACTAAACAAAGATTATTCCACAACTCAAACTTACTCAAAGGAAGAGATTTATTTAGCAAAATTTATCGCTGAATATTGCGATCGCACTAAAGCTTCAAAGCAATTATCTCAAGCTTTTCGCCCTATCTTAGCCGATCCCAGAATGGCAGCAGGGTTTAGTTTACCCCTTAAAGAAATGTGCTATCCCATTGTGGCTAAAAAGTCTTTTGGTTCAAAAATTTGGGATGTAGATGGCAATGAATATATAGATTTAATTATGGGGTTTGGGATTAATCTTTTAGGACATAATCCGTCTTTTATTAAGCAAGCTATGATCGAACAATTAGATCGGGGTATCGAAATTGGCGTACAAACACAACTAGCGGGAGAAGTCGCCCAGTTAATTTCCGAATTGACTGGTATGGAGAGAGTTACCTTTAGTAATACTGGCACAGAAGCAGTAATGACGGCGATTCGTATTGCTAGGGCTGCTACTAAGCGTAATAAAATAGCGATCTTTTCTGGTTCTTATCACGGACATTCTGATGCTACTTTAGTCGATCTTAAACAAATCGACGGCAATTTACAAACAGTAGCGAAAGCTGATGGTATTCCTCATGGTGTTGTGGGAGATACTCTAGTTTTAGATTATGGAAATTATGATTCCCTGGAAATAATTAAAAATCATCCAGAATTAGCTGCTATTTTGGTCGAACCCGTACAAAGTTGTCGTCCCGACTTGCAACCCCGCGAATTTCTCCAACAATTGCGTCAATTAACCGCCGAATTAGGAATTGTGCTGATTTTTGACGAAATGATCACGGGTTTCCGCGTCCACCAAGGAGGGGCGCAAGCTTGGTTTGACGTACAAGCAGACATTGCTACCTATGGCAAAATTGTTGGTGGTGGCTTACCGATTGGCGTAATTGCAGGGAAAGCTGCCTATATGGATAAAATCGATGGAGGAATGTGGCATTATGGCGATGATTCTTCTCCAAGAGTAAAAACTACTTTTTTTGCTGGTACTTATTGCAAACATCCTCTATCTTTAGCTGCTGCTAAAGCAATATTAGAGTATCTTAAAGCCCAAGGAAATACATTACAAATACAGTTAGGCGATCGCACTACTCGATTCGTTCGGGAATTAAATAATTGTTTTGCTAAGTTTCAATTACCAATTAAGATAGCTAATTTTGGTTCTTGTTTTGACGCAGTTTTAGACAGTGATTCCGTACCATCATCTAGTTCTGATTCAGTTAGTCTGGGTATCGATTTATTGTCCTATCACTTACTCCATAAAGGCGTATTAATTCGGGCTGGTAGTGGTTGTTTATCTACTGCCCATACGGATGCCGAACTTAACTATGTAATTGAAGCAATTGAAGAGAGTTTAGAACAATTACGACAAGCCAATTTAATCTAATTAAATAAATCAATTATCCCGCATAATTTTAATCTAGAAAGATATTTCAAATGAAAATAAAACCAATCGAACGCATTAATCGACCAACAAACAAAGAATTCAATCACTATATAATTCAAAATCAACCAGTTATTATTACTGGACTTGCTAACCAATGGCAAGCTTGTGCTAATTGGAGTCTAGAAAGTTTCAAAAATATGTTTGGCGATCTCACAGTACCTTTAAGAGCGAGTGACAATGAAATTGATGTATTTTTTGGCGAAGATAGGGAACAAAAATTCCTACGGTTTTCTGAATATATCGATTTGATTTTAAATTGCGATCGCTTAAACAAAAGACCGCCATATTTTGGTAATATTTTCCTTAACGATCCTCAAATTAAAACAATTGTCGAACCAATTATTAAAGATTTTGATTTTCCTCAATATTTTACTGATAGTACCAGAAACGATCTGCATCTTTGGATTGGCGCAGCTAATCAAAAATCCACAATTCATAATGACAATTATCAAAACTTAAATGCTCAAATTTATGGCAAAAAAACATTTTTATTATTCTCCCCCGAACAACACCGATTTCTTTATCCTGTCAAAATTGATCGCGAATTATGGTCTAGTCCTATCGATCCTCAAAATCCAGATTTAGTCAAGTATCCCTTATTCGCTCAAGCAGATTGTATAGAAGCTATTTTAGAACCAGGAGAAATTCTATTTATTCCAGTTTTTTGGTGGCATCAAGCTAAAGCAATTACTACTGCAATTAATCTTAATATGTGGGCATTTACTAAAACAATAAGTCAATACTGGAATGAAGACAATCCAATGTTTAAAAACTGTTTAAATTTAGTTAAATGAAATTATCTATTCAGCGCATTATAAAATTACTGACAATGATGCTGGTTAGCACATTAATTATGATTGCCTGTAGCAATAATTTGCCAGAGACAACCACCTCTAAATTAGCATCATTATCGACAGCAGAATATCGAATAGTCAAAGATGCGATCGCGCAAATCAAAGTTCCGCTTAATCCCCAAAGAATAGTAACTTTACATGGTACGGCCTTAGAAAGTATTTTAGCTTTAAATGTCAAACCAGTCGGGACGACTTTAAATGGCGATCGCGATCAACAACCAGATTTTTTAAGTAAACAATTAGCTAATGTTGAAACTTTAGGTTCTTTTGGCGAACCTAACTTAGAAAAAATTTTATTATTAAAACCTGATTTAATCTTAGATTTAGATACAGCTAATATTTATTCTCAGCTATCTCAAATTGCTCCGACTATTGTTAGTGAATTTAATCCTAGCAACAGTTGGCAACCAAGTTTAAAAATTTATGCCGAGGCGTTAGGTAAACCAGAAGCAGCAGAAAAAATTATTGCTAATTATTACGCCCGACTCAAACAGTTTAAAGCAGAAATCAAGAAAAAAGGTAAGCCAATAACAGTTTCAGTGATTCGTATTTATCCTCAAGGAATTACTTTCTATCAACCAGACTCTTTTTCGGGTGCGATTTTAAAAGAGGCGGGTTTATCTCGTCCTCCATTACAAAGACAAGGAGGAGGACAACAGCTAATTAGTCAAGAATTAATTAGTGAAGCAGATGCCGATGTAATTTTTTACTGGGCTTATGGCGATGATTATTACAGTAAATCAGAACGAATAGAGAATAATTTAGAACAACTTAAATCCGATCCTTTATGGTTACAATTAAACGCAGTTAAGCAAGAAAAAGCTTATCAAGTCCCAGACTATTGGATTGGTTATGGTCCTTTAGCTGCTAATGCCGTAATTGATGATTTATATAAATATATACTGGGTCAGTAAATTTTGAAAATCTTCAATATACCTGATAATCTCCGTCCATTTATTACTATTTGGATTGGTCAACTAATTTCTATCTTAGGTTCAGAAATAACTGATTTTGCCATTACAATTTGGGCTTGGGAAATTACAGGCAAAGCCACACCATTATCTTTAATTTTATTATTTGCCAAAATACCGAGTATTATTGCTGCTATTTTTGCTGGTGCAATTGTAGATCGTTATAATCGAAAGTTTTTAATGTTTTTTGGCGATACTGCTTCTTGTATTTCCACCATTTTTTTACTCGTACTTTTATTAACTAATCGTTTAGAAATTTGGCATTTATATATTACGGCTGCTATCAACGGGTTATTTGGTTACTTTCAAAATTTAGCTTATTCATCTTCCTTATCGTTACTAGTACCGAGACAACATTACACAAGAGCAGCGGTGTTAAATGATTATGTCAGTGGATTTGGGGCGAATATTCTTGCTCCAGCATTAGCAGGAGGACTATATTATGTAATCGGACTGCAAGGCATTATGGCGATCGATTTAATTACTTTTGTCGTAGCAATTTATTTATTATCTTTAGTCAAAATACCACAGCCAATTACTAACACTAATTCACCTGAAAATAATAATTTATGGCAAAATTTGACCTTTGGTTTTCGCTATATAATCAAACGTAAAAGTCTGCTAATAATGATAATTTTTCTAATTATTTTCTATTTCATCGATCGCGTTATGTCTGGAATCGAATCGCCAATGATTTTAGCCCGTAGTGGCAATAATACAGCTATTTTTGCCAGCGTTCATACTGCCACCGCCATTGGAGGTGCGATCGGCGGTATCTTATTAACTATTTGGGGCGGTTTTCAGCGTCGCATTCACGGTTTCTTACTCGGTACAATCTTGACCTTTACCAGTGCGATCGCCTTTGGCTTGAGTAATCTACCTCCCCTGTGGCTAATTACTACCTTCTTTGCTGCTTTATTTTGGCCCATTATCGGTAGTTCAGAACAGTCTATTTGGTTGGCAAAAATACCCTCCCAAATCCAAGGAAGAGTGTTTGCAGCCCGTTTTTTGATGACGCAAATGCCCGTACTGATCGCCTTGGGGATGACGGGAATTTTAGCCGATCGCGTTTTTGAACCAGCGATGATGTCTGGAGGTAGTTTAACACCTATATTGGGTGGTTTATTTGGCACGGGTTTAGGTTCGGGAATGGCAGTTCAATACACTTTATTTGCCATTTTTGGCGTAATTCTAGGTTTAGGCGGATATACCTTGACTCAACTGCGAGATATCGAGACGATACTACCTGATGCGGATGTGGAAGTAATAAGTAATGAGTAATAAGTATTTTAAGAATTTTAAGTCAGCCGTTTTTTTAATTAGTTTGCTAATAGTTTTGTTGATCGGACAAACCAATTTACTGAGTAAGACCAATACCGAAATTCTTTGGGATAACTACGGCGTGCCTCATGTTTATGGGATTGATAACCAAAGTACCTTTCAAGCCTTCGGTTGGGCGCAAATGCACAGCCACGGCAACTTGATTTTACGTCTTTATGGTCAAGCTAGAGGCAGGGCGGCCGAATATTGGGGAAAAGATTATTTAGAGTCTGATCGATGGGTTGTCACCATGGGTATTCCCCAACGGGCAACAACTTGGTATAAAGAACAGAATTCCACTTTTCGTACTTATTTAGATGCCTTTGCTACTGGTATTAATAGCTATGCCCAGTCACATCCTGAATTAATTGACGATGAAGTTGAAGTGGTTTTACCAGTGACGGGAGAAGATGTTCTCGCCCACGTTCAACGAGTGCTTAATTTTACCTTTGTGGTAGACCCAGAAACAGTCGCAAATCTCGGTCAAGAACAAAAATACCCAAAAGGTTCTAACGGGTGGGCGATCGCGCCTTCTCATTCAGCTAGTGGCAATGCGATGCTACTGGCTAACCCTCATCTGCCTTGGTCGGATTTATTCCTCTGGTATGAAGCACAAATTACTGCACCTGGTATAGATGCCTATGGTGCAACTTTGGTAGGTATTCCCGTTTTGGCGATCGCTTTTAATAATAATCTTGGTTGGACTCATACCGTCAATACTTTCGATGGTTGGGATCTTTATGACTTAACCCTCTCTGGCGAAGGATATCTCTTTGATGGTGAAGTGCGCGATTTTGAATACAAAACCGCTGAAATTAAAGTTAAACAACAAGATGGCACATTACACTCAGAACAACTTGTTATACAAAGCTCTATTCATGGCGCGGTAATCAAGCAAGAATCGGGAAAAGCTCTAGCTTTAAGAGTTGTCGGTTTAGATCGCCCTGGGGTATTAGAACAATGGTGGGATATGGCAAAAGCTAATAACTTGAAACAGTTTGAAACAGCACTTAAACGCCTACAATTGCCCATGTTTACTGTCATGTATGCCGATCGCAAGGGGCATATTATGCACCTATTTAACGGACAAGTCCCCATTCGCGATCGCGGAGATTTTGCCTACTGGTCAGGTGTTATTCCTGGCGATACCTCAGATACCTTATGGACGAAAATCCATCCTTATCAAGATTTACCTCGCATTATCGATCCGACTAGCGGTTGGCTACAAAATGCGAACGATCCTCCCTGGACAACTACTTTTCCCAGTGCCATTGCACCTGAAGATTATCCTCCTTACATCGCACCCCAAGAAATGAATTTGCGATCGCAGCGTTCGACTCGTATGTTAGCAGAAGATCCTAAAATCTCTTTTGCAGAAATGATTGCTGATAAACATTCAACCCGAATGGAAATTGCAGATCGTCTCCTCGACGATTTACTCCCTGCATTACGTCAAGAAGCTAGTCCATTGGCGGTAAAAGTAGCCGATATACTGGAAAAATGGGATAGGCAAACTAATGCCGATAGTCGAGGGGCAGTATTATTCGCTGCTTGGTTAGAAGAAACTGACTTTGATACCTTGTTTAGTCAACCTTGGCAAAAAAATTCTCCTCTGACTACTCCCGATGGTTTAGCCAATCCTCAGCAAGCAGTAGCAACACTCTTAGCTGTAGCCACCAAGATCGAACAAGACTATGGCGCAATAGATGTTCCCTGGGGTGAAGTGTTTCGGCTGAACTACGGTAATGTAAATTTACCAGCTAATGGTGGCCCAGGGTACTTAGGTATTTTTCGAGTAGTTAATTTTATGCCAAGCTCAGACTCCCAACATTTCCAAGCCTTTGATGGAGATTCTTTCGTCGCTGCCATTGAATTTTCCCAACCAGTCAAGGCAATGGCACTAACTACCTATGGTAATAGCACTCAGTCAAATAGTAGCTCTAGCGAGCAATTAAAGTTATTTGCTCAAAAACAGTTGCGTCCCATCTGGCGATCGCGCCAAGAAGTTGAAGCTCATTCAGTCAAAGAAATTTTAACCCCTAAAAGTTAATGACCATTACTATTTCACAATCAGACTACGGCGATCTATTTACAGAAATTAAACCCAATGCACTCCAAATCGATCATTTCGATCTTACCTATGCCTATCCATCACAATTAGGACAAGGTTATTCTCGTTTGATTGAATTACGTCCTGGCTTGGAAATAAACATCGAACAGTATCAACTCCACGATCGCGTAATCGTGCAGCAGGGCGATCGCTTTCATCCTTTGGAAATGTGTTTTCAAATTAGCGGACAAAGCTGCGATCAAGATGGTTTTATAGGTGGAGGAGAAACCATATTTTGCGGTAGTGGGTTAGCAATGACCCAAAAGTGGGAGCAGTTTTACCAGCAATCGATTACAAGCGTAAATATCCACATCGAACCCGAATTAGTCATGGATTTCTGGGGAGAAGACGATCGAGATCTTAATGTTAATTGGGACAAATTATTTAGAACAAAAGAGCAACCCTACTTTGTGGTTTCTAGCTCGATAACTCCAAAGATGCAGATAGCATTACAACAAATTTTCAACTGTCCCTATCAAGGCGCGATCGCACGGATGTATTTAGAAAGTAAAGTCTGGGAACTAATGGCACTACAATTGGCTCAGATTACAGAAGATCAAGCAAGACAAAGTAAACATTTTCTTAAATGCGAAGATCGCGATCGCCTGTATCTGGCTCAAGACATTTTAGGCGATCGCTTAAACAATCCGCCTTGTTTAAAAGACTTAGCTAAACAGGTTGGCTTAAATGAATGCACTCTCAAACGAGGTTTTCGTCAAGTATTTGGCACAACTGTCTTTGGTTATCTCTATCAACAACGTATGGAATACGCCAGACAGCTTTTACAACAGCGAGAATTGAATGTTGGTCAGGTAGCAAAAAAAGTAGGTTATGCCAGCCAAAGTCGTTTTGCCACTGCATTTAGAAAAAAATTTGGCATTAATCCTCAAGTATTTGCTCGGCGATCGCCAGGTAATTTAATTAGCTGAAAGCTATTAGCTTTTAAGATGGCTTAATTGGTGGAATACGGGCGATATTTGCTGACTTAAGTACTTGAGGAAATTTTTTATAAGCAATAGACTCTCCTTGGCGATCGAGATAAAAATCTGCAACCTCAAGCAAAGCTTCAGGACTTTCTCCAACGGGTAAGTCAGTAAATAAATAGGTAAATTGCTCGCTTGCAGAAAGTGCAACGACACAGGCTTGTTCGCACATCCACAGGCATCCTACGGCTTGAATAACAAATTTATCTTCATCATTCAGTTCGTTTAGTCTATCTAACAGGCAAGCACCTTCAGATGGTTCTGAATCCTCGTTAGAAGTAGTATTACAAGATTTACAGACGAACAAGACGGGTTTTGACATGACCATAATTTCGTTTTTTTAATTACTTATAGCACTACGCATTAAAGTTAGTACATTCTGCCAACTTGAAATCAGCAAGCTGTAAACTCCTGACTCCTGACTTCTGACTCCTGACTTCTGACTCCTGACTCCTGACTCCTGACTTCTGACTCCTGACTCCTGACTTCTGACTCCTGACTTCTGACTCCTGACTCCTGACTTCTGACTTCTGACTCCTGACTCCTGACTCCTGACTCCTGACTCCTGACTCCTGACTTGCGCGTAGCGCTATAGCTGCTGGTTTTGATTATTTTTATATCGCTCAAAATTCCAGTGAAACCGAACCAATTACCGTAAAAGGATCACCTGGTCTAACTGCTTCTCTAAAAGTTTCACTCGACCTAATATAGTCAACGTCGAAGAGGTTTTGAAAGTTAAGATTAGCTTGCCAATTGTCTTGACGATAGAAAAGCGCAGCATCGGTACGGACATAACTGGGTAGAGTAAAACTATTATCTAAATCTCCTTGGCGATCGCCAACAAAAAAGACCCCTGCACCTAAACCTAAACCCTGTAGGCTTCCCTGCTGGATTTGATAACTCGTCCAGAGACTCGCGCTATTTTCGGGGACGTTTTCTAATTTATTCCCCACAGTCAAGTCATTATCTTCGGTAATTTCGGCATCAGTATAAGCATAAGCAGCAATAACATTCCAACCAGGTAAGATTTCCCCTGCAACATCTAATTCAATTCCGCGACTGCGGACTTCTCCCGCAGCAATACTAAAATCTGGGTTATCGGGATCGGTAGTAGGAAAATTATCGCGCTCGATTTGATAGAAAGCCAAGGTACTAGTAAGTTTTTGATTCAGAAATTCTCCTTTAACTCCAAGTTCGTATTGAGTACCAGTAGAAGGTTCGAGGACATCACCAGCAACGGTAGTGGAATTAGACGGATCGGGATTAAAGGAAGTGCTGTAGCTGGCATAAAGAGAAATAGGCGCGATCGGTTGATAAACTATACCAAGGCGAGGACTAAATTTTTCTTGAGACTGTTCGGAAGTTAGATTTTCGGTAAAATCAATTGATTCTTGATCGTAAATATCTAAACGTCCGCCAGCTAAAAACTTGAATTGTTCTGAAATAGAGATTTGATCTTGTAGATAAATACCAATTAAATCCGCACGAATATTATCATCTCGCACAAATAAAGTTAAATCTTCAGGTTCGATATTAGGAACGGGATCTGCTTCTTGGGTAAAGACATCAATTAAGAATATGGGGTCGTCTGGTAGTCTCCCCTGTCTTCCTACACTAGTGGTGCGGTCTAAATCTACACCGACTAAAAGCTGATGTTCGACTTTTCCTGTGGTAAATTCTCCTACTACATTAGTTTGTAAGCTGTAATTTTCACTAATATCTTCATTGCGGCGAAATCCCCTTTCCAAAATTCCCGAATCGTCAATAAATAGAGAATCTAACGTAAAATTTGACGTATCCGACGAAACTAAGCGAAAACTATTGCGTAACTTCCAGCGATCGCTAAAACGATGTTCTAATTGATAACTAGCACTTAACTGTTCTAATTCATATTCATCATCAGGCTGTTGGAAAATGCGATCAAAGGGAATATCGGCAACACCATCATCAATAGCAACAATACCGCGATCAAAGGGGTTAGCTTGGTTAATATAGCTGAAATCTATGAGTAAATCAGTGTTGTTGCCGATTTGCCAACTAATAGTCGGTGCAAGAGATAAACGAGTTGCATCTTGGTCAAAGTCACGGAAACCGTTATTGACTTCAAAAGCAGCATTCAGACGATAGAGTAAGTTTTGCTCGGAATCGATCGCATCAGAAAAATCAAAACTAGATTGAAATAAGCCTAAGTTACCCAATTCTATTTTTGTTTCGGCAAAAGGTTCTGATAAAGGCTTTTTCGTCACTAAATTAACTACGCCACCAGGTTCAAGATTACCATATAAAATTGAGGCAGGTCCTTTTAAGACTTCAATACGCTCTAATCTTTCTGCACTGGGAAATCCTTGTCTAAAAGCACCCTGGCGAAATCCATTAATCAAAGTGGTATCTTGAGCAAAACCGCGAATGACAAATCTTTCTGTCGTACCGCCAAAACTGTCCCCCGCACTAACTCCACTGACATTCCGTAGTGCATCTTCTAGTCGGTTGGCTTGTTGATCTTCAATAACTTGTTGCGGTACAACTTGAATTGACTGGGGTATATCTTTTAGAGGTGTATCGGTGCGAGTGGCTGTAGTAGCTTCGGGAACAGTATAATTATCTTCTACTTCTCCTTCTCCCGTAGCAATGACTTCTATCTCTTCATCGGGTGTTTGTTGTGCTGTAGCTTCTGGTGTAATATTTAAGACTAAATTTTGCGCTGATGGTACTACTTCCGCGCTTGGTGCTTGGTTTTCTCCTGTAATGGTTAAACGAACATTACTTTCATCTATCTGAGTAACTGTAATTTCTCTAATTCCTGGTGCGGGATTGGTTTGTTTGAATTCATCCCCCGCTGGTAAAGCCAGAGTTGCATCTAAAAGATCGATGACTAAATTATTTCCTTCAGGCAAAATTAAGGGAACTAATTTTTGTTCTCCTGCTGCGGTTTGTAAAATTAACTCCAACTCTGACTCAGTTTGATTAACCTGTACCCCCGTAACTCTGGTAATGCCTTGCGCAATTAAATTAGAAATTGGCTTGATAGAATGGCGATCGCTTTTTGTCCCCCAGTCTCCCTCCTCTGCCTGAATTAAATCGCTTTTTTCCCAATTATTATGATTAATTTCTGCTGGGTTTTTGGCTGCTATGGCTCGTTCAGACAGCGCACATATCATAGTCAGAACACTTAAAAAAAACAATAAACTGTTATTCCAAAACTTAAATCGATGATGTAATTTCACTCTTGCCCCTGAATACTAATAAAAATGATTCTCAAGTAATTCAGAATACATCAATTGCTAGCAGTTTTTACGCAGAGTTTGCGCCCCACAAGGAATATTTTGCGCCCCAACTTATACTACAAATGAATAGTAAGTTTGTAGTATAAGTTGTTGAAAATGAAAATTCTGTACGTCATACTTAAAATCAGCAACGCCGAATTAGTTAGTGCGATATAGCAAAAATCCACCAGCCTTGAATTCGATCCATGTTTTAAAAGATCCTGCTTATTGTCTATTATTTTGTGATTGACTGTCAGTTTTTAGTTTTATTTAGCAGTTGTTCTTCTTAGATTTTCTTCCTGCGCCCTTCTGCATCTTACGCCCCATCGGAATACACATCGGAGTATCTGCCAAAGGATCGGGGACAATTCGGCATTCTAAATTAAATACATCTCGCACCATTGATTCAGTCATCACCTGTTCTGGAGTCCCTGTAGCGTATACCTTACCCTGCTGTACTGCTACTAAATAATCAGCATAGCGACAAGAAAGGTTGAGGTCATGCAGAATCATGACGATCGTTTTTCCTTGGTTTTCCTGAAGTTCAGCCAATAAATCTAATAATTCTACCTGATGAGATAAATCCAAAAAAGTTGTTGGTTCGTCTAACAAGAGAATATCCGTATCCTGAGCCAGTACCATCGCAATCCAGGCTCTTTGTTTTTGTCCCCCAGAAAGACTATCTAAAGATCGATCTGCCAATTCAGTCATGGTGGTAATTTCCAAGGCTTGGGCTAGCTGTGATTCATCTTCAGTTGACCACTGCTGTAACCAGCTTTGATAGGGATAACGGCCCATAGCTACCAAATCTCGCACCGTTAATCCTTCTGGCGCAACAGGACTTTGGGGCAGCATTCCCAGCTTTTTGGCTACAGTTTTTGCCTTGAGTTGAGAAATTGCTTTTCCATCGAGATAAGCCATGCCTGACTTAGGTTTTAATAGTCTGGCCAGTCCTCGCAATAGGGTAGACTTGCCGCAACCGTTAGCACCTACTAGCACGGTAATTTTTTGGGCGGGAATTGCTAAATTCAAATTACGAATTATCGGCGCACCATCATAAGCAAGGCTAAGCTGTTTGGTTTCTAAGCGATAGACTGGATGTTGTGGATTTTGGTTCATCTTTGGCGACTTTGAATTAACAGATACACAAAATAGGGCGCACCAATAGCTGCGGTGATAATACCACAGGGAAGTTCTAGAGGTGCAAACAAGACTCTGCCTAATAAATCGGCAACTACTACCAACATTCCTCCAAGCATCGCTGCAACGGGTAGTAGTCCTTCATGGGAAGCCCCCACTAACTGTCTTCCTAAGTGAGGAGACATTAAGCCGATAAAACCAACTGCTCCTGCTGTAGCTACCGATGCTCCTGCTAAAGCCACACTGGTTAATAGTAGTAAACCTCGCTGCCATTCGATTCGACTCCCCAAACCGCGAGCTACTTCGTCTCCCAGGTTTAAAGTATTTAATTCTCTCGTTAACAATAATGCCATTAAGCCAAAAACAACAATCCAGGGAATCAAAGCCCATACCTGTGACCAACTACGTCCATAAACACTACCCGCCAACCAAACTAAAGCTTGAGAAACGGTATTAATCTCGCCAAAGGTAATCATAATTTCAGTTAAAGCACCAGCAATCAAACTAAAACCAATGCCGACTAAAATAAGTCTGACTGGCGAACTACCCCCCTGCCAAGCTAACAGGTAGATTAACAATGACACTATCAACGCACCACCAAAAGCAGCAAAGGGAAGTAGATATACGGGAGCATTAGGCAGTAAAATCAGTAAAGTAACCGCCGCTAAAGCTCCCCCTGCGTTCACTCCAATAATTTCTGGAGCAGCTAAAGGATTACGAGTAATGCCTTGAGTAATCGTTCCAGCGATCGCTAGTCCCACCCCAACTAAAAAAGCGACGATAGTTCGCGGTAAACGCAGCGTGTTAATAATAAACGCATAATCTCCATTAGATGTTTGCAACCCCAATAAAGTTTTAACTACATCTAAAGGTGAAATTGGATATTCTCCATAGCCAACGCTAATTACCATTGCAACTATAGTTATCAGAGTGAGAATCAAGAAGATTCCTGGCACTCGGCGATCGCATCGGAACGAAATCGGCAATACTTTAGGACGGATAATTAGCCATTGTTTTGTCATTACTCATTACTCGGTCTGCCAGCCCTAAATCTCTGCTTTCGTATTTTACCTGTTTAATGAGAACATTTATGCTTAAGAGTTATTATTTTATTTACTTAGATGAAAGTTTATACCGACGCAGAATTCGAGCAGATATACAGAGAAAGCTTGTTATACGAGCAGGTAGAATTTAATACTCGTGGCTTTGATAAAGTTACAGCAGCTAAAAATCAATGGGTCGAGGAACAATATCATTATGCAGATTTGTCATCAGGAATTGAACTAGATATTGTTGACGAACAGATATTCCTTGATCACAATCAACTAACAGAACACAGCAGCGAAGATCGATGTTTCACTGCCAAGTTTTATTTAAGTGGCTATCATAGCGTTATTTGTCCAGGGATTGAAGGTGTTGCGGCAAAATACTCTGAGACTGGGGGACAAAATTATTTATTTTATTTACCTGATATTGAAGAAATAGAACAGTATTGGGCGAGCGATCGCTTACAAATGCTGAGAATAAAAATAGACTTAGCATATCTGAAAAACTTTATTACCGAATTAAACACTGCACCCAAACAATTGCAAGCATTAATTGAAGATGAAAATCCCCAACGATTTCATTTGCCTGTCGGACAAATAACTTCCCAGATGCAAACTACAATTCAACAGATCTGGCATCATCCTTATCAAGGTGCGATCGCTCGAATGTATCTAGAGGCAAAAGCCTTGGAATTAATAGCGATGCAGCTATCTCAATTAACAGAATCTAAACCAAATGCAGTGAGATCGACATTAAAACCCCAAAGTATCGATCGCATTTATCAAGCTAGAGATATTTTAGCAACTCGGTTAGAAAATCCACCATCAATTTCCGAATTGACCAAACAAGTGGGAATTTCTGAACTTACTTTACGTCGTGGCTTTCGTGAATTGTTTCAGACCACGATTATTCAGTATTTAACTCAAAAACGCATGGAGCAAGCAGAATTATTATTGCGAGAAAAAAAGCTTTCTGTGGCAGAAGTTTCTAATTTGGTAGGTTATTCTCATTTGGGCTATTTTGCTAAAGTCTTTAAACGTCAGTTTGGTATTACTCCTAGTGAATGCTTGGCAGGGAAGTTGAGGACTTGGGGACTTGGGGACTTGGGGACTAAAAGAAGTTTAGCCAGTTGAATATGTCTTCTACTGTCAATTGCCAATTTTGCAAAACATCTAATATGGGTAATATATCTTGTTTTTCCTTTACTTCTGGTAATTGATTTGGTTGGAAGACTGT
>JBHJNW010000037.1:0-37778 GCA_050330395.1 Pleurocapsa sp.
AATAGAAACCGTATGAACAATAAAAGATGTAATAAATGCTTTAAACTCGTCTGACTCCTGACTCCTGACTCCTGACTTAAAACCAGTCAATCATGAGGAAACTAATTGGAATGACTATATGTTCCACTAAAGTTAGCAAATGCCAGCAACTAAGGGGGAGATTTGACGATTCGTCGTAGCTTTTCTGTACTATTGACTAAAAGCTCTAAAAATTATTAGGTCTGTCAATATTGTCACAAAACTATGCACTTTGGACGAGAATATTTGTAACTAGACCCAAGGCAGATGTATGCTAAATAGTAAATCTATTTATAAGTTATAAGTTTAATAATCAACTGGAGATTGGCATTTTGGAAACACACGAATTTGATGTGGTTATTATTGGAGGAGGCCCAGCGGGCTGTACCTGTGCGCTTTATACATCAAGGGCTAATCTCAGAACCGTTATTCTAGACAAGAATCCAGCGGTGGGAGCGTTGGCTATTACCCATAAGATTGCTAATTATCCTGGTGTGTCAGGCGAAATTAGCGGCGAAGAATTGCTCAACAGCATGAGAGAGCAAGCAGTGGAATATGGTACTTCCTATCAACGCGCTCAGGTTTTTGGTATTGATGTTAGTGGCGAAATGAAGAAAGTTTACACCCCAGAAGGTACTTTTACCGCGAGAGCTTTAGTACTGGCTACTGGTGCCATGGGACGTAGTGGAGCTTCTTTTGAAGGAGAATCAGAATTTTTAGGTCGTGGCGTGAGCTACTGTGCTACTTGTGATGGAGCGTTTTATCGCGATCGCGAAGTGGCGGTAGTTGGCTTAAACCAGGAAGCAGTGGAAGAAGCCCAATTTCTAACTAAATTTGCTTCTAAGGTTCACTGGATTACTTTTAAAGATCCTAATCAAGAAGATTACCATGCTCAAGACTTACTTAGTATGTCTAATGTTAAGCACTGGCGACGCTCCCGTTTAGCCGCTATTGAAGGTAATGACGCGGGAGTAACAGGTGTTAAGATAAAAAGCAAAGATGCCAGCGAACCTTTATCTTTAGAAGTAGAGGGAGTTTTTGTTTATCAAAATGGTTCAAAACCAATTACAGATTTTGCTGGCGATCAGGTGGAATACAATCGGGATGGTGGCGTGAAAGTAGATGATGCAATGTCTACAAACGTCCCTGGTGTCTGGGCGATCGGCGATATTCGCAACACTCCTTACAAACAGGCGGTTGTCGCCGCTGGAGACGGTTGCATTGCTGCGATGTCTATTGATCGTTATCTCAATCATCGTAAATCGATCAAACCTGACTGGGATCATTCCTAGTGTTTACTAAAGTGAACGCTTTTTTAAACTAAAATTATTAGCATTTTATTAGCATGATTTAATATGCTTGTAAGTTCTTAATTATCCAGCATTTTTAAAGCAAAATTTGGCATTAGACAACTTATGAGTTTGTCTAGTGAGATTTTAACATATCATTGATTTTGGTATTTTTCTTATTATCTACTTCGGCTACCTTGACCATCACAAAAACCACAGTAAAGTGATCGCAATCTGGCAATTACAGCTTTAACTATTGGTAGGTAGTTGAGAGATTAACCAAAATTAATATTATTTTAAAACTTAGTTTTTTCGGCTATTAACAGTAGTTTTCAGTCATATTTAGAATATTAATAATTTTAAGATCATATTTTTTTACTAATTAACAAGCCCAGAAGCTTTTATCTGTTTTCATAACTTAATCTTGCGTCTAAAAATTAATTAAGCAAGACAAGAAAGTAAGAAAGTAGTATGAAAAACGGCGATCGCTTCTCCCGATTTAAAAGTTTGTAGCAAAAATGAGCTTATCGTAAGAATTAAATACTATTAGTGAATAACTACTAAAAATTTTTAGTTAGCTTAATGATTATTTTTAAGCATTTTAATAATTCCAGTAGTTAAAATCAAAGTAAGTTCTTATATATTTATGCAGTTAAACTAAATTTAAAGCTGCAAATCCTTTCGTGATAAAAATAAATTGCTTATGATTAATCCTACTCTTTTCTGGATAATTGTGGCGGGAATTCTCTGCTCAATGGAGTTCGTTTTCCCTACCGCATTTGTCAGCTTGATGATGGGTATTGCTGCGCTGCTAGTGGCGATATTGTCTTTATTTTTGCCACAATATACTTTATTGATGGGTTTATGGCTAGTTTTCTCGACTGGCTTAACTATTCTCTCACGTCGTTTATTTACACCAAAGCGTAAAATATCAATTACCGGAGATGATTTTGAAGCCACCGCAATCGGTGGTATACCAGCAGGAAGCGCGGGGAGAGTTTTATATGAAGGTAATTCTTGGCGAGCCAAATGTGCTGACGAAACTAGAGATATTGCCCCTAGTGAACCTGTTGTTGTAGTTCGCAAGCAAGGAAATACTTTAATTGTTTTACCCAGTAAAATGTTGGATCAAGGCTGAATTAAGTAAGACCAACCTAATACTAATTTTCGGATAAGAGTTATAACTAAAGCAATATTAAATCAATATTTAGGAGAAATTAATTATGGGTCAGTTTTTAACCCTAATCTTATTATTACTAGGGTCTACTACATTAGCAGGATCGGTAAAAATCGTTAAAGAAAAAGAAGAATATTTAATCGAAAGTTTAGGTAGTTATAAAAGGAAATTAGAGCCAGGCTTAAATTTTGTGACACCTTTTATCGATAAAGTGGTTTATAAAGGCAATGTTAAAGAAAGGGTGCTAGATATTCCTGCTCAGTCTTGTATTACCCGCGACAATGTAAGCATTACCGTTGATGCCGTAGTCTACTGGCGCATCATGGATATGTACAAGGCTTTTTATAAAGTAGAAAACCTGCGAGATGCGATGGTAAACATGGTATTAACTCAAATTCGCTCAGAAATGGGTACATTAGAGCTAGATCAAACTTTTACTGCTCGTACCGAAATTAATGAAATCCTCTTGCGGGAACTAGATATTGCTACGGATCCTTGGGGAGTAAAAGTAACCAGGGTAGAATTAAGAGATATTATGCCTTCTAAAGCTGTACAAGATTCAATGGAATTGCAAATGGCGGCGGAAAGACAAAAACGAGCTAATATCTTGACTTCTGAAGGACATCGAGATTCAGCGATTAATTCCGCTCAAGGCGATGCTCAAGCCAGATTATTGCAGGCGGAGGCAGCCAAAAAAGCAGCTATTTTAAATGCAGAAGCAGAACAGCAGGCAATTATTCTCAAAGCCGAAGGTGAACGTCAAGAACAAATTTTGAAAGCAGAAGCAACTGCCGAAGCCATGCGCATTGTGATCGAAAAGCTTAAAACCGATCCTAACGCCCACGAAGCCTTACAGTTCCTATTGGCACAAAACTATTTAGAAATGGGCAAAGAAATTGGTAATAGCCAAAGCAGCAAGGTAATGTTTATGGATCCTCGCAGCATGATTTCTACTATTGAAGGCATACAGTCGGTAATTTCTCAAAATAATGACAGCAACAATGGCAATCAAAAACCACAAAATCCAGTGGAATTAGAGATTAAAAAAATTGAGCGGAACTTCGAGCGTCAGTAGGCGATCGCGCTATATTTCTCTCATTACTCGTGTTCCAGATTTTTTGGCTATTTTTGGCTAGTACAACAACTGCAATATTAGAAAAGGATAGAGGAGAGATGTAGCTTTCTTTTTCTGAGCGAGTTTCCATAACCTTTTTCTTTTCTTTAACCCTTACTCAAACTTGATGATTAACTATTCGCTGTACGAGTTAATCTAATGGCATTTCTGGCACAAACCAAAAAACTCCAAGGTGTGATAATAAACCTTAAATGTATGAGACTTTTCTAACTGCTGTTCTAAATCGTGTACGGGGCATTCATCAATTGGAATAGACTTACCGCAGTTAACGCAGGTAAGGTGGTGACGATCGCTTTTAATCGAACTATAAACAGATTCGCCATTGCCCAAGGTACGTACCTGAACTTCTCCCTGAAGTTTTAAAGCTTCTAGGGAACGATAAACCGTGGCTAAACCCATATCCTGTTCACGGTTGCGTAGTTCGATATAAAGATCCTGAGCCGAAATAGAACGCTTAAGACTTTGAAGCACTGTCATAATGCGCTCTTGGGAGCGGGTACGTTGCGTTTTCATAGTTTGCTTTTAGATATCGAACTTAAATCTATCTTATGTTTGGATGAACTTCCTCGATCTTAACTTCTGTTAGCTTAGAGAAATCGATCCTCACTGAATCTTGAATTTAATTTATTAGTGTCAGGTAAAACTATAAAATCATAGAGACTATTAGCTTTTAATAATCATTAAGCACAATTCCATGGCTACTAAATATCAGGCTCGTATTTATATTACCCTTCGTTCGTCAGTACTAGATCCAGCAGGTACGGCCGTAGAATCGGGACTCAAGCAAATGGGCTATAGCGAAGTAGATTCGGTCAGAATTGGTAAATATATTGAAATGCAGTTAACCGCAGTTAACGAAGAGCAGGCAAAACAGCATTTAGATGAAATGTGCGATCGCCTATTGGCGAATACGGTAATTGAAAATTACTGCTTTGAATTAACTGAATTGGCTACAGCATAAGATTAACTATAGGAGTAAGGCATGAAGTTTGGGATTATAGTTTTTCCTGGCTCGAATTGCGATCGCGATGTTTTGACGGTAACTCAAGGCTTATTATCTGTACCTACCCGCATGGTATGGCATCAAGAAACCGATATCCACGATCTCGATTTAGTAATTGTTCCTGGTGGCTTTAGCTACGGTGATTATCTGCGCTGTGGTGCTATTGCCCAGTTTTCTCCCGTTATGAACAGCGTGATCGAACACGTTCAACAGGGCAAATATGTCTTGGGCATCTGTAATGGCTTTCAGATACTTACAGAAGTTGGTTTGTTACCAGGGGCATTAATTCGCAATCGTAAGCTGCATTTTATTTGCGATCGCGTCCCTGTTAAAGTTGAACGTAATGATACGATTTGGACAAAAGATTACCAACATCAACAGGTAATTACTCTGCCTGTTGCCCATGGAGAAGGCTGTTACTACGCCGACGATGATACTTTAAAAGCTTTAGAAGATCATGAGCAGGTATTGTTCCGCTACTGTAGTCCAGCGGGAAAAATTAACGCCGAGCATAATCTGAATGGTTCAATGAATAATATAGCGGGAATTGTCAATCAGCAGGGTAATGTATTGGGTATGATGCCTCATCCAGAGCGAGCTTGTGATCGGGCAATTGGCAGTACGGATGGTTTGCCCTTGTTTCAAGGATTACTGAACTCGATGGCTGTTGTTTAGTAGAGTAGACGTTGGTGAACCTGATTCTCCTTAACTATTGTCTCTTGCCAATTACTAGAATTCACTTCTCAAACTAAACCAAGTATAAAAATAAACATGAATATCGAGCAGCTAAACGCGGATTACGGCATTGCCAACAAAGTGAAGTTTATTGAAGGCAAAGGTGGTTTTCCTGTCATCGAGATTAGCAACGAACACGCCCAGGCTACTATCTCAGTTTATGCAGGACAAGTATTGTCGTTTAAGCCTGTAAACCAGTCAGAAGTCATGTTTGTTAGTAGCAAAGCTTATTACCAGTCAGGTAAAGCAATCAAAGGTGGTGCGCCGATCTGTTGGCCCTGGTTTGGCCGTGATCCTGAAGATAAAGGACGCTCTAGTCATGGTTTTGTGCGTAATCGACTGTGGCAAATGCGCCATGTGACTAGTACCCAAGACGGAGCAACTCAAGTAAGAATGGGGCTGGTAGATACGGCAGCTACCAGAAAAATTTGGGACTACAGTTTTGATGTCGCGATCGCCATTACCGTCGGTAGTTCCTTAACCATAGAATTAATTACCCAAAACACAGGGCAAGAGTCTTTTTCGCTTACTCAGGCTTTACATACCTATTTCCAAATTGCCGATATTAATCAGGTAGCGGTATTAGGTTTAGCAGGTAAGACTTATCTAGATAAAGTCGATGGTGGTCAACAAAAAACTCAGGCTGGTACAGTTACTTTTGCGGGAGAGTGCGATCGCATTTATTTAGATGTTCCGTCAGAGTTAATGATTGAAGATCGAGCCTGGAACAGAAAAATTAAAGTTACTGCTACTAATAGCAAGACGGCAATTGTCTGGAATCCTGGAGCAGATATTTCGGCGAATATGGCGGATTTAGGCGATCAAGACTACATGAATTTTGTCTGTGTCGAAACTGCTAATGCTGCTAATGAAATTATTGAAGTAGCAGCTGGTGATAGCTACCAAATAGCCGCTAACTATACTGTCGAAAGCCTTAAATAAATACCAGTTTAATTTCAAGTTGGGAGAATGTCCTAACTTGAATGTGTAGTACTATAGAAGACAATTGATTAATGGAAAAAGTTTATAAAACCCATATTTGGGCTAAAAGAATCGATGCTTACTTAAGTAGTTTTCCTAAGATTAGAAGTTTTTCCAGACAATTATTTATTAAATTAAAATCTACTAATAATTGTCGCCGAATTAAAGGCAAATTTAATACAATTCAAGTTGATGATTCAATCATTAAAAATACCAGCTTTGATATCTGTGGGAATAATAATACTATTACTATAGGTTCTCAAACGATAATTAATCACCTAACTTTTTATGTTCGTGGTTCTGGTCATCATATTTCAATTGGAAATAACTGCCGGTTTACCAGAGGGGGAACAATTTGGGTTGAAGATAGAAACTCTAGCTTATCCATTGGCAATAATGTCTATATAGTCAATGCCGACATCTCAATTACAGAATCTAATTCTGTTATAACCATTGGCGATGATTGTATGTTGGCGACAAACATTGATATTCGTAATGGTGATTCCCACTCGATTATTGATTTAGATACAGGTAAAAAAATTAATTATGCTAAAAATATCAAAATTGATTCTCATGTGTGGATTGGAGCTTATGTCAAAATTTTGAAAGGAGTCAATATTGGTAGAGATAGTGTTGTTGGAATTGGCTCAATAGTAACTAAAAATGTGTCTAGCAATACTGTGGTGGCAGGAATTCCTGCCAAAGCGATCAAAAATAATGTGACCTGGGATTCAGAAAGAAGATAAAGAATCAAAAATATCCAAAATTGCTCGTAATTAACTGTTTTTTTGCCAATATCTCTATTTTAGAGCGAGTACAAAGTTAGAAAAAATTAGAATCAAGAGAAAAATAAATTCCATCTTCCCGTAAAGAACTGCTTTCTGCCTCGATCGCTGACAAAGGAATCCCCCAATCTAAACGGGCATTAAAATTCTCACCCATCGAAAAGTTCAGGCCAACTCCTAAAGAAGGTAAAGTGGAGTTAGTAATTTCAACATCGTCACTATTCCAAACTGTTCCTAGATCAAAGAAAGGAGCAATTTGCACCAACCCATCCACCTGCTTAAATCTCAATACAGGTATCCGCAGTTCGGCAGAAGCAAATAAGCCATTATCTCCTAAACTAAGATCTTGGCGATATCCTCTGGCACTATTAGCACCACCTAATCTAAATTGCTCTAAGGGTACTAAGCTACCACCCGATAGTTGAGCATCTCCTTTTAATAGCAACAAAAAGTCTTCATTTAAGCGTCTTACCCATTGACCTTGTCCGCGCCAAGCTAAAAAAGTACTGTCAGGTTCACCACTGTCATTAATTGTGGGATTAAGAACATCTACCCCTAGACTAAATTGAGAACGCAAAGCCAACACCTCTTTTTCGTTGCGGTTGACAAACTCTTGAAATAATCTAATAGCACTAATTCTGGTTTCTCCATCCTCATTAGCACCACGGGAGAGCTGAAAACTATTTTCTAATAAGAAAGTCTCACTTTCAGTACGGGTTAGGCTCATGCCGAGAGCGAATTCTTGGGTCGGCTGTTGTACGATGGGTTGACGTAGACTTAGCTCATAATAGCGAGATTTAGATTCAATATCGAGAGCAGTAAAGGGTTGTTCAATTACATTATTAGAATTACTGCCGTAAGCTGCTTTGAGCGTGCCGTTTCGAGAGTTGATGGGTAAACTATAGGCAAAATTTAAAGCATTACTGCCATTGGTGTTGGCATACTCAAAGTTAAATTGGTCGCCAAATCCTAATAAATTACCGTGGTTAATGCCAATAGATCTTTCGTTAGTGCCGACACTGGGAGATCTATGGTTATTTAAGCTAGTAGCAACATTAAATACATCCGCCTCTTGAATTTTGATGTCTAGCAAGCTGGTTCCTGGGCGGATTCCTGCCGAGAGTTCGGCAGACACATTTTCAATTAAAGGATTGAGACGTAATAATTGCAAAGCAGATAGTAAAGTATCAATATTAATCGGTTTCCCTGCTGCGGCTGCGATTCGTGACGAAATGTAATTAGCAGAAAGATGTTCGGTTCCCGAGACGTTAATCTTTTCGAGTTGTCCCTCTAAGACGGCAATTTTAATCGTGCCATTATTTAATTCTTGGGGAGGAATATAAGCTCCTGAACTCACGTATCCTTGATCGGTATAGAGTTTAGTAATCGCACTTCTGGCTTGAAATAACTCTGGTAAGGTTAAAGGGCGATTACGATAAGCTTTAACGGCTTGCTCTAGTTCTTGTTTACTAAAGATACTGCTGCCAACTACATCAAAGTTTTTGACGACAATTTGCTCAGGAATATCATCAGAATTTTTGGTAACAATTAGATTGTTTAGATCGTTGTTTTCTTCGGCACTCAAGGGCTGTAAACCGACAAGTGTGATCGCGATCGCTAATAAACAACAGGAGTAGTTTAATTTGAAACTGCACCAAAAATTATTGGGAGTCAACATATTGATCACTATGCTTCGAGAGAGCCATATTTCTAAAGTTCCCAAAAACACCGTATAAATAACGCGATCGCTGACATTTATTATTTTTTGTGCTTTAATTTTTAATTTGGTAGCGCATTCCTGGTAGCTGTAATATTAAATCCATTAACTCTAGCTGGGATAAAGCTGATAAAACTTCGCTGATGTTCAATCCTGTTTGCTCGACAATTGAATCTATAGGAACAGACTCTCGATCAATCAGGCGATATATCTTTTCTAATTCTGGGTTTAAATCTGGTATGGGTTGAGTAGAAATAGACGCAATACGATCTAAACAAGGCATTGTGCCTAACAATTCTAGTAAGTGTTCGATGCCTAAAACTACGTGCGCTCCAAAATTGAGCAGTGCCAAGCATCCCAAAGCTTGAGTATTATCCAAAGAGCCAGGTAGAACATAAACATCGCGACAAAAATCATTGGCAAAACGAGCCGTAATTAAAGCACCTGAACGCTGAGGCGCTTCCATAATTATGACGGCGCGACACAAACCTGCAATGATGCGATTGCGTGCGGGAAAATGATTGCGATCTGGTGGAGTTTGGGCAGGATATTCACTAACTATCAAGCCTTGCTCGATTAATCGCTGATAAAGACTACGATTACTGTAAGGATAAACTGTATCCACTCCCGTGCCTAAAACCGCGATCGTCCTACCGTTGGCTTCTAAGCAGGCGTGATGCGCTACGGTATCGATTCCTGCCGCCATGCCAGAGACAATCCCAAAGCCATGACTAACTAGTGCCTGGGTAATTTTTCTCGTCCAGCGTTTGCCGTATTCTGTGGGGTTGCGAGTTCCCACAATGCCGATCATTGGCTTGATGCCCTGATTTTCGGTTGGCTCAACCTGCCCTAAATAGTAAAGTAACGGTGGTGGACTAGGAATCTCTAACAGTAGTCGCGGATATGACGTTTCTGCTGGTGTCCAAAACTGGGGATTTTGGGTCAAATGTTGAGTGATTAATTCTGCGGGATAGTGTTTGACTCTTTTTTGTTGTATAGCAGTAACAAACTTATTACCCAATCCATCGATTTCGGCAAAAGCGATCGCTGGTGCATTCCAAGCCTTTTCCAGCGAACCAAAGTGCTGATAGATCTTTTTGAGAGTAACCGCGCCAATGCCGTTAATTTGTGACCAGGCTAACCAATAAGCTCGTTCTTGTTCCATTTAAAGTTTATCAAGTTTATAAGCGCGATCGCATCTTTTGTCACAGGCAATTATTGATTCTTACTAATTGATTGTCAATTGGTGAAACCAGTCAACAAATTTGCAACTTAGATTAAGTTGTCAGGGTAACTACGGAAAATATTGACGATTAAATTACGATTTTTATCTAGATCTGTTCGCTCCAGTCCAATGCAGCTAGGATAATCAGTGACGCTTATTTAGGCCATTGCTGTGGAATCGAAAAATACTTCTATTGAACATCAAAACGTTCCTGTTGCTCATCAAGGGTTACATAGCTTTTTATATAGTTCTGACAATGAACACAACGCCGATAGTTCTAACTCAACGATCAATTCTGATGAAACAACGATAGTTGCGGTTTCAGAGTGGTCAGAACAAATTGAAAATACCAAGGTTGCAGGGGTTTATGCTGTTCTCGATAGCGATCGCATTTATCAATATGTTGGCTATTCTAGAGATGTTCTGCGTTCTCTTAAAGGACACATTGCCCAAAACGGCACACAAGTCTGCACTTTTATTCGCGTTAAAACTTTTAAGTTTCCCCAGCGACAAGCGATGGAAGAACTAAAAGATAATTGGCTAGCTGAATTAGATTACCTCCCTTCAGGAAATACAGGTGAAAATGGAACATGGGCGCGTACAATCGGTGAGACTGCTCAAGCAACCATGACAGAAGAAGAGAAAAATGCTTATGAGTCCAAGAAGCTAAAGCTGCGTAAAGCAATGGCAGATGCCACATTGATCGATGAGTTAACTGCACAGGATACCCAAAGTGAAGCAGAAATTCAGCGTCGGCAAAAACTGGAAGCGGCAGTTGAAAATGATGATTGGAGTTCGGTGATTGAGTCACAAAATCAATAGATTCATCGTATAAATTGAGCCTGAAAGTAGCGAAGCAAATCGCTCAAAAATTAAGAGTCGGATAGTTCTTTTAACCCGATAAAGCCGACAAAAAAAGTATAAATGCCATAAGTTAGCGGGTTTTTAGCGCGAGAACTAGCTTTGACAGCGGCAATTAATCCTTCAATAGCATGAGCAGTTAAAGCAATACTTGCCAACCAAAAAATAGATTTTAAGTTAGTAGGTAATAACTCATTGTTCAGGTGCAGATATAAATTCCATCCTGCTAAACCTAAAGCACTAGTCATTGCGATAGTAGAGGTTATTTTGATTGTGTTTGATATTGCTGGCTTCATTTAATTTGGCGATTAAGTGATTTTAATTTAATCTATATAGTCAACTTCAGTCGTCTAAAAACTTCTTTTTTTCAGATCTATCACTTTAATTTTCTAAATTTATTAATTATTCATTACTTGATTCTATATTTAATATTCTTTTTAAATTAACTATTTAAATAAATTTACTAAATCGACAATCAAAGTACGTTTTTTACAAGCTTTAAGTATCAATAGTGAATCTTTACCTTAAATTTACCTGTTTTATTAAAAACTAGGTGAATATTGTAATTAATCGAATACAACTATTAGATAAGTAAGATTTATTACCGACAATAATAGTTGTGCTTAATTATTTAGGCTTACTTTTAGTTAAATACCTTTATTTACATGATTGAACTTTTATACTTAGCATCTCAATTTCAGTGTGGTGCAAACAGCCCGTTATTAAATATCAAAGTTGATGTTTATCAAAACCAACAGCTAGTTAAAACCATGTTAAAAAACGATCGCGTACTATTACCTGTTGATTCTGTAGGTAAACTTACTTTTAAATACAGCATAGTCAACAATACTACTCCCTGTAGTTTAGTCACTCCTACTGAACAAGTATTAGCTCCTCAAGATAATTTACCTGGTATGAAGGGAGTATATGAGCAAGATTCAGTTCAAACTCTGCTCAATGGTTTGAATGACTACGAAGAGTTGTTTTTGGTTGAGCTAGGCACAACTAATCAACAAAGTGCTGCTTTTGATCTGCAAGATGTAGTCATCAAAGTCAATAATAAACCTACTATCGGTGTTCTTTATGCTGACTAGTGTGTTTAGATATATTTAGATTTTACGTACTCGATCGCCATAGCGCGATCGCTGATTTCAGCATCGAGAGTAGCAGCCAAAACATCAGCTAAAATCTGTTTGTATAATGGCCCTGGTTTGAAACCCAGGGCTTTTAAGTCGTTACCGTTTAATAAAGGTTTTACTTGCGAGAAGTTAGTAATATATTGCCAAACCAAACGACGAATATGCTTATTACTTCTGGCGGCAAACAAAATTAATCCACAAGGTTGATATGAATGCAATAACTGATAAATTTGGCTAGGGGAATTACTTTGCGCTAGCTGAGTTGCCACTTCTGTTTCTAGCGTTGCTAGCTGTTGTAGTCGTTGCAGACTATCCTTTGGCAGCTGCAAATTATTTGCCACCATAATTCTCGATTTGGGAGCTAAATGAGCAATGAGAGCTTCTAGTCTAATCAACCAAAGCTCGGTAGTTTGAGGTTCAAGACAAGATAACCATTTAGCCACGCAATGTATCTGCCACTTTAAGGCGGGAGTCAAAGTTAAGTCTTGATGTAAACAACTGAGAGCTTTTAAATCGTCAAGCAACTGTAGTGCAGGTTGACTATATTGAGCCTGGAGAATATATTTCAATTCGGCTCTTAATCTAGTCGTCAAAGCAGGAGTCTGGCGATCGCTAATTCGCAACTGTTCGTATACTCCGCTTTTAATTGCATAGCGGATATATTCTTCTGTCTGAGCTTCAATCGTAAAGCCTAAACGCACCGCAAACCTGACGGCACGATAGATCCGGGTTGGATCTTCAATAAAGCTATTAGCATGAAGCACGCGAATAAGGCGCGATCGCAAATCTAACAAACCGCCAAAGAAGTCCAGTAAATCTCCTTTGCGGGAAAATTCTCCTCGTTTAGGTGGAGTCAGACGCACCGCCAAAGCATTAATCGTAAAATCGCGGCGATACAAATCCTGACGAATTGAACTAGCTTCTACTTGCGGATTAGCTGCGGGATAGGGGTAAAATTCGGTACGTGCAGTGGCAATATCTACTAAAAGATTGCCTAAGACTGGATCTTGATGCCAAGTTAAGGCTGCGGTTTGAAATTCCCCATGTATGGCAACGCTTGCTTCAGGGTACATTTTTTGAATCACTTCTGCTAATTCTACCCCCGCGCGATCGTCACCAGAACGATGATCGCCATCAACGACTAAATCAATATCCTGTAACAGTAGAGGCTCACTATCGCTGGTGAGTAAAACATCTCGAACTCCGCCGCCGACTAAATACAGATTCCAGCCTCTAGCTAAGGTTGCTTGGGTTACTTGCTGGAGAAGTTGCCAAATTGCAGGTTCTAAACGGTTTTGGAGAGTGGGTAAGAGATGAAAAGTTAAATTCTTTTTATTAGCTGTCTCGATTTGTTCATCATGATGACCATCGTGTAGCTGACGTAGAACATCAGTACGAGTCACAATGCCAATTAACTCTCCTGATTCAATTACGGGCAGTCTACCTACGTCGTAGGTTACCATGATTGACTGTATTTCAGGCAACGGCGTATCGGGAATAATTGTTTTAAGATTGCGACTCATGTAACCTTTAACAGGAGCATGATTAAAGCCATGATGAATAGCTAAATCTAAATCGCGACGCGAGATAATTCCGACTAGGCGATCGCTTTCATTAACAATTGATAGACCAGAATGACCATAGCGAAACAAAATTCTTTGCGCCTGTTCGATAGTGGTCTCAGGACGAATAGTTCTGACGGGGGAAGACATCAGATCCCTGGCAGTAGGAGATTGGGGAATTTGTGTCTGTAATTGAGTTAACAAGTCCTCAAAAATTTGTTCTGGTTGCTTGGTGGAGATTGTCATTGACGCTGCTTGAGCATGGCCTCCACCACCGAAAGGCTCGAAAAGCTGATTGAGATTAGTTTCTGACAAACGCGATCGCCCGATTACTACTAGTTTATGTCGCTCGCTTTTGGGAAATTGATGACCTAATAACAAGACATCGCTTTGGGTTAGCTCAATTAATCTTGCCGTTAAAGTCGCCAAACCAGCCACAAAGTGATCTGTTTGTAATAAGACTGAAGCCAGCGTATAGCCGTGGACAGTGACGCGCTCAAGACGATCTAAAGCCTCCTTGAATAAGTCTTGTAGCTGATTAGATAATCCTGGTTCATTGTATTCAGCAATGATGGAAACGTTTGCCGACTGTTCCATCAACCAGGCGATCGCCCTGGCATCACGAGGAGTAGTTTGGTCGAAGGTCAAAGAGCCTGTATCGACATGGATTCCTAAAGCCATTGCCGTAGCTTCAAAAGGCGTGAGAGTAATATTTTGCTGCTGTAATAATTCGGCGATATAAGTCGTAATTGCTCCCACTGCTTCAGTATAAATCTGGGTGACAGCAATGTCTGATTCGAGATCGACATGATGATCGAACACCTCAATTCGCTGCACATTAGATAAAGTTAACCAGTCGGCTGCTGCGCCTAGGCGATCGCTTTTTTGGGTATCGACAATATAAATATTGGCGATCGCTTCGGGAGTAATACTACGCATTTCGACAAAGTTAAACTCATCTCGATACAATGCTAAAAAGTTCTTGACTGAAGGATGTGCGCCTCCTGTTAGCACAATTTTCGCTCCCGATTTAAGTCGAGATAGACCAATTGCCGAACCCAAAGCGTCAAAGTCTACAGTTTGATGGCAGAGAATTATATCCATTGTGCTAATGACTTAATTACAACCAGGAGTATTCAATTCAGGCTGACGAGGAGTGACTGCTAGAGGCTTTGCCGTCAAGACAACTTTCCCTTCGGCATCTGTTACCCACCCCTGAATCAGGGCAATTTTTTTAACTTCTACTCCCTGCGCTGATTCTGCTGCCTCATTTTCTACCCCGTCTACTTCTTCCACGATACGCCAGTCTGACCAAGTGTGTTCTGAGAGCAAATCTTGTTGAGGAACAAGAGGTATCCCACCACGACCTGTAACGATAAACTTACTATTGCGACTAACCTGACAAAAATTGTTTTTAAATAAATAGTTTATATCCAAAAAATCTGCCGGTAGATTAAATAAACCGTCGGTAGCAGTAAAGTTAGGAAAAGCGATCGCCACTATCCCTTCTGTGCCAAACTGGGAACTAGCATCAAAATCGTTAGTTATATTCGTTGATGGCGATCGTTGTTGCAAGCCAAAAATACCTTGAGCTTTAACCCTAATATTGCCCCCATTACCCGTAACCGCGTTGGCTAAAATATCGTTGTTCTGTTGTGGGAAAGCAATAATAAAGCCAGCATCAATATTGATATTCCCGCCATTGGCATTACTAAATGCCTGAGCCGAAATAAGACTATTTTGTTGGAGCGTCAGCTCATTTTGAATTTGTAGTTGAATGTTTCCCCCTGTAAGTGCAGCAGCGTTTTCGGCAGTTATTCTCCCATTATTTAAATTTACATTCTCAGCATTAATCGTTAAATTACCTGGAGAACCCAAGCTCAATCCTCTGACGGTAATTTGTCCTTGGTTTGTAACATTAAGGCTTTGGGCGTTAACCGTAAGATCGCCCGCATCCCCCACACCAAAAGTTTCTGAACCAAATCCACTTCTTAGCACCCCGTCACCTGAAGTACCGCTAACGTTAATTTCTCTGGCATTTAAAATAATATTCCCGCCTCTACCCGAACCGAGAGTTCCAGTAGTGATTCCTCCACCGTTAGAGAGCAATAATTTGTCAGTAGATAACTCGATGTTTCCTGCATTTCCCACCCCAAAGGTATTAGCTGTAATTAAACTAACTAAGGGACTTCCTGGCTCTGAAGAGCCTAAAATTTCGATAGATTCTAAAGCATCAATTTTAATCTCTCCACCGTCACTACTGGTGAAAGGAGCAGGTGAATTACTAATTGAGCTGGCATCGCCAAGTTGCAACTGATTAGTGGCAATTTTAATGTCTCCACTGGAACCAGTATTGCTAGATATTGCATCAATACTACTTGCTTGCGCCACTATGACAGCACGATCAAAACTAACAAAATCTTTGGCTTCAGGCGCAATAGGAAACAAGTTTTGGAATAATTCTGGAGCATTATCAGTAATCCCCAGCAAGGGTTTTGAACCTCTAAGTTCAACCGAGGCATCAGCATTAATTAAAATATCACCACCTCTGCCTAATTGTTGTCTGGGATTATTATTAGGTAGAGCAGTGGTTTGAGCCTGTATCTTAGCGCCATCGAGAACCGAAAGCTGGGCAGTTTTAATCTCGATATTGCCACCATCACCCTGTCCAAAAGTGTTAGTGGTAATCTGGCTAGAAAGAGGCACAAATATATCCAAACCAGCAAAACCAAGATCTAAATTTTGTAAGTTGCGATCGCTTCCTCGAAGCTCAACGGTCTCAGTAGCTTCTATCGTAATATTTCTGCCATCGATCTCGCCAAATGTATTGGCAGTAATTGCCGAGCCATTTAAAACTTCAACGCGCCGACCATAAACATTAATGCTACCCCCACCTACTCCGCTAGTATCAATGGAGGCTAAATTATCTAAAACTAAATTACGAAACTGACTGACGTTACTATAGTCAGCCTGCCATCCTGCTGTAAAATCGAGAGTAACCAAGCTATTTTCGCCAACGCTACCTAATTCAATACTGCCGCCAGGAGCAGTAACTGCACCGCCATCTAAAGTAATATTTCCGCCTAACAGGGCGAGAGTTTGTCCTGGTGCTGTAGTTAGTCCCCGCTTGATTTGAGTTTGTCCAGTAGGATCAGCAGGATTGGCAATTGACAAGTTGGCTCGATTAACTATCTCGCCAGGGTTGCTGCCAAACTGTAAACCGAGAGGTACATTAACGCTCAACAAAAGTTCTGAATTAGGTTTAGTGCTGAATGTGGCATCTTGAAAAACCAAACTTTCAGCAGTAGTGCCAATAAACGAGCCACCAATATCTAATCTGGCCCCTTCACCAAAAATAATGCCGTTAGGATTAAGCAAAAATAAGTTTGCCGTGCCGTTACTTTGAATTAAGCCATTAATATTAGAAACAGACGCACCCGTGACGCGGGTAATGATATTTTGAATCGTTAGCGCATTGTTAAACAACACCGAACCATTATTAGGGATTGAAAATTCACGAAAGCTATGGAAGAGATTATCGCCCTTTTGTTCTCCTGCATTGACTGTAAAGTCGCGATTGTTTTCGTTACTGACTTCTGTAGAAAGAGTATTATCTTCAACCACCTGAGCTTGAACTGCATTGTTAAAAGCGATCGCTAAAGCAATCCCCCTCCACAGATGCCAAAATTTTAAATTCACTACCAGCATTTTCTTTGATTAATTTCCAATACCCTGAATAATTTATTAATAATTGTTACGTCAACTCATCTTTGCATAACTTTCAGGATTCTTACTCTAGTAAGCAATAGAGCCTATATCTGATTAAATCATGAGTCAATCGCCACCAGAATCAAAACCAGCCTCTACGCCCAATAATTTTCAACCAACACCGTCAAGATTTCCGCAAACCATAGTTACCGTCAGTCGCCAAGAGCTAATCGAGCCAGTTAAGCTTACTGTCAGAGATGCAGAAGGCAACACAGCCAGCTTACCTAATGATTTACAGGGTCACTTTTTCGTCATTGGACCTTCGGGTTCGCCAGATTCTCCTCTAGTAACGGGAAGCGATCGAGTAGTTTGGGTCAGTAAAGATGGTTGGACTCCATTGTATAACGGTGACGGATTAGTCTACCGCGTCAGCTTTGAGGAAGGTAATGCCAGTCTAAAAACTCGTTTGATCAAACCCCCTTGTTACTATGCTGACCGAGCAACTACAGATGAAAGTAAAAAAGACCGCTATCAAGGATTAGAATTTCAAAATTTAGGTATTGCCCGCGCTTCTCTCAATAAGCTAGGAATTCGCAACCAGGTTAATACGGCTTTTGTGCCGTTTAGATTCCCAGAAGACACCAGCGATCGCCTCCTCGTAACTTGGGATATTGGCAGACCTTATGAAATAGACCCCCAGACCCTAGAAACCTTGAACCCTATCGGTAACAATCGAGAATGGTCAGATGTTTTACCAAGTCAACCTCCCCAACCTTTTAAGCAGGTAATGAGTTCTGCTCATCCTGTAGCCGATCCGCTCACTGGCGAGATATTTACAGTTAATGTAGGAAAATCAATCTGGACGATGTTGGCTTTTTCGCGTTCACTAAAAGAAAGATTGGCGGAAAATGCTCAGTCATTAAAAACAGTAATTAATCAGGTCAATTTAGCTCAGGGAATTCAGGCTAACTTTATCAGGCTATATTCGCTTTTTTTAGGCATTCTCAAGTTATTAGCTGACTTTTTGCAGCTAATTGAACGAGTTTCGCGAATTTTTAATCAAGGTCATGACTTTGTTCATCTGTTTGTTTGGGACGGTAAACAAGTAGATATTAAAGAGAAATGGAATGTTGTTTTGCCAGGAAACCACTCCTTAAAAATCGACCAGACAGTTCATCAGATGGGCTTGACTCAAGACTATATTTTATTTGTCGAAACATCATTTAAATTTTCTTTGGATAATATTCTGCCTTTCCAGAAAAATTATTTAGCAACAGCTTTCAAAATTTTGTTAGCAGATTTTATTGACTACCCTCAATATCCCAGTACCAAGCTATACATTGTTAAACGTGCCGATTTAAAATTAGCAGCACCGAAAGCTAATCAATTTTGGGACTGGTTTGATCGCAGTTCCTTCAATCACCTGCCTAAAGTAGTGGCAAAAGAAGTCGAGCTTGCCCCTGAGTTTTCCCACTTTTTAGTTGACTATGACAATACTGATAATCAGATCGTAGCCTACATAGATCACATAGCCGCTACAGATGTCGCCGAGTATATCCGTATTTTTGACCGCTCGGCTTATGACGATCGCGATCGTGATGACCGAGATGATAAGTATGACGACCCCGAACTAACTTCTCGTTTGCAAATGCTAGCTGGCAGCGTTGTCAGTCCGATGGATGCTAGTCGCTTAGGTCGTTGGGTAATCGATGGAGAAACGGGTAAGATCAGCGATCGGCAATTAGTCTCAGATATCAAGCTTAACTGGTCTACAGCGTTTTATGTCTGCCCAGATCAACGTCCGACCAAAAAATACACTGACATCTTTTGGAATAGTTGGGGATGTTGGCCAGACACTCTAACAGAAAGAAATGTAGCAGCCTACAGCAGATATTCAGAACGTTTGATCCCAGTAAAGCAAGTTTTAGATCTCACCTACCAAGGAGTACCTTCTAGCTTATGCCACTTAAAAATTAGAACCAATTCTCAGCACCAAACCAAGATTGAAATTGATGCCGAAAACTACTACCAGTTTAATAATTGTTATTTGGGTACTTCCGCCCAATTTATTCCCCGTCCTCAGGCAGCAGATCAAACCGATGGTTACATTGCTTGCATAGTTTTAACTTCCGATGCGTTTTTAGCTCAGTCTACTGAGGCAGATAGCGATCCACAATGGTCAGACAATAGCGAGATCTGGATCTTTGATGCTAGAAAATTATCCCAAGGACCATTGTATAAACTGAGTCATCCGCAACTAAATATCGGCTTTACAATTCACTCTAGCTGGATTGCCGAAGCAAAGTCGCCAAGCAAACCCCTAGATTACAATGTGCGGGAAGATTACGAATATTTGGTCGAACAACTAATCGCCAATCAACCAGAATTAGGGAATAAAATTCGTAACTTGTTTGATGATGAGATTTATCCTTACTTCCAGTAAATTGTTGGAAATGACAATTTTATCAAGAACTTAACAGTCAATAGCCAAAGTGATCTTAAGGCTTATTATTTAGATAGTATTTTCATGACTAGAAAAAAATATCCGCTAACAAAATGCTGCTCAATATTAAATTTTGCTTATCTATTATTGTAAATAGTTCTTTTACCTTAATTTTTGCTTTAGTAGTCACCGTTTCTTTATGGGTTGCTCCTGCTTGGAGTGCTGACTATAACAAGCAAACATTAATCAATGCTGATTTTTCTCATCAAGACTTAACTGATGCCAGTTTCGATCATACTAATCTTCGAGATAGCGATCTTAGTTTTGTTGATGCTTCTGGAGTACGTTTTTTTGGTGCTAATTTAGCACACGCCAATTTAGAGGGTGCAAATCTTAGTTATGCCAGTTTGGAATCTGTTCGCCTGACTCAGGCTAACTTAAAAGATGCAATTTTGACGGGAGCTTATTTAACTAACGCTTTATTCAATGACGCTATTATTACAGGCGCAGATTTTACAGGAAGTTTATTAAGCCCGACTACCGAAAAGCAGCTATGCGAAATAGCTAGCGGTACTAACCCGACTACGGGCAGAGACACTAAAGATACCTTATTTTGCCCTTAAAACTACCATAACTACCAGATCTGTCGAAGATTAACCCTAGATTTGATACGATTCGCGTATTTTTTGGTTCACAATTCTAAGTTATATTGATAATCCTTAAAATCCTTAAGGATTTTTTTATATTTGTGCTAGCTTTTTATTGTAGTGAAATTTAATTCATTACTAAATAGTCCTACGGATACAATTCAATTATGAGCAATATTAATATAGAATCCAGTATCTTACGTGCGGTTTGGTCTTCTGTAGAGGCTCTTAACAATCAAGTATTGTTGCAGTTAAACGATACAGACTTGATCCAGCAAATTATGAAACAAGTAGACAGAGCTGCGACATTGAGTTCGGAAGAGCGTCAATCTTTAATCGATTATGTTAGTTCTAAAGTAATGCTAATTAGAGATATTGCGGGATCTTAACTAAAATTTTCATCCTAAATTAATTTGCTGGGTTGTGAGCTTCAAATGCCAGCGGCTAAGATCTTGAGCAAACTATTAAAGCCAAAGAGTAGCCCATAGTTAATTAAAAATCATCAACTGGGCAAAAATGTCACAATATAGATAATTAACTTTAATATTGGGACTCTAAGTCCGATTTTATAGAACCGCTTGTGAATCTAATCGCTTCTAATTCTGAGTTAAATCCGCAAGAGTTATTTCCCTTCGAGCTTGACGAATTCCAACATAAGGCGATCGCCGCATTAGCAGCAGGCAAGTCTGTAGTAATCTGCGCCCCTACAGGTTCGGGAAAAACTTTAATTGGTGAATACGCTATTTACCGCGCTTTAAACCACGGCAAGAGAGTGTTTTACACCACTCCCCTAAAAGCTCTTTCCAATCAAAAATTTCGAGATTTTCAAGAACAGTTTGGTGCAGGAAATCCTCGCAAGATTGGTCTTTTGACGGGAGACACAATTGTTAACCCTAACGCCGATGTGGTAATTATGACCACAGAGATTTTTCGTAATATGCTCTATGAAACACCGATCGGGCAGTTAGGAACGTCTTTAGAAAATGTCGAAGCAGTAGTATTAGATGAGTGTCACTATATTAGTAATCGCTTTCGCGGTACGGTATGGGAAGAATCAATTATCTATTGTCCGCCGCAAATTCAGCTAGTGGCTCTTTCCGCGACGATCGGCAATCCTCAAGAGTTGACTGACTGGATTAGCAAAGTTCGCAATTCTAATCCTAACAACCCAAAAAGATATGAGTGCGAATTAATCAATTCGGATTTTCGACCTGTTCCCCTAAGATATTACTTCTGCGATCGCCGTGGGATTCATCGGCTATTAAATCAACAAGAAACAGAAATCAATCCCAAGCTGAAAGCTTTGTCTCCTGGTCAGGGACAAAAACCAAAACGTCTCAAGATCAAAGACTGCCCCAAAATTTACCAGGTGGTGCAGCAGCTACAAAAGAAAGATATGCTCCCGGCGATCTACATTATCTTTAGTCGTCGAGGTTGCGATAAAGCAGTCGAAACCATTGATGCTCTAGCCTTAGTTACCCCAGAAGAAGGGCAGCAAATAGAAAGTATCCTACTTTATTTCTTTTTAACTAATAATACTGAGCTACAAACAGCCTTGCTGGCTCATTTTAGTGAATCTAACCCCGAATTAGCTGAACTAATCAGAGATTATTTAGCCGACAATGAACAGGCAGAAGTCAATTTAGCACGATATCTTGCCATCAATCCCAATCAAAAATATTTGCTGTGGCAGTTTTTGTGTGAAAATTCTCAAATTGCCAGAATCGATCAGATTGAACCCTTGATGCGGGGTATTGCTTCTCACCATGCGGGGTTATTGCCTGCCTGGAAAGAACTGGTAGAAAGACTGTTTGAAATGGGGTTAGTCAAAATTGTCTTTGCCACTGCAACCTTGGCAGCGGGAATCAATATGCCCGCTCGGACTACGGTTGTGTCTGCCTTATCCAAACGCACCGATGGGGGACACAGTATGCTTAGCCCTTCAGAATTCTTGCAGATTGCGGGGCGGGCTGGCAGAAGAGGTAAAGATAAGATGGGTCATGTAGTGACCTTACAGACCCCCTTTGAAGGGGCAAAAGAAGCAGCCTTTTTGGCAACTTCCACTGCCGAACCCCTACGTAGTTGGTTTACACCCTCTTATGGGATGGTGTTGAACTTACTGCAAAAATATAGCCTGAGCGAAGTTAAAGTGCTTTTAGAGCGTAGCTTTGCCGAATATCTCTCCCAAAAAAGACTTGCTCCCGAACAAATAGCGATCGCCGAAATTACTACCGAATTGGCTAAGTTAGATGTAGCCCTAGCCTCAATTCCCCCTGGGCAACTAGCTAGCTATCAAAAACTACAGGAGCAAGCCAGAGAAGAACAGCGACTCTTAGAAATTCTACAACAGCAAGCCGAAGCCACCCGCAAAAGCCAAATTAAGCCTTTAGTATCCCAAATTGAGCCAGGGAGAATAATTGGTTTGAAAGGTAAACATATTCGGGTAAATTCGCCTTTAGCGGCGGTATTGATCGAGAAAATTCCTGGTTCGGGTAGGGCTGCCAACTTGGTTTGTTTGGGGGCGGACAATTATTGGTATATTGCAGCTAACGCTGACGTTAGCGAAATTAATGAGGGTGCTTTTCCCGCTGAAGACATAGCTGAGATTCCTTTACCCGCGTTCGATAATCTCAAATTGGGTAAGTGGCTCCGAGGAGATGAGTTCACGGCGATCGCGGTTAAGCAGATTGCTGATTATTGTCTGCCCACAACTCCTGCTTCTGAGGTGAGCGAGCAACAGCAAAAACTTGATGCAGTGCAAAAGCAGATAGATCGACACCCAGTACAGCAGATTGATAATCCTAATCAATTACTAAAACAACATCAAAAACGTTTACAACTTAGGGAAAAGCTGCATAAAATTCAAATTAAGTATCAAAAGCAAAAGTCAAACCAGTCTTATTATTGGGAAGAGTTTCTGAACTTAATTAAAGTGTTGCAGGAATTTGAGGCGTTAAATGAATATAGTCCCAGTTTTTTGGGGCAAGCAGCGGCGACTATTCGCGGCGACAATGAACTTTGGCTGGCTTTAGTTTTCGTTTCGGGAGAACTAGAATACTTAGAACCCCATCACTTAGCAGCTACCGTCTGCGCCTTAATCACCGAAACTCCCCGCGCTGATGTTTGGTGCGACTTTCCCCCACCTCCAGCAGTATTAGAGGTGTTAGGGGTCAAAAAATCTTTAGATGACAACAACTTAGATCCGACTACTGCCAGCATCAGAGAAATTAGGACTCGTTTATTCCAAGTACAGCGTCGTCATGAAGTAAGTTTGCCAATTTGGCGAGAATATGGGTTAGTTGGATTGTGTGAACAATGGGCATTGGGTATGGATTGGCAAGATCTCTGTGACGGCGTTAGCCTAGCAGAAGGAGATATTGTCAGAATGCTGCGACGTACCGTCGATGTCTTGGCTCAAATTCCGCAAATTCCTAATATTTCCTCGACTTTATCCAACAATGCTCAAGAAGCAAGCATGATGATGAAACGCTTTCCAATTTAGCTGCATTTAGCTGATGGTAAATGATGACAATTTGGCGACTTGCGAATTTAACTGGAGCGAGTTGGTCACAACAATTAGCGAGCTAGATGCCATCGCGACTGCGGCCCAAACTGGCGATAAAAGTAATCCAAACTGAGGTAAGAAAACTCCTGCTGCCATAGGGATAGCCAAAACATTGTAAGCCAAAGCCCACAGTAGATTTTGCTTAATCTTGTCAACCGTAGCTTGGCTAAGTTCAATTGATTTGATTACATCCTGAAGTCGATTTTGCATCAAGACAATATCGGCAGTAGCGATCGCCACATCTGTACCGCCCTGGAAAGATATCCCAACATCGGCTTGAGCTAAGGCTGGGGCATCATTGATTCCGTCGCCAATCATCGCCACGGTTTGAGCCTGCTGTTGCAGAGACTGAATTACCTGAGCTTTTTCAGCGGGCTTTACTTCCGCGAAAATCTGAGTAATCTTCAGCTGTTTGGCGATCGCCTGCGCCACTTCTAGGCGATCGCCTGTCAGCAAAGTAGTGTTTAAACCTAAATCTTGTAATTGTTTGACAGTTTGAATAGCCTCTGGGCGCAGGCTATCTTCCATAGCAATTAAACCCTGTAAGCTGCCTGAAACAGCTAAATAAATGATTGTTTTCCCCGATTGAGCCAGCAATTGCGCCTGTAAATCATGGTGTTCGGGAATAGCGATTCCTTGGCTAGTCAGCCATTGCCAATTACCTAAATCAACTTTTTCTCCTGCCACCTTAGCCGACATTCCCTGTCCTAGCACCGTGTTAAAATCGGTAGTCTCTAGCAAAGTCAAATTTTTTGACTGTGCAGCAGTGGTAATTGCTTGAGCTAGGGGGTGATTGCTGCCACGTTCTACTGAGGCGGCTATCTGGAGTAACTTCTCGGAAGTAATATCGGTTAGAGAAATACATTCGGTAACACGAGGCTTGCCCACAGTTAACGTGCCTGTCTTGTCAAAAACTACTGTATCCAATTGATGCACTCGTTCGAGAACATCACCACCTTTGATTAAAATTCCTGATTCAGCACCAATGCTAGTACCCACTAAAATTGCCGTCGGAGTAGCCAAACCCAGGGCGCAAGGACAGGCAATTACGAGAACCGCGATCGCTAGTTTTAAACTGAGCAACAGCGGCGAAGTCATTGAAGGGGTCATTGTCACCATCTGATCGCCAGACATGGGCATAGAATGGGATGTAGTTACCAATACAGAACCCCAGACATTTGTACCAATAAAATACCAGAAGATAAAAGTTAAACTGGCGATCGCCATTACACCATAGGCAAAATAACCCGCGATCGTATCAGCCAGCTTTTGGACTGGTGCTTTACGAGTCTGAGCGTCTTCTACCAAGTTAATAATCTTAGCGAGGGTAGTATCTTGACCAATGCCAGTTACTTCTATGGTAATTACTCCTGAGCGATTAATCGTACCCGCACGAACCACATCAGATGCTGTTTTAGCTACTGCTATAGATTCCCCCGTTAACATTGCCTCATCGATAATTGCTTCTCCCGCTACTATCGTGCCATCTACGGGAATTTTTTCCCCAGGTAAAACTCGTAACCATTCCCCAGGCTTGACTTGTTCTACGGGAATTTTGATCGTCTCGGCGTTATCTTGTTTACCAATTAAACGAGCAATCGGCGGTTGCAAAGTAACTAGCTTTTCTAAAGCAGCGGAGGCGCGGTTACGGGCTTTTGCTTCTAAAGTACGTCCCAATAAGATAAAGCCCAGCAGCATTACTGGTTCATCAAAAAAACATTCCCAACCCAAACTAGGTAAAAATAGAGCAAAACAGCTAGCCAGGTAGGCGCTAATCGTTCCCAAACCCACCAGAGTATTCATGTTAGGCATTGCTTGAGTCAGACTACGCCAGCCATCAATTAAAAGCGATCGCCCCGGCAACAACAAAGCCAGCGTTGCTAAGGCAAAGTGAAGCCAAATATTGCTTAGTATCGGGATGGTGGGTAACCCCAAATGATGCAGATGACCAATACTAGAAAAAACCAACAATACCGTAGCGGTGATTAACTGATTAATCTGCTGTTGTGATTGCTGTCGTCGTTTTGCCTGATTTGACTGAGCGATTTGATAAATACTGCGATCGCTTTTTCGTAACTGGGAAGGAAAGCCTGTTTTCGTTAACTTCTGGGCTAAAGCTTCTGGGGCAATACTGTCGGCATGATACTCTACTACTGCCACTTCCGTAATCAAGTTGACACAAGCAGATACTACCCCCATTTGCTCTAGCTGTTTCTCAACGGCTTTGACACAACCAGCACACTTCATCCCCTCCACATCAAGGGCAACTGTTTTTAGTTCGGATTGAGAATTAGGTGTATTTGCTTGCTTGGGATCTGAAGGAGGTAGAAGAGACTTAACCATATAGTGAGTACTTTAAAAGGTCATCTATTTAAATCTTAGATCTTTCGGTAGGTAAAAGAACTTAATTACTGATTGCTAAATCAGACAAATACTCGGTGCTGCAAAGAAGGCATTTGTTGACGTACCTGCTGTAAACGCTGAGGATTTATCTCTGCTACTGCCACGCCTGGAGCATTTCCCGCATCGGCTAAAATTACGCCCCAAGGATCGATAATCATGGCATGACCATGTGTGTAGCGACGCTCGTAATGATTTCCTGTTTGAGCGGGGGCAATTACATAACAAGTATTTTCGATCGCTCTTGCCTGTAATAATACTTGCCAGTGGTCTTTTCCCGTATAGGCAGTAAAGGCAGCAGGAATAAACAATACATCTGCACCCTGACGAGATAGATAGCGATAGAATTCGGGGAAGCGAACGTCATAACAGATCGATATTCCCAACTTGCCTAGATGTTCTGATTCATAGATAGCGGGAATTTCTTGACCAGCCATAACCGTGCTGGATTCTTGATAAGTATTGCCGTCGGGTACATCTACGTCAAACAGGTGAATCTTCTGATAGCGAGCTACCTGCTGACCATCTGGAGTAACTAAGATTGCTGTATTATAAGCTTTATCAGGATTATCGCCGACTGGCACAGGAAAGCCCCCACCTAAAATGGTGATTTGAAATCTTTGCGCCATTTTTTTGAGAAACTGCTCGGTTTTTACGGCAATTTCTTTTGCCTGTGCCACTTTATCGATATCTTTGCCCAAGAAAGCAAAATTCTCTGGCAAGCTAACTAATTCTGCCCCTTGACGTACTGCTAGTTCGATCAATTCCTCTGCTTGGATCAAGTTTTTCGCGAGGTCTGGTTTGCTGGTCATTTGAACAGCGGCGGCAAGATATGACTTCATGGAGAGACTTAATTTTTTAGTTTAGTTTTCTAGGATATAGCTCAAAGAGGAATTTTAGAAGCTGTATTTATCTAGAGAGAAAATCCTTCAGGCAACAACTCTTTGATAGTTAAGGTGCGCCATCCCTGACTTCCCAGAAAAATAACTTGAGCATCCTGTCCAAATTCCCAGATTACTTGCCGACAAGCACCACAAGGGGAACAGGAAACATTTTGACTGTTTGCTACAGCGATCGCTTTTATGCTCATTGTATCGCTTTCGTTGCCGATTATGGCATTGGCGATCGCATTTCTTTCGGCACACATACTCAAACCGTAGGAGGCATTTTCGATATTGCAACCTGAGAAAATTTTACCCGTAGCAGTTAGCACAGCTGCACCTACCCGAAACTGAGAATAAGGCGCATAAGCACTATCCATAGCTTGAGTTGCAACTTCGATCAGCTGTTGTTGTTCTGATTTGCTTAATTCATGTATCAATTATTTCCCTACCATCGAAACCAAATTGCGCTTAATTTCTGGTCTACCTTGGGCAACGGAATCTGCTAGAGAATGCAGCATGGTTTGCGTTGTTTCCCAATTAACGCAAGCGTCAGTAATACTCTGACCATATACGGTAGGTTTGCCATCTTGAGGTATAGATTGACTTCCTGCGACTAAATGGCTTTCAATCATTACTCCCACAATATGCTGTGAACCCGCTTCAATCTGCTGATTAATACTATTTAAGACAGTGGTTTGTTTGGTAAAGTCTTTACTGCTGTTGCCGTGACTGCAATCAATCATCAGGCGAGAATTCATCGCTTTTTGCTTTAAAGCATTGGCAGCTGCTTCAATATCATTAGCTTCATAGTTTGGTTTAGCTGCACCACCTCGCAAGACTAAGTGTCCATCAGGGTTGCCAGTAGTTCTAACAATACTAGCTAGTCCATCTTGGTTGATGCCCAAAAAGTGATGCGGAATCTTGGCGGTTAACATTGCATTAATCGCCGCCTTGAAACCACCATCTGTGCCGTTTTTATAGCCCACTGGCATCGATAAACCAGAAGCCATTTGACGGTGAATTTGACTTTCTGTGGTTCTTGCACCAATAGCCGTCCAGCAGATTAGATCGGCAATATACTGGGGCGTAATTGGATCGAGCAATTCTGTGGCAGCGGGTAAGCCAATCTCAGCTAAGTCAAGTAATAACTTCCTCGCTGTTCTCAAACCCGTATTAATATCGTAGCTATTATCTAAATGAGGATCGTTAATTAATCCTTTCCAACCAACGGTAGTGCGAGGCTTTTCAAAGTAAACCCGCATGACAATTTCCAGTTGATCCTGAAACTGCGATCGCAATTTTGCCAGTCTCTCTCCATATTCTTCGGCTGCTGCAACGTCATGTATAGAACAAGGCCCAACTACTACCAGTACTCTTTTATCCTTACCTTCTAGAATATTACGAATGCGATCGCGAGTTCGCGCTACTAGTTGAGCAACTTCTTCAGCGATCGGTAATTCACTTTTTATAAATGCGGGGCTTAACAATGGTCTGGTTTCAATAACGTGTAGATCGCTGGTAATATCCATGTATTTAATATTTTCTCTTATAATTTTAGATAATTTTCGATTTAGAAAGCTACAGGCAAACAAAGCTAGGATTATGTGCTGCTGACAACTAGATTCTATATTCAGTCGCCTTCAACCCAATTTTTATTCTGATATAGTCTACATTTTTTAACAACTAGCAATCGTTAACAGTTCACATCTTCTAATTTAAGTTAAACCAGGCTGCAAAAGAACCAGGTACGTTTATCCTGTAAAAGTTATCAATAAAACGTACACATTGTCAGCAAAACTTCATGACTACCCATAATTGTTTGTTATGGCCATGATGAGACTTTTATGCAAAAGTAGGGGCGGTTTCGGACGCGAAGCTAATCCTTTAGGGCGAAACGCCCCTACAGGGTTTATCGATAATTACGATCATCTCCTGAATATAATTAATCGCCAAATAATAGCGAAAACTAGTTTTAGTTATAATATCGACACACTCAAATTACAGTATTGCTGCTGTTAACTTCAATGACTGCCACAACTACAACGAAAATATTCTCCTTTGAAGAATATTTACAACACGACCAAGATCCTGATAGTCGTTACGAACTAGTAGACGGCAAACTAGAATTAATGAACCCTCCAACTTTTCGTCATATTCTTATTAGCGACTTTATTCGGGATGCTTTTAAAGCAGAAATAAATCGTCTCAAACTTCCGTGGTTGGCAATTAGAGAAGGAGGAATTAGAACGGGGTGGCGTAAATCACGTATCGCCGATGTTTACGTGGTAGAAAAAGAACAAGTAATGAATTCGTTAGATGAATCGGGAGTATTAGAAACTTCTCCTTGGTTAGTTATAGAAGTAGTTAGCCCTGAGTCCGTTAAAAGAGATTATCGCTACAAACGATCGGAATACGCAGCTATAGATATTAACGAATATTGGATTGTCGATCCTATAGAACAACAAGTTACAATTTTGGTATTAGATGAAGGTTTGTACGAGGAAACAATTTTTACTACCGATCAAGAGTTGGTTTCACCTACCTTCAGCGAAATTAAGTTAACTCCTAAGCAAATTTTTACCGCCGAAAATATTTAAGGCGATCGCGATACTTTTCAGACATCCTCTAAGAATTTAACTGTAAACATCTTTTCTGTGTCTTACTCTGGTGACAACAGCTCATCCCAACTAACTTCTGCTTCATCTTGACGAGAACGAGAAATCATGATGTCATAAACATCCTCCCATAAATCTCCCCACTCCTTCAAATCAATTAATACAGAAGTTTTTTCACCTTCTTCATTGACTAAAAACTGAACACCTTCCATAATTGTTGCTTTTAGACTCAAATACTTTGATTCAATTGTACTTTTAAAACTTGATAATATCTGTATTTGCGATCGGGATGTAATCAATCTGTTGTCCCTGGTGCGTTATTTAGGGCAGTTATGCAACACCTAAACCTGTATATTCACGAATATAAGGAGGTTGTAAACCCAAAATAATATCTTCCTTAGCTACTCCCATTGCAATTAAAACATCGGCGATAGGTTTATCAGTTTGATTCCGTTGAATCCAAATTTTGCAGTCTCTAATTTCTAAATGAATCACACAGTTATAAATACGTTGATGTTCCTGCCACCCCAAATCGATTAATAAATATCTGTCTCTATCTAAATCAAAGATAATTTCTGTCTCTATATCACTACCAATAATTTGACCTTGAGTTTGTTCTTGGAGAAATGTTTTAATATACTGACGATAGTTAGTTAATTTATCCATTGTCTATTTACCTCCTTAATTGGGTCGTAAATAATCAAGTTGACTTGATACTTTTTAATTGCAGCTTGGGGTAAATCGCGATAAAAGAATGATTGATAAGCATAAATTGGCACTGCTAAATAAAGTATTCTCTCTGGTTCGGTTGCTTCTAAAACTAGACGATAATTTAAAAATTGTCCTAATGCTAAATGAAAATCAAATACTGCCGAATCACTCAAGAAACTTTTGATTTCTACCGCAATTTTCTGTCCTAATTTCTCTGCCCCTAAAATTCTTTCTGCACCAAGATCTATTTGGATTTTATCTTCTTCTCCAAACTTTATTCTTAAAGGGTCATGAGTAATTTGCCACCCTTCTTTTTCTAGGGCGTGTTTGACAGCATCATGAAACTTATCTTTGGCAGACATTAATTATTATATATTGTACTGATCTTGGCTTTTATATAATCATATCCTGGTAATCAGTGCGATCGCATCTACCATTTTGAGGGATGATCGGGATGTAATCGATCTAAATCCCCTGTCGTGGGATTTATTGGGGTCATATTTCAGGGGTATTATCTAAGTTATAATTATTTCAACGATTTAAGAGAAATAATCGAAAATGTTTCAGTCTGTAAAAGGAATCTACAAACATGGCTCAATCGAATTAACAGAGATCCCAGAAAACATTGAAGAAAGCCAGGTAATCGTTACATTTCTGGAAGCTAAACTAAAAAAGACAACCAAACATATATCTTTTGGAATGTTTGCTGGTTCACAACAATCTAATGAAGAAGATTTTAAGACGGCAGAATTTACTGGTGATTCTGACGATGGCTTAGACTGGTCGTAAATATACATGAAGTATGTTGTCGATACTCATGCCTTAATCTGGTTCTTAGAAGGTAATCCTCGTTTGGGAACAAGTGCCAAAACTATTCTTGCTAATACTGATAGTAAATTAATTTTGCCAGCGATCGCTCTAGCCGAAGCAGTTTGGATTGTCGATCGCGCTAGAACATCAATTCCTTCAGTAACTGATTTGTTTGATGCAGTAAACTCAGATCCTCGAATAGTAATCTATCCAATAGACAAAGCCGTTATTGAACAAAGTATTAGCTTGTCTGCTATTACCGAGATGCACGATAGATTAATTGTAGCTACTGCACTTGTCTTAGAAAATAGAGGAGAAAAAATAGGATTGCTGACTTGTGATCGCAACATTACTGCATCGGGTTTAATCACTCTCGTTTGGGAATAGAAATTAGATTTAGGTAGTGCGATCGCCTATGGTGTTAATTAGGGTCATATTTTCATAGTGCTTGAAGTTATTCAATGCTCGATAAGCCAAATAATCAAACAGTTTCTGGCGGTAAATAATTAGAATCGAGAACTTCAACCGCCTTAAAAGGACAAAGAGTTGGGAAAGTACCAATAGGTAATCCAGTCTCGTCAGCAGCCTGTTCTCTGCTATCTTGATAGCTTTGTGCAAATACTTCTTGGAAATAATGTTTTAAACTGGGACTAGCTTTAAAATCATCTCTTAATCTACGTCGATGTTCTCTGATGCTTGCTTTCCAACTATTGGTTCTTTTAGCTGGTTGATATTTATATTTGAGTAGATGCAACAACAGAATAATTAAATTACTTTTTATCGCCCTTTTTTCACTTCTGCCCATATCTTCGATTTCTTCAATTAAATTAGCTGCATCAATCTCAGAGAATTTTCCATCTTTGATTAGCTGGGCAGTATGAGACAACCAAAGATAATAATCACGATGGTAGAGATCTGCGTTATTAGTAGCTAAAGGTAATTGAGTAGCCATGTTGATACTCTAAGAGAATATTTGTAGTTCAATTATACTTTAAAAGAAAAAGGCGATCGCGCTACCCGTAGCCTTCAAAAATTCAATACTTGTCTTAAAAAATAGAGGAGAAAAAATAGGATTGCTGACTTGCCCTAAAGGACTAGCTACGCGTCGCGATCGCAATATTACTGCATCGGGTTTAATCAGTCTCATATTATTATTTACTGCCTTCTTGTCGTCGATCAACCAGAAGACCAGTAGCATATTTATGAAGGATACTAGAGATTAGTGTCTGATAGGGAATTCCTTCTTCGATAGCTTTTGCCTGAATAGCATCTAGATCGAAAGATGAAAGCCTCAAAGTAATTCGTTTATCTTTAGCTAGAGTAGCCTTGGCATAGCCACGAAGTTGTGCCAAACGAGTATGATCGCCAACTGATTGCCATTCTCCTTGTTCAAAAGTCTTTAGTATTTCTTTTTCTTCGCGATCTAGTTCATTCATGGTTATTGCTTCCTCTGAGGTACTGCTTAGTTGCCTTCCGAGAGGGAATGATTGTTTTCAAGAAAAGTTCTGATTCAGTTTCAATATACGGAACAATGTAAGCGTAACCTTGAATCTGCACTACAAGCAAACGCTGGTTTGGATATTGACTTTGATTCGGATGAATATAATCATCAAGTAGATCCCCTCTATCCATCGCTGCCAAAACCGCTTCAAACGATACTCCTCGTTGAGATTTAAGCTTCTCGTTTTTGGCCAGATTCCATCGAATAACTTTCATCCCATCTATCGTATGTTCATTGTACAGACAATGACAACAGCAATATTCGAGACTTTGCGATCGCGGTTTTTTCTCACGATATTTTTTATGATCACAATTCCATGAAAATGATTGGGCATCACCACCCACGCATCCAATTCAATTTCCCGCCGAATTATTGATGATTTTTGCCATTCATCGGCAATAATCGCGCGATCGCATTTTCGGGGATGGGAATATTGCACATTAATCGTTGTGCCGTTACGTAAATACAGAAAAAACAATTAAGCTGACAAAATGTCATTTACAGTAACTTTTAATTCGGGAAAAGTCATCGAATCAATAGTTTCATCGATCGCAAATACTGTTTTGGCGTAGCTTCCTGACTCTAAAACTAGAATTGTTATTTTCTGTTGAATAGGATCGACAATCCAATACTCAGGAATACCTATATTTTGGTATTCTGCTGCCTTTTCGCTGTAATCTCTAGATACTTGTTCAGTACCAGGACTTACTACTTCAACAGCTAACATTAAACCATCTTCAATCACCGCTGAAGAGTTACGGCGATAACTTTGCCAAACTTGATTATTGATAACTGCAATATCGGGAATTCTAGCAGAATTAATCCCAGTTCTCACTCCTACATCACCAGTCTTAACTTTAATATTTAATTTATACTCTTTAGCTATAGCCTTAAAACAATCAGCAATGAAGTCAATAATATCTGAATGCAAGAAACTGGCTGGAGGCATTTCTACTAATTTACCTTTAACCAATTCATAAACCTCATCAGTGTCATATTCACCATAGTTAAGATATTCTTGATAGGTTATTTGATTTGCAGGTGTACTGACCATCAGGTGTTTAATCTACTAAGGATGGTTATGGCTTGAATATTTATAATAATACTACGTTATTTTATTGTCAGGATAGTTGATCGTAGGGGCGTTTGGCGGTGTTAAAACAGGATTGATCGCCAATAATCGTCATGATGTGCAAATGATTGGTAATTGCGATCGCCTTTACCATTTTGACGGGTTATCTGGATGTAATTGATCTATTTCCCACGACAGGGGATTATTAACGATGTATTGACAAATTTTATCCATGGCATCCTGGTTACGGATAATGTGTTCGTAATAATTGCGTTGCCATAATGGTGTTGCTGGTGTGTCACGTAATATATTTATTTTTTTGGTGGTGATTGATTTAAAACCCGCCATCAACGATGATAATGATTTTGGTTTCATTCGCTGTAGGGGCGAACGGCCGTTCGCCCCTACGGGGTTATCGTTCGCCCGCGCGCGATCGCATTCCCGTATGGTATTTTTTATGATCACAATTCCATGAAAATGATTTGGCATCACAACCCACGTATCCAATTCAATTTCCCGCCGAATTACTGATGATTTTTGCCATTCATCGGCAATAATCGCACCATATTGATTCAACACCATCTGCCCATCAATAATTTCGCCAAATATACATTGTCGTTGATACGCACAAATGGTCACGAAATACGCCCCTGATTGGCTGTAATCATATCCTGGTAATCGGATTGACCGCCTGTGGTGTTTGTCGGGGTCATATTTCATTGATTTTAATCGTGGTTATGTTAATTGATAATATTAATGATCGCGCGATCGCTTTTTGTGGGTACGGTTTACCATGTCAAATTGATCGTGCGATCAATGCGATGCGCCAAAATTGATTACGAACGCGGGTTTGCCATGTCGGTTAATCGTAGGGGCGAACGGCCGTTCGCCCCTACGGGGTTTGGCGGTGTTCGTACAGGGTCGATCGCCAATAATCGTGATGATGTGAAAATGATCGGTAATTGCGATCGCCTTATCCCCATACAAATGCAGATCATGCTTTTTCTGGTCGCATTATTTTAATTTCTCCTGCTTCCGTAATCGAAACTTCTGCGCCTAATTCTTTTAACTGTTTGATAGCGTGTTGTTGAGTTTTAATATCCTGTGCCTGATTTAATACATTTACCCAAGCGCCAATCTGGGCATCGGTACTATTTGGATTACTGGCTAAAAACTTGGCTGTAGCTAGATAACGACTAGACATTTCTTTGCCGAGGTCATCATTTCGCATACTTGCCCATTCCGCAGCTTGTTCATAGGAATTTTTAGCAGCCCCTAAATTGCCGAGAAATAAGATTTCATCGGTGGCTTTATATGTCCAGAGTAAGAAGGGATATCCAGGTAAATCGGGTGAAGCGGATTCTAATACCTGATTAATTAATTTTACTGTTTTTTGTGGTTGACCAGCAAAGAGAGAATTAGCAGCGGAAAAAGACAAAAAAGATTGAGTGAAGCGAGGATCTTTATTTACTGCAACCTCAAAATAATCCGTGACTAGAGAATAACCTGTAACTTCTCTAGCTTCGGTATCGCCAAAGTATTGAATAAACTGTAGATAGTTCCAATCAGCAAAAAGATTATTAAAGCCAAATACTGGAATTTGTTGTTGAAATTTTACTCTGGTTTTTAAAGATGCTTCTTCTTCAAGATAATTGTTTTTTTCTTGAAGTGCGCTCAGTTGAGATAGTTGTTTTTTTTGAAGTTGAATCAATCCTATAAAAATTAAAATTATACCGAGAGAGATAGAAATATATTTACCGAATTTTTGATTTAAAACTAACATTATTTTCCTGCCAAATAATTTAGATAATTTATTTACCGAATTTTAAATCCTCCATTAGTACAAGAACCACCCGCACTGTTCGGCGCAGCAACGGTAGCTCCTACATTGGCTGCTTGGCAAAAAGCAAACTGATAAGCACCCGTACTATAATAAATGCCAATCCCATAATCTTTAGTTGCGTTATTTGTAGAGTCTGTTGAAGTAGCTCTTTGCGTTACTAGAGAATTGTTAGCCACATCAGGCTCGTGATAATTATAATATTCCCCAACAAAACTACCATTAGTTGATAATTTAGCTAAAGTATCAGCAAACACTTGTTTTTCATAATGGTATGATTGTTGAGCGCGAGCCATTGCTCCTAAATTGCCTTTTGCCTCAGACTCTCTTGCTTTGCCAACTTGACCTAATAAATTGGGTAAAGCTACAGCAGCCAGAATACCAATAATAATAACTACTACTAGCAGTTCAATTAAGGTAAAGCCACTCTGGCGATCTGACTTTTTTTGCTTGAGTAATAAATACAAATATTTAACATTCACTTTTAATCTTTTTTGATTAGATTTTTTTGTAATATAAGTAAAAAAACAGGTAAATAATACCTGTTTTTTCTCAAATCAAGCTAGTATCAATAACTAGCGACTAGCGAATCAAAGTACTATCCTCAGGACAACTAGCGGCAGTCGCATCCGCAGGTGCTGTTATAGCTGCTGCTACAGTGTCAGTTTGGCAGACGATAGTAGAAAAAGCACCCGCGGCATAAGAGACAGCACCAGCGTAATTTCTGACACCATCGTTTTGTGCGTCTTTTCCATTTGCTGTAACAGTACCAAGAGCAGCATTGCCAGCGACGACATAGTTAAAAACACTATTAGCAGGAACTACTACTCCAAGTAAATTATTAGGATCAGTCAAAGTAATAGCATTTCCAAATGTCGGTCTTTCGATGCGATTAGCCTGCTGCGCTCTGTTAACAGCACCAACTGTAGTTTTAGCATCTGTTTCACGAGCTTTACCAACTTGTCCTAATAAGTTAGGTAGCGCCACAGCAGCCAATACACCGATGATAATTACAACAACTAACAATTCAATAAGAGTGAAACCTTTGTTACCTTTGTTGCCTTTTTTGTTATTTAGGTTTTGGAGTAATTTAGCAGTAAATACGTTATTCATGTCTATATCCTTCGATTAATAAAAGTTTGTTTGTGTGTTTGTTTTAGGTTTTTGTTTTCCTATTTAGAAATTACCCAACAGATCATCAAAACATATCATCATTAAAAAAGTTTTTTTAGAAATGTTTGCTAATAATTAATTGTATTTATGCAGCGATCTAAATCACATTTTCAATCAACATTTTAAGAAGATTAAATTAATAGTTTTAATTGCATTGACCAGGCAAAAATGGCACAATTTTCAAATGGTGCGATCGCATTGGGAATGACCGTAAGGGCGAACGGCCGTTCGCCCCTACATATACAATCGGACAATGTGTGGTGGTGCAATGTTGTTTATATATCGAGAATTTCGGCAGTGCGATCGCATTTATCTGTAGAGAATTTCGGCAGTGCGATCGCTATACTTTTATTCTTTGAATTATTTGCTGTTTAATCAAACCCTTGGGATAATTACCAATTAACGATCGCTAAATCGGTAACTCGACTTAATTGAGTATCGCGAGTAACCAATTTTGCCGATTTTTCTCTTGCCATCGCAGCAATAATCGCATCTGGAAGTTTTAAGCGATACTGTTGGCGAATTAAAATAATTTGATCGATCAGCAATTTGTTGTTACTAGATAGATCGATAGTTTCCACACGTTGTAAAAACTGTTGAAAAAGTTGTATGTCTGTTTTACTTAAATCAGCAAAAGCCAGAAATTCTATTTGGCTGATTACAGAAATCCCGACCCATTCTGCATCTTGAAGTAGTCGAATTAAATTAGAATCTTTTTGCAATAAAGCGATGATTGCATTAGTATCCAACAGATAACGATTACCATTCATCCCTTAACTTTC
>JBHJNW010000038.1:0-18493 GCA_050330395.1 Pleurocapsa sp.
TTTTAATCGTATAGAACAAGACTTTGCCATTATTAAAAAAAGACGTATTTATTCCCCTCCACATACTACTTTAGATGACATCGTAAAATCATACGGAAATTATTTGGAATGACTATAAAAGCATTGGCACACACCACAACATCAAATGTGCGATCGCTCAAAGGTAAAGTTAGGACAAAAGCTTAATAAATTCCCCAGTGCTACAAGCAACATCTAAAATTTTTGTTGTGGGTTCAATTTGCGCCCATCTGCGCCCATCTTTGAGAACAGCAGAATTAGGCTTAGGCAGATAGCGATTGTAACCTACGGGAGCAAATACCGATTTTGCCCAGTACCACCACCACCACTGAAAGTAGACCAAGATTAAATATTAAATCTTTAACTAGCCAAGCGATTAGCCACTGTAAAGCAACTAATAAAGCGATCTCCAAGATTGATGGCGGATAGTTGCCAAAATATTGCTTGATTTCAGGATATTGACGCAATATTATGCGACTTCGTTCAATATGCCACTGACTATCGCTCGACATAGCGTTATTTATCCTGTGCCAAAGTCTTAAATGCGACCAGTATACTTAATCGCCATAAGTTTAAGCCTCACTTTCGGCATCAGCTTCAGGTTCAGAAGTAGGAGATTCTTGCTCAGAGGCTGCTTGAACTTGAGATTCAGGCTGGCTCGCTTCTTTTGAAGTTTCCTTGACGGAACTTTGAGCCTTCTGCCATCTCTCATCAGCGTTAGCCATTACCTGTGCTAATTTTTCGATGTTTTCGCCAGGATATTCTTCTAAAGCCTTGATTGAAAGAGACATCCGATTTTGATATTCATCGATCTGTTTGATCACGACTTTAATTTCTTGTCCCACTTCAAAGATAGTGTTCATAGATTCAACCCGCGCGCCACTAATTTCTTTGATGTGTAGTAAACCCGTTGCCCCTTCGAGATCGACAAAGACACCATAAGGCTTGATATTGACAATTTTACCCGCCATCAAAGCTCCTTCTCTGATGCTGTTCATCGCTACGGCGCGCATCGCATCTCGTTGAGATAAAACTAACTTGCGGTTTTCTTGGTTTACTTCTAAAAAAGTAGCGGTTAGAAGCTGCCCAACTAAAGATTCTAGATTATCTCGTTGCTGTAAGTGCGATCGCGGTATAAAGGCTCGCAATCCAGAGACTTCTCCCGTCACACCACCTTTATTTGCCCCAGTGACGCGCACTTGGGTTGATTTGCCAGTTTCCGCCATCTCCTTAATATCTGCCCAAGCTTGATCTAAGGCTAATTGTCGAATTGAGAGAGTAACTTGTCCATCAGAGTCTTGTTCACGAATAATTAAAAACTCTCTGGTTTCACCCACAGGTAAAATTGCGTCTAAGTTATTTACAAAACCTAGTGCAGCTTCATTAGTGGGAACAAAAGCAGGAGATTTACCACCAATATCAACATATGCACCATCGGAGGTAACTTGGATTACCGTTCCCTGTATTTTCTGCCCTCTACTAAACTCATAATCATATTCTTGAAGAGCATTCTCAAAATCTTCCATCGAGAAAGCTTGAGCCGAGTTAGGAACGGAGGTTGAATCAGACATAGTAGTGTATATGGTGAATATTAACGGACTATAGGTCAAAACTCGATTGAGTTTCTTACCCTAAAGCAAGTCGATACAGTCAGGAAGTGCTGACCGAACCAGTCAAGCTGAGTAAATTTTAAACTACTTACAGCTTTTGGCTAAACAAGTCTAGCACTTTTTCCCAAGCATCTTTGGCTGTATCAGGATTATAGCTCTTACGGGCATCGCACATGAATCCGTGAGTTGCGCCCAGATAACGGAATATTTGATGGTCAATATTGTGCTGTTGTAATTCTGCCTCAATCTCTTGGGTTTGCTCGTTAGGAATTAGCGGATCTTCTGTGCCAAAGAAAGCGTAGATTGTCCCTTTAATATCTTTAGTACGAGTTATGGTAGGTTCATCTTCTCCAGGACACCAAGTCGCAATTTGTGCGCCATAAAAAGAAGCCGTTGCTGCAACATCCTTTAAAGTAGCTGCCAGATAGACAACATGACCGCCAAAGCAAAAGCCGATTGTGCCAACTCCTGAGCGCTTGACTGCGGGTAGACTGTAAAGATAGTTAATAGTTGCCTGAATATCGCTTAATAATTCATTGGCTTGAGTCAAATTTTTATATTTTCTGCCTAATGCTACCTCTTCATTCGAGTAGCCGACCTCAAACTGGGGTGCTTGACGCTGATAGATGGCAGGAGCGATCGCTATATAACCCTCACTAGCCAGTCTCTGTGTAATCTCTCGAATATGTTTATTGACCCCAAAAATTTCTTGAATAACGACGACACCTGGATAAGTTCCCGAGATCTTCGGCATTGTTAGATAAGCATCAATCGTCAAATCCTGATTTTGAACCTGCACCCATTTACTAGATATTTCTACTGCCATACTATTAGTTGCTAATTACAAGAGTTGCTAGTCATGATTAAAGAACCCCTTTAGAACTAGGGATGTTGCCAGCGCGACGAGGATCTATTGCCATTGCCATCCGCATTGCGCGAGCAAAAGCCTTAAAGGTTGCTTCAATAATATGGTGTGAATTTATCCCGTCTAGCTGGCGGATATGCAGCGTCATTTGAGAATGATTAACTACCGCGACAAAAAATTCTCTAACTAGCTGAGTGTCGTACGTCCCGACTCTTTGAGTAGGAATTTCTAGACCATAACTAAGATGTGGTCTGCCTGAAAAATCCAGAGCGATCTGCACCAATGCCTCATCTAAAGGTGCGACAAAATGACCAAAGCGGACGATACCTTGGCGATCGCCTAAGGCTTTGGCGATCGCCATGCCGAAAGTAATTCCCACATCTTCGTTAGTGTGATGATCGTCAATTTCAATATCGCCAGTAGCTTGGACATTGAGATCGATCAAACCGTGGGCCGCAATTTGGTTTAACATATGGTCGAGAAAAGGAATGCCCGTATCAGCATTACATTTCCCAGTCCCATCCAGGTTTAGCTCAACCTGTACGTCTGTCTCCCCTGTAGTACGGCTAACCGAAGCAGTTCTGTTTCTGTTTAAAGAATGATTGTTTGATGTGGTTTGGCGATCGCTAATTTGCATAATACTTACACCTAATAAATGTACCGATTCATAGCTAAGAGCGCAGCTAATAGCTTAAAACCTACATTCCCATTATCTCGTATCCTGAATCAACATAGATCACCTGTCCTGTAATGCCACTAGCCAGATCGCTACACAAAAAAGCGGCGGTGTTGCCAACCTCCGTTTGAGTCACGGTACGCCGTAGAGGAGCAGTTGCTTCAACGTGACGAATCATATCCAGAATGCCCCCTACCGCCGAAGAAGCGAGAGTCCGAATTGGTCCTGCGGAAATGGCATTAACCCGAATATTGTTTGGACCTAACTCGGCAGCTAAATAACGCACACTCATTTCTAAAGCTGATTTAGCTACTCCCATCACATTATAGTTAGGAATAACTTTCACGCCGCCTAAATAAGAAAGAGTAATAATGCTACCACCATTGGTCATTAATGGTTTGGCTCTAACGGCTAAACAGTTGAGCGAATAGCTACTGATATCTAAAGCCTTGGCAAAACCTGCTCTCGAAGTGGCCGAAAAGTCCCCTGTTAGATCTTCTTTTTCAGCAAATGCTAAACAGTGGATTAAGATATCGAGCTTGCCCCATTGCTGCGAAATAGTGGCAAACATCGAGTCTAATAGTTCGTCGTCTTGAACATCACAGGGGAGAATTATACTGGGAGCAAGCGGTTCGACTAATTCCTTGACTTTTTTTTCAAAGCGTCCTCGTTCATCAGGCAAATAGCTAACGCCAATATTTGCACCAGCTTTGTGTAGCTGCTGGGCAATGCCCCAAGCAATAGAACGATTGTTGGCTATTCCTGTAACGAAAGCATTTTTTCCAGTTAAATCTAGCACGGTTCTTTTCCAATTTTTAGCTGCAACTATCTATCCTACAACTGCCTGGGTGACTAATAAATTTATTAATGACCGTCAGGAGCGAGAAAAAATTAAGATGGTAATGTGAGAGTATGTAACTATTTGAGATAATTAATCTACTTCAAGTAGATCATTTCTAGCGTAATAGGTTATATGGAACTTCCCTTGACACAAAATCAACCCTTGGCATCAGTATTTCGTCAACTTGGTCGTGGTTCTTTCCCTCCTATTGTGGAAAGCTTTGAACGCGGTAAAACTATCTTTTTTCCTGGCGATCCTGCCGAGAGAGTTTACTTTTTGTTAAAAGGAGCAGTCAAACTATCTCGTGTTTATGAAGCAGGAGAAGAAATTACCGTCGCCCTACTGCGAGAGAATACTGTATTTGGGGTACTTTCTCTCATAACTGGTCAAAAAAGCGATCGCTTTTATCATGCTGTGGCATTTACTCCTGTAGAGCTTTTATCTGCACCGATTGAGCAGGTAGAAAAGTCGCTGCAAGAAAATCCTGAATTATCCATGTTGATGTTGAAGGGATTGTCTTCTCGTATTTTACAAACAGAAATGATGATTGAAACTCTAGCTCATCGGGATATGGGTTCGCGTTTGGTTAGCTTTTTATTAATCCTCTGCCGCGATTTTGGAGCGCCAACCGAAGAGGGAATCAAAATCGATCTAAAACTATCCCATCAAGCGATCGCTGAAGCGATCGGCTCAACTAGAGTTACCGTCACCAGGCTTCTAGGAGATTTGCGGGACAAGGAAATGGTTTCGATTCATAAGAAAAAAATCACGGTCCATAACCCGGTAGCACTAAGCCAACAATTTTCCTAGAATGGTTGAACAGATCAATAACCGTACCAAAGACCAGTAAACTAAAGATCGCCGAAAGCTTTCTTACTAAAATACTTACTTACTTCTAATGACCAGCGGTTATATTCTGATTGCGGCAATTTTTCTTTTAGGTGGTATTGTTGCAGTATTTGGCGATCGCGTAGGCACTAAAATAGGTAAAGCTAGACTCAGATTATTCAATCTGCGTCCTCGCCAAACGGCCATGATCATTACCTGGATTACGGGGATGTTAATTTCGGCTCTCACCTTAGGCATTTTATTTAGCTTGAGTGGCTCTTTAAGACGAGGGATTTTTCAGCTAGATGACATACTGAAAGAAAAACGCCAGACGGAAATGGAATTAACTCAGGCTAGACAAGAAAAGCAACAGGTAGAACAGCAACTGGCTCAGGTTAAAAATCAGCAAAACCAAGCGGTTGCCAACCTAGATGCAATTAATCTTAATTTTGAGCAATCAAAACAGCAGGTTAAGCAAATTTCAGGTCAAGCCAAAAAACTGCGACAGGAGTTGAATGATTTATTAGCAGAAAGAGAAAAACGGCAGCAGCAGCTTAATCAACTACAACAGCAAAGCCAAGAATTACAGGTCCAACTACAGCAGCGCGAACAGCAAATTAGTGCGCAAGATCAGGTATTAGCGCAAAAAGAGATTCGGCTTCAGGAATTAGAACAGCAGCAGCAGTTACTACAAACCCAAGTTCAAGAAAGAGACCGATCTATTGCTCAATTAGATGAGGCGATCGCTTCGGCGGAAGTCGGTTTGAAGTTGAGAACTAAAAGATTAGAACAGTTGGAATCTCAGTTGAGCTTCTTGTCCAGAAATGTAGAGGTTTTAGAGCAGTCTTATCGGGAACTAAGGGAAAAGAAAATTGCCGTGGTCAAAGGGGAGGTATTATCTTCGGCAGTAGTCAGAATTGTCGATCCTCAGGCAGCTAGATCGGCGATCGATAGTCTACTGAGACAGGCTAATACTAACGCCGTTAAAGCCACTCAGTTTAGCGGCTCACAATCTGAGCAACGCATTGTGGCAATTACTAGATCTCAGGTAGAACAATTGGAATCTCAGATTCAAGATGGTCAAGATTATGTGGTCCGAATTATTTCTGCTGGTAACTATGTGCAAGGAGAACCAGAAGTTAGAGTCTTTGCTGACTTAGCTCTTAATCAGCAAATATTTGCAGCAGGAGAGGAAATCGCCACCGTCTCAATGGATTCTCAAAATATTAATCGTCAAGAAGTTCAGGACAGGTTAAATTGGCTCTTGGCAGTGTCCAAGTTCCGCGCTCAACGAGCAGGAATATTAGGGGAGATCGAAATAGGCAATAATAAAGTTGAAAATATTGTTGATTTTGTCAACAATATTACCGAGGCAACAGAACCTGTTAGGGAGATCAAGGCAGTAGTATCAGAGAATACCTATACCGCAGGACCATTACAACTTGATTTTGTAGTGATGCGTAATGGCAAAGTTATTTTTAGCACATAAAAAAAATTAACAGATTTATTCCCAAAGATAAATTAATCTAGTCTGCTCATCTGCAAGTAGCTGTCAAACTTAGACCAGAATCATTTTGAGAAAGGTTTTTGTTGGCAACAGCCAATACGACAATCGTCTATCGGTATCTTCAGACACAAAAATCGCCTCAATACTAGGCTTAGATAGCCTATGTCAGCAATAACTAGATTGATTGATCGCAAATAACCCAACAAGATGCAAAGTTCGTTTAAAAGAATTGTGATTGGAACAGCATTTTTTGTGCTGACGATTATAGTTGCGGTTGTTGGTTATCTTTTTTATGGTTGGTCGTTGATGGAAGCTATCTACATGGTAGTGATCACCATTTTTGGTGTTGGCTATGGAGAAGTTCAACCAATAGACACCACCTCAGAAAGAATTTTTACGATCGCGGTAATTCTGGCTGGTACTTCGTCAGCGTTATATATCGTGGGAGGTTTTGTACAGATGATTGCCGGAGGAGAAATCAACCGTGCTTTTGATGCCCAACGCAAAAAGAATACTATTTCTAATTTAAATAATCATGTAATTATTTGTGGCTTCGGGCGAATTGCGCAAGTAATCGCCACACACTTAGTAGAAGCAGCTCAGGAATTTGTGATTATTGATCATAATGGGGAAAAAATTGCGATCGCTGAAGGTCTCGGTTATTTAGCGCAAGAAGGAGATGCAACTGATGAAAATATTCTGCAATCGGTTGGTATTCAAAACGCTCACGTTTTAGCCACCGTATTGCCCAATGATGCTATTAATGTCTTTATCACTCTGACTGCCCGTGAATTAAACCCCGATTTATTGATTTTAGCTAGAGGTGAATTATCCAGTACTGAGAAAAAACTACGGCTGGCTGGTGCTAATCATGTTGTTTCGCCAGCCACAGTCAGTGGTGTCAGAATGGTAAATTTAATTGCTCGCCCGACTGGAACAGGCTTTCTTGAACAGAAAGATCAACAAAATTCTTTGAATGATTTATTAGCCCAGATCGAAGTTCAAATTGATGAATTAACCCTTTCGGCCTATTCACCTCTCATGGGAAAAACTATTCGAGAACTGGAAATTAGGGGCAAAGGAGCATTTATTGTCGTGGCGTTACGTCGTAGCAATGGACTATTGCTGACCCATCCTCATTCATCTTTAATTTTAGATTGTGATGATACTCTAATTGTTTTGGGGCATCAAGAAGAACTGCCAAAATTTGCTCGTTATTATCAACTAAATCATACTTTACATCAAAAAGTCAGCCAGCCGAGAATACTAAACTAAAATTAAAATGCTCAATCTACTCTGGATGTTACTCTGTGCGGGTTTAGTCTTTCTGATGCAAGCAGGGTTTATGTGCCTAGAGTCGGGCTTAACTCGCGCCAAAAATAGCATTAATGTAGCCGTTAAAAATTTTGCCGATTTTGGCATATCTGTAGCTTTATTTTGGACTTTTGGCTATGGAATAATGTTTGGCACTTCCCAGGCTGGCTGGTTTGGGACGAGCGATTTTTTCCCCTCAGCCCAAGCAGATCGGTCTTCAACTATCGCCTTTTTTATCTTCCAAGCGATGTTTTGTGGCACGGCGACGACGATTATTTCTGGTGCAGTGGCAGAACGTCTTAAGTTTAGTGCCTATATAATTATTGCTATTTTAGTTTCAGGCATCATTTATCCTCTGTTTGGTCATTGGGTTTGGAATGATGCTGGATGGCTTAAACAGTTAGGCTTTTTTGATTTTGCTGGGGGTACTGTAGTTCATATTGTGGGAGCAGCAGTCAGCTTGGCGACCTTAATTTTAGTTGGTTCGCGTCAAGGTAGGTTCGATTCATCAGGAAAAGCTAACAAAATTCAAGGTACTAATTTACCTTTTGCTGTCTTGGGGGCATTACTACTTTGGGTTGGCTGGCTCGGTTTTAATGGCGGAAGTACATTAGAACTTAATGAGCAAGTTCCAGGAATTATTCTTAATACCTTGTTGTCTGGTGTTGCAGGAATGCTCACCGCCACTTTATATAGTCAGTGGCGACATGGTCGAATTGAGGTCGAAGAGTTAATTAATGGTTCAATAGCTGGTTTAGTCGCAATTACCCCCTGTTGCAATGTGATAGCTACGCCTTTAGCTGTTATTGTCGGAGTGACTGGCGCGATCGTAGCCCATTTAGTATCCCAAAGTTTAAAGCGTTGGGGCATAGATGATGCAGTTGATGCGGTGGCAATTCACGGCGGTGCGGGAATTTGGGGAACGCTTTGTGTCGCCTTGTTCGGTCAATTAGAGCTAATTACTACAGGTTTAAATCGGATTGCTCAGCTTGGCGTACAGTTGTTAGGGATTACTGTTGTCTGTTTCTGGGCGTTTGGGTTTTCTTGGCTATTGCTGAAACTACTCAATTCATTTTTTGTTTTACGTGTATCTTTTGAAGCCGAGGAATTAGGTTTAAATGTTTCGGAACATCAGGCAAAAACGGATACCTATGAATTACTTCAGGTAATGGATCTGCAAGCAAAAACCCATGACTTGAGTTTACGAGTTCCTGTCGAATCTTTTACGGAAAACGGACATATTGCCACTCGTTACAATCAAATGATGGACGCGCTACAAAAAAATCATCAACAAAGTGCCGAGTCATTAGAAGAACTATACGCAGTAACCGCAACAGTTATTTCAGCCGTCGAAAATAGCAAGTTTTCCCCGACTGATTTTGATAGTTTTGCGGATCGTTCTGATGAATTGGGCATTCTTGGGCGAGTTTTACAACAAATTGTTGAGATGATTAATACTCAGCAGCAAGAGCTAGCCAAGGTTAAAGAAAAATTACAAATATCTGCTGACAAACAGCAAAACTTGATCCTCAAAATTTTGACAGGTCGTTTTGGCAATCTTCCTCTATCCATCGTTGATTATGTCAAATCTATTCATGATTTAGAGCATCTCAATCAATTATTGCAGCAAGCGATCGCCGTTAGCAGCTTAGATAAATTTTTGGGGCAGTCAATTGCTGTCGATCAGCAAATCTCAGCTAAATGAACGATATTCAAGTCAAAAGCGATCGCTTTTAGACTAAGGTTTCAGCACTTTTTCTAGTGCATTCAGCAGCAACAGAACATTTTCAGGACGACTATTGTAACCCATCAAGCCAATACGCCAGACTTTTCCGCCTAGTTCTCCTAATCCGCCAGCAATTTCAATATTATATTCCGTTAGCAGTTTTTTGGCGATCGCTTTACCGTCTACGCCATCGGGAATTCTTACCGTAGTTAGGGTAGGCAAGCGTAACTCTTCGTCGACATGACAGGTTAAACCAAGTTCGGCTAAACCAGACCATAACATTTCAGCATTACGTTGATGACGTTGCCAACGTTGCTCTAATCCTTCTTCGGCTACTATCCGTAAAGACTCGCGTAAACCATAGTTAGTATTAATTGGGGCAGTGTGATGATAAACCCGTTGTTCACCCCAGTATTTTGCCAGCAGCGTCATATCTAAATACCAGTTAGGTACGGGATTAACGCGGTTATGTAGTTTCTCTACTGCACGACGACTCATGGTAAAGGGGGACGCACCAGGAGGACAGCCCAGACCTTTTTGACTACAGCTATAAGCTAGGTCAATGCCCCAGTCATCGATATATAGTGGGACACCGCCAAGGCTAGTAACAGTGTCTACCAGTAATAAACAGTTATGTTTACGACACAAATCTGCCACCCCTTCTAAAGGTTGGCGTGCGCCTGTAGAGGTTTCGGCATGAACTAAAGCCAGAATTGCTGGCTGATGAGTTTCCAAGTTGGTTTTAATTTCAGCTAAGGAAAACACCTGTCCCCAAGGTTTAGTCATAGTACGGACATCTGCGCCATATCGTCCCGCCATATCTACCAAACGATTACCAAAGTAACCTTTTACTCCCACTAAGACCACATCTCCAGGTTCTACCGCATTGGCAAGGGTAGCCTCCATCGCTGCTGTTCCTGTACCCGCGACGGCAATGGTAAGTTCATTTTCGGTTTGCCAGGCATAGCGCAGCAAATCTCGGATCTCATCCATCAAGGCTAAATAAGTAGGGTCGAGGTGTCCTACAGGGCTAACGCTGGTTGCAGCCAAAACTCGGGGATTAACGTTAGCTGGGCCTGGTCCTAATAATAGACGAGGAGGCATATCAAGCTGTTTAGTTTGAATCCGATAGCGATCGCTAATTCCTGTAGTTGCAACCATATTTTGAACCTCTTCGTTAGTCATTTTTTATGCCGATCTATAAGCCTAGTTTACTTGATGAACTTCTCAGAAAATATTTCAGTTGATGATTAGTTACTGATTAGCGATCGTCAGCAATTGATATTAAGAGCAACGACATGAAATAATTAGGTCTGGCATAATAAGTCTAATCAGTTCGCGTTCGTGCCAACTAGCCAGTTAATTAGTTACTTTAAGACTTGTAACTAACCATCCCTAAAGTCTAGAGAATTTAAGTTAATGATCTCTGCCACTTTCAAAGTACCTGACCTCGACCTATCTCAAGTTAATCAACAGTTGGAAAATGCGGAAGCGTCATCACTTGTTGAATGGAGTGCTGAAACCTTTGGTGACGGTTTGGTTATGAGTACTAGCTTTGGCATCCAGGCAGCAGTGATGCTACATTTAGTCACTAGAATTGCTCCCCAAACTCCTGTAATTTGGGTCGATACTGGGTATCTACCGACCGAAACCTATAAGTTTGCCGAAACTTTAACCAAAAGGCTTGAGCTTAATCTTAAGGTTTATCAATCGCCAATGTCTCCAGCTCGTATGGAGGCGTTGTACGGTAAACTTTGGGAAGAAGATGTGGAAGCTTTTAATCGCTATGATCGGATTCGTAAAGTAGAACCCATGCAGCGAGCATTAGAAGAGCTACAGGCTACTGCTTGGTTGGCTGGACTACGGCGCGATCAAACTGAACATCGTCAAAATTTGCGCCGAATTGATCGCCAAGATAATCTATACAAGATTTATCCTATACTTGATTGGAACGCTAGGGATATCTATAAATATCTTACTGCTTACGATTTACCCTATCACCCATACTTCGATCTAGGTTATGTCTCGGTGGGAGACTGGCATTCTAGCCGTCCTCAGACTGCTGAAGATAGCGATGGTCGAGATACCCGTTTTCGCGGTTTGAAGCAAGAATGCGGTCTGCATTTACCCCAAACCTCGGGAGAAGAAGAGAGTCTGAACTCTAGTAGTCTTTAGAGTGTTGTCATTTTGTTATCTCCTAAAGCCTCTGTTTCAAAAGCCTGTCCCCAATCTGTTAGTAAATGGCGATCGCTTTCTATTGCTATATCGACAGCTAAATATTCTGCAATTAACTCAACTGCTTTAGAAGCGATCGCTCGTGAAGGAATTAACTTACGAGGTAAACTCTTCTGACTTCTGACTTAAAACCAGTCAATCATGAGAAAACTAATTGGAATGACTATACCAAGCTGCTAGATCATGTCAAAAAAAGCATCATCTAACTCATAACCAAATAGTTGCGCCATTGATTTTAAACGCGATCGCTCTGGAATTCCCTGCTCTTTTAACCAATCTGATAGAATGAATGTCTTATTCGTCACAAAGATTTCTAAGGCTTCGGGATTAAATATAATGCCCTCACTGCGATTAAACTGATGCGGGACTAACATTGCCGCATAACGAGCTAATTCTCCTGCTTTCCAATCTAAGCAAAACGGTAGCCAAGGATAAACCGTATCTAGACGAACAAACCACAGCCTAATTGCGGGTATCTCGGAAAGCTCACGGGGATCGTTTTCTTCTCGCTCAAAATCAATCACAAACTGTAGCTGTTGTTCATAGTCAGTAATTTGCGACCGCAACGGTGTAATTTGGTTTTTAGCAGCAGATAAATCTAAATTATTGATCGCTTTGGTATTTAAAACTAATTTGATAGTCACAATAAATATTACCAAGGTAAAAAGGTACTAAATCGATTAAGTTAAAATTAACTTCACTAGTTTTGACAATAGACATTTATAAATATTTTAAGTTAAAGTGGTAATGAGTATGTATAAGTTCAGATTAATGCAGCCTCCCTTATGAAAACTCCTGAGGCAAATCGAAAACCAATTAATTCTCTAGAAGATGCCCTAGTTCGTTGCCAAGAATTAGGAATGCGAGTTAGCCGTCAGCGTCGCTATATCCTAGAGTTACTGTGGAATAATGAAAATCATCTTTCAGCTAGAGAGATCTACGATCTCCTCAACCAACAGGGCAAGGAAATTGGGCATACATCGGTATATCAAAATTTAGATGCTTTATCAGGGGGAGGCGTTATCGAGTGCGTCGAGCGTTCTGATGGTAGACTGTACGGCAATATTAGTGATTCTCATAGTCACGTTAATTGCCTAGATACCAATCAAATTATTGATCTCCAGATTGAATTACCCAAATCGATGATCGAGCAAATAGAAAAGCAGACAGGAGTTTCGATTACTGATTATCGGATTGACTTCTTTGGCTATAAAAATCCTCTGGAAGCTAACGAAAACTAGTGTGTTAAGACGCGTAGGACGATCTCACTTTGGTTAGCTGGCACAGATTGCTATTGATTAAACATTAAGAAGATAACTTTTGTAAGCATCAATAGCCAATAACTTGTGTTCTTTGTTACCGAAATGCGAAAATACTAATTCTCTGTTTAAACAGAATTGGTTGAAAGTTTCTGCCTAAGTCATTGACTGAGATCTTTGCTATCACAGCTTTTGTAACTTTTCTTGGGCAATGAACTCACTGAAAAAACTATAGATTTATACTTCAGTGCTAATTTTTAGATTATTGATTAAAACTGAGCAAGTAAATCAAACATTAAGACAGGTAAATCAAAATGATTTGTCTTTGCTGCTGAGCAATGCCAGTGGCAAATAGCTTGTCTAAGAGCTAGCCTACTCTAACTAGATTTTTATCTGGTGTAATTCATTCGGAAATTTAAAATTTTAAATTGCTGTTGAGCAACTCAAAAAACGCTGATTGGGCAGTGCTTTAGTTTTAATCAAATATTTTGATGTCGTAGCCGATCGCAAACGCTAAGATAAAAAAGAACCTCAAACCACAAAACAGCACAACCAAAACAATCCTCCTGGTATTTATTTAAGAAGAATATGGTTCAGACTCCTATCGAACAAAAAGTATCTAAAGTAGAAAAACTAAAAGAGCGTAGCAACTTTCTACGCGAACCTCTCTTAAGCGAACTGCAACAAGATACAACCCACTTTACCGAAGATGCAATTCAAATCTTGAAGTTTCATGGTTCTTATCAGCAAGATAACCGTGATAATCGCCTCAAAGGACAAGAGAAAGACTATCAGATGATGCTGCGTACTCGCTCTCCAGGAGGGTTCGTTCCACCAGAACTGTTTTTGGCTTTAGATCGCCTATCCCAAGAGTATGGCAACCACACACTGCGGGTAACAACTCGCCAGGGGTTTCAGATTCACGGAGTCTTAAAGCAGAATATTAAAAAAGTAATTCAGACTATTCTGCAAAATATGGGTTCTACTCTAAGTGCTTGTGGAGATGTTAACCGTAACATTATGTCTCCCCCTGCACCGTTTAAGAACAAGCCTGAATATCAGTATGCTTTTCAATATGCCAATAATATTGCCGATTTGCTCAACCCTCAAAGTGGTGGTTACTATGAGATTTGGCTAGATGGAGAGAAAGCCATCAGTGCCGAAGAAGCTCCAGAAGTAAAGGCTGCCAGACAAAGTAAGGGTAGAGGCATGATTGTCGAAAATAGCCCTGAGCCAATTTATGGAGAGCAGTTTTTACCCCGCAAGTTCAAAATCTGCGTTACTGTTCCTGGAGACAACTCTGTTGATGTATATACCCACGATATTAGTTTGGTAGTGATCACTAATAAAAAGGGCGAGTTACAGGGCTTCAACGTGCTAGCTGGCGGTGGTTTAGGACGAACTCACAACAAAGAAGAAACTTTTGCTCGTATCTCTGATGAGATTGGCTATGTCGAAAAGCAAGATGTTTACGATCTAGTAAAGGCAATTGTAGCTACTCAAAGAGACTATGGCGATCGCTTTAATCGTCGTCATGCTCGAATGAAGTACCTGATCAATGATTGGGGGGTAGATAAATTTAAAGCCAAAGTTGAATCATATTTTGGCAAAGAATTTAAGCCATACAAACAGCTACCTGCTTGGCAATACCAAGATTTTCTTGGCTGGTATGAACAGGGTGATGGCAAATGGTTCTTTGGTATCGGTGTCGAAAATGGCAGAATCAAAGATGAAGGAGCTTTTCAGCTAAAAACTGCCCTCAGAGAAATCGTACAGCAGCTAAACGTGCCAATGCGCTTATCTCCTAATCACAACGTTATTCTTTGTGACATCGCTCCAGAAGATAAAAAACGGGTGGAAGATATCTTAGTTAACCGAGGTATTGAAACCGATCCCCAGGCGATCGAGCCATTAACTCGCTATTCTATGGCTTGCCCTGCCCTACCCACCTGTGGGCTAGCTGTCACAGAATCTGAGCGAGCTTTACCAGGAATTACCGATCGCATCAGGACATTATTGAATAAACTAGGAATGGCAGACGAACACTTCGTGATTCGGATGACTGGGTGTCCCAACGGTTGCGCTCGTCCCTACATGGCAGAGCTAGGATTTGTTGGCAGCGCACCAGGCAAATACCAAATCTGGCTGGGAGGCACACCTAACCAAACTCAGCTAGCTCAACCCTACGAACAGAAAATGTCAGTAGAAGAGCTAGAAACTTTCTTTGAGCCTATTTTTGTCTTCTTCAAGCAGAATCGCCAATTAACAGAAAGCTTTGGTTCATTCTGTGGTCGTGTTGGATTCTCTGTCATTCGTCATTTTTCTGAAAACTACACCATAGGAAGTTATATGGATACAGATACTACTAAACGCAAATCTCGCAAAAATCAGCGTCGTGTTAGCGTTCCCGATGACGTTTTCCCCCGCCTAAAAGAAATTGCCGAGAAAGAAGGCAGACCAATGAATCAAATTATCGCTGATGCTTTAACCGATTACTTTACCAAGAGTAAAAAAGCTTAATTAGCTTTCTCCCTATAATTGAATAACCATTGGACAACTACAGGGCTGCCAGTCGGCAGCCTTTTTTTAGACTTTTTTTATTATCCTATTCTGCTAGTCTCCCAGCTCAGTTTCTAGTTTCTGAGTGCTGAAGAGGCAAAGAAACGGTAAACTTAGTATTTCCTGGCAAAGTCATTTTTCCAGAAAGAAGATTAACCGTAATACTGCCATCATGCTGTTCGACAATTTTTTTAGCGATCGCTAGCCCCAATCCCATTTTGCCTTCGGCAGCTTTGGTAGTGAAAAAAGGATCGCAGAGTTGGCTCAGTATCTCTGGAGAAATACTTTCTCCTGTATCAATGATGTCTACCATTAAATTATGTTGCTCTTGATAGATATTGATCGTTAATATTCCGTGAGTGGCAACAGCATTGATCGCATTCTCGATTAAGTGAAACCAGACTTTTTGTAGCGCTTCAGGATAGCAATAGATCGGAGCAACATTGCCATAATGTTTGATGATCTGTATCCCGGAAGTAATTTGGGGAGTTAATACTTTTAAAGCCTGCTCCACAGTGTTTTTAACATTAGCTAGACGCTTGACTGTTTCAGTATTCTCAATCTGAGCATAGTCTTCAAATGCCGAAATCACTTTACCGACTTTGACCGTAGCATTGGTAATACTCTCAATACTTTGATGCAAATTAAGAATTAAATAGGCGTTATCCAAAATTGACCAATAATTCTGGCTGGTCAACATAGGCATCAACTCTTCGATTTCTTCATCAAATCCTAATTCAATTAGCATTTCAGCAATCTTCTCGGCATTTTCTAACGGTAGTTTTGCCAATTTAGCCATAATCCTAGTCTTCAATTCTTGTCTAGCGGCAGGGGATAATAAAGGATTAATTTGATTGTCTTGAGCCTGTTTTAGCAAGGCAACAAAATGTTTTTGTTCTGGTGGAGCAATGTTCGCTAAAAAAGCAGGTATGTTTTGCAGATTAGCTTTGCCAAATTGTTTTATTTCTGCTAAAAACTGGTTAATTTCGATTAAAGAATAATTAACCTGATCACTGATACCAGAAGTAATCTTGGCTAGTGCTAAATGTTTTTGAGATTCAAATGTTTTCTTTTGGCTTTGTTTGAGCTGAGTTATGGTTTGGTTTAGCCGCTCATTTTTAACTTTTAGCTGCTGCTGTAATCCTTTAATCGCTAGCTGGTTTTTGACTCGCATCAGCACTTCGTGCATCTGAAATGGCTTAGTAATATAGTCAGCCCCACCAATCGCAAACGCCTTTACTTTATCTACCGCCTCACTCACGGCAGAGATAAAAATCACGGGAATGTCTTTAGTTTTCGGGTTACTTTTTAGCTGTTTACAGACCTCATAGCCATTAAGATCAGGCATCATAATGTCTAATAAAATTAGGTCAGGAGGATTAATTTGGGCCGCTGAAAGAGCCAGTTTACCATTAGGGACAGGTCTAACTTTATAATTATACTTAGTTAAAATATCGACTAGTAAATGTAGATTTTGCGGAGTATCATCCACAACGAGGATATTATTCAACTCCTGAGCAGCCATTATTTCTCTCATTTTCAATTTTCCTCAGACAACGTTAATTAAGCGGCAATATATTTAAAATGTGTTCGTATTCAAAATTACTAATATGTTGCTCGATCATTTGGGCCAGTAATTCATTTTCCTGACTAATCTTCTCGACAATCTGCTCAATTTTGTCTAAATCAATTTCCATAATGGATTGCTGGAGTTCTAAAATTAATTCATCGGCTATGGTGGTAAAAGAATTGCGGTCCCAAGCTGATAAAGGTAATTGAGGTTTCAAAACAGGGTTTTCTTCTGCACAGGTATAGCACACCCCCAAATGCTTTGCCATCATCAACAGCAGTTCATCTATTTTAAAAGGCTTCTGCAGCAAGTCATCACAGCCTAAAGCTAAGATAGTAGCTCGTTCTTCTTCTAAAGCACTAGCGGTTAAAACAATAATTTTAGTATTTGAGGAAATATCGCCTTTGATAATCTGTATTGCCTCCTGACCATTCATCTGGGGCATTCTAATGTCCATAAAAATAAGATCGGGAGAACATTGTCGCCAGAGCGCGATCGCTCTTAATGATAAGATTAAGCCTCGATTTAATTGTTCCCTTTTGTCTGGGGATTAATGCTATAAGGTCAGCGATATGCCACCTGAGGCGGTCAGGAGTTAGGGATCAAAGCTTGTTGAAACTGAAATGGTAGTAATTCTGGTAGCGGTCTTGTCATTGGGTATCTGGTTGTTTTTATTGTTGTTTTGGGGGGACTTTTGGCAGGCAAAGCAGCGTATTGGAGATAGTCTGAAACTAAGGACTGATCCAACCGTCTGGGCGATTGTCCCAGCCAGAGATGAAGCAGCAGCGATCGCCATTAGTTTGACTTCTCTGTTAAACCAAAATTATCAGGGTGAGTTAGCAATAGTATTAGTTGATGATAATAGTAGCGATCGCACTAGCGAAATTGCTATGGCAACTGCTGCTCAACTAAGTAAAAGCGATCGCTTAAAAGTAATTACTGGCAAGCCTTTAGCATCAGGCTGGAAAGGCAAATTATGGGCAATGCACCAGGGTGTTGAATATGCTCACGCCCAAATCCCTGCACCCGATTATTTTTTATTCACCGATGCAGACATCAAACACGGTCCCGATAATTTGACTCAGTTAATTGCTAAGGCAGAAACAGAAAACTTAGATTTAGTCTCCTTAATGGTATTGCTGCGCTGTCAGAGTTTTTGGGAAAAATTATTAATTCCTGCCTTTGTCTTTTTCTTTCAAAAGCTTTGATTTAAAAGTAATTTGGGATACTATTGCCCGCACCGCCTATACTCAGCTTAATTATTCTCCGCTGCTATTAATCGGCACGGCGATCGCTATGGTCATAGTTTACTTAATTGCCCCAGTGGGCATGATTTGGGGACTAGTAACTAGTAACTGGCTAGTATTTCAGTAATTCTCATTATGAAAATAATTATCAGTATCTTGAGAATTTAATGTTCTAAAAACCCAATTCTTTCGGAATCAGATTGAATTTTGCGCTTTTATTTCTCATTTAAGCTCTTGT
>JBHJNW010000039.1:0-14079 GCA_050330395.1 Pleurocapsa sp.
CGAAGATTCCTTTAGCCCGAACTACCTCACCATAAGCACCTTGAGTCATTTCCAGCCAAAAGGTGGCTAAACTATCAAAATCTAAAATTTCTCCTGTTAAGACTCCCCGATGAATCTGCAAAGATGTAGTCAACTTAGTAACTTGATTGCCTGAAACAACCTCATCCGCCCAGAGTTTTAATTCATTTAATTCTGTGTTGTTGGCATCGGCAGAAATGATCGCTACTCGATGAGAGTTCATCCTTGTTAGTAAAGGTTCGATTGCCGATAAATCCAGATACCAGGGAATTTCAATGTAAGTTATAGTTTGATCTGATTCTGTCAATAACGCTGCTTCTGACCCTGTCTGGTAAATTTTGAGTTGAGGATATTTACTTTGCAGATAAATCGTATCAATAGGTAGGGAATCGGTTTGGGGACTGAAATAGCCTACAGGTTTATTAGTTTGGGCTATCTGTTGACAAATCCATTCGGTTTTACCCGCACCTGGGGGACTGGTTACAGCAATAATCATAAAGCAGATTTTTTGATAACGATAATCATTATACTCAAAAATCAAAACTATGATGTGGGAGAATTTAAAGAAAAGCGATCGCCTTTGGTAATAATTACTTCTTCTCCGCGTAGTGCTGCATCGATTAAATCTGAAAGCTTTTCCGCAACTTCTCTTTTTTCCTTCATCGCTGGCTGGGTTTAGTTACTGGCATTTTACTCTGTATTGCTGGTCTTACTGGCAGTATTCTCGTCTTTTGGCATGAAATTGATCGCGCTGTGATTGCTGCTCGTTTTGGTCGAGTTATTCCTACTGAAACAATGGTTTCTTTGGAGGCGATCGCCAATGCCACTCTTGCGAACTGGTCTACCATCAAAGCGTTGCCGATTAACCAAGCATGGCGATCGCTTCTTTACACCAATCAACCCATTCTGACTCATAACGAATACCTCGACGTAGAGTTAAATACATACTTTTATGGGCGGCGGAAGCTAATTCTGGAGATGTCGCTAGCATCTGTTGTTCTTTTTCTAAACAAGCCTCTAATTTCTTCTGGTGTATTTGTTGACGGCGTTTTAATTCTTGAATAATTACTTTTGTCGGAACAAGGTGGGCTGCTAAAACTTTGACCAACAGTTCTTCCTTCACCGCCATTGGTTCCGAGGGTTCCGCAATCCAATCGGTTAAAATCTCCTTGCCGATTGCGGTAATTCGATAAAGCTTTTTATCAGGACGATTTTCTTGAGCGATAATTTCTGGTGCGATCGCGCCTTGAGTCTCTAATTTGCTCAACTCACGATAAACCTGCTGTTGACTAGCTTTCCAGTAGTGGCTAGTGCATTCAGTAAAATTCTTCCACAAGTCATAACCGCTAAAAGCTTCGTTTCCTAAAGTCGCCAAAATTGCATGTGTTAGTGCCATCTCATTCTTTAGCTAAAACAAACATCTGCTTGTTCGTACAGGGTGATCGGTATTGATCATAAGCGAATTTCAGCTCTTTCTTGACATACTCAATTAATTGTATATATATTTATATAATACTAAATTTGTTGAATACTAACAAAATTGTATAGCAAATAACCATTTATTACTAGATGGAAAAGAAAATGAGCTTAAAAAAATCTCCTCAAGCTGAACCGAGCGATAGATCAAAAGAAAATGCTCAAAATCCCATTAAACTCAAGGCTCAAATGGAACCCAAAAAACCAGTGCAAAACTGGCAGCTAGCGATCGCTACTGTAATCTTATTAGGATTAGGTTTTGTCTTGGGGCAAAAATTCTCGCCACAGCAAACGACAACGGCTAAAGTACTAGCCAGCAAGCAAACAAATATACTGCCAGTTAAAACTATAGCTATTGAAGCAGTTCAATCATATTCGACTTCTCAAAGTTATACGGGAGAAGTAACGGCGTTACGGACAAGCGAAGTTGGTTTTGAGCGAGGGGGAAAGTTAACGCAAGTATTGGTGGAAGAGGGCGATCGCCTGAAGGTAAATACTCCTCTGGCTAAGTTGGATACAGGAAACCTCGAAGCACAGCGTCAGGGCTTAATCGCCCAAAAAGCTCAAGCAGAGGCAGTTCTAGCAGAGTTAAGCAATGGTGCGAGGAGGGAGAAAATTACCGCAGCCCAAGCAAAGGTAAGGGATATTGAACAACAGCTAAAACTAGAGCAGCTCAAAAGTTCTCGTCGAGAATATTTATATGGTGAAGGGGCGATCGCGCGGGAAGAGTTGGACAAAATCGCCTTCAATCAAAAAGCCTTAGCAGAACGTTTAGTCAATGCCCAAAGTAATTTATCTGAGTTGAATAATGGTACGAGAGTAGAACAGATTAACGCCCAACAAGCAGCAGTAGATCGACTGTCGGCGGAGATCGCAGATTTAGATATTACCATCGCCAAAAGTACCCTGAAGTCTCCCTTCGACGGCATAGTTTCGGCGCGTAATTTAGATGAAGGAACAGTAATTCAAGCAGGTCAATCTATTTTACGCTTGGTGGAAAATGCTCAACCCAAAGTTAAGGTGGGGTTACCAATTTTAGTTGCCAACAAAATGCAGTCTGGTAGTGAACAACAAGTGACAGTTGGCGATAAAAAATATCGTGCTACCGTAAGTTCTATTTTGCCTGAAGTTAATCCCGCAACGCGCACTAGGACAGTAGTTCTGAAGCTCTCTCCCACCGCCACCGCTCAAGTATCCCCCAAACAAATCGCCCGCTTAAATGTTACTCAAACCAATGAGACTGACGGATATTGGTTACCCATTACAGCTTTAGTCAAAGGCGATCGCGGTTTATGGTCTTGTTATGCTGTAGTGGCAACAGATAGTAAAAATTCCCAGATCGAACGCAGATTATTAGAAGTATTAGAAACTAACGGAGAAAAAGTTTTAGTTTAACTAAGCTCCCTAAAAAATATTAAATTGCTTACTCAATCTGATAAATTAAGCTATCAGGCTGCGCTTTTTGATAACAAATACTCTCTTAGTAGTTGCGCCTTGTCAGTTTTTTCCCAAGTTAAATCAAGATCGGGTCTACCAAAATGTCCATAAGCAGCTACATCTTGATAAAAACGACCACCTCTTTCTTGAGGTAAATTACGTAAGTTGAGGGTTTGAATAATCCCCGCTGGTCGTAACTCAAAATGTTGTTTAACTAAATCTAAAAGATTTTCCTCCTCAACTTTGGCAGTACCAAAGGTTTCAATAAAGATACTAACAGGCCTAGCAACACCAATAGCATAACTAACCTGTACCTCGCATTTATCAGCTAAACCTGCTGCCACGATGTTGTTAGCGACATAACGGCAAGCATAAGAAGCACTGCGGTCTACTTTTGTGGGATCTTTGCCTGAAAAAGCACCGCCACCATGACGAGAGTAACCACCATAAGTATCAACGATAATTTTGCGACCTGTTAGTCCAGAGTCACCTTGAGGACCACCAACTACGAATTTACCTGTAGGATTTACCAGAAAACGGGTATTATCATTAGGTTTTAATGCCAAATCGGCAAATACAGGCTGAACTACCGCAGACCATAAATCATCTTTAATTTTCTTTTGGACAGCACTACCTTCCGATATATCACCAATAGTTTCTGTATGCTGAGTAGAAACAAGTATGGTGTCGATTCCGACAGGTTTCCCGTCTTCATATTGAACTGAAATTTGAGTTTTACCGTCAGGACGTAGATAAGATAGTTCACCCTGTTTACGTACCTCTGCTAAACGTCGAGAAACGCGATGAGCTAAGCTAATCGGCATAGGCATTAATTCAGGCGTTTCATTACAAGCATAGCCAAACATTAGTCCTTGGTCGCCTGCGCCAATTTTGTCGAGTTCACTATCACTTAAATTTTCGCGTTGCTCTTGGGCAGAAGTTACACCTTGAGAAATGTCTGGTGATTGTTCATCCAGAGCAATTAATACTGAACAGCTATTAGCAGAAAAGCCATTCTCTGCATGAGTGTAGCCGATTTCGGCAATTTTATTTCTAACTAAGTCTACATAGTTTACCTGAGCTTTAGTCGTAATTTCCCCTGTAACTAAAACTAGACCTGTGTTAACAACTACTTCTGCTGCTACGCGACTGGCGGGATCTTGAGATAATATGGCATCTAAAATAGTATCGGAGATTTGGTCACAGATTTTATCTGGATGACCTTCTGTGACTGATTCGGAGGTAAATAAATAATTATTAGACAATTCGTAATCCCCTATGAATTATTGTTACTTGACGCAGTATATCAACCTAAATACTCAACTATTAAAAAATATAATACAGGTTTATTTAAAAATTACAAAGTTTGAATTTCTAACAGGCTATTAATTTGTGCATCTGCCATGGGAAGTTGCGAATTTTGGTAACGACAAATGCCAATTTTTCCTGCTGCTTTGGCAGTCTTTGCCATCATCATATCTCCAGCAGAATCCCCCACCATTAAGGTTTGCTCAGCTAAAATGTCCAAACTTTGGCAAGCTTGCCAGAAAAGCCGTGGATCTGGTTTGCTAATTTCATTATCTACTCCCATACATAACTGTATGTAGTCTTGTAATTGGTGACTAGCCACAAATTTCTTGACTTCCTCGGTAGAGTCAGCTGAAAGAATGCCTATTTTTAAACCTGCACTAGTTAAAGATTTAAGAGTGTCTCTAACATCAGAAAACAAGGGAGCTGATTCTGGAGTTTTGGTTAAATATTTTGATTCAGATATCTCTGTAAAAGCTGTCTTGGCAATTTTTCTGGCTTCATGCCAGCTTCTGCCAGTTTCGGCGATATAGGCAGCAGCAGCAATTTCGTTTTCATAGCGACTACCAACTGCCATCAAACCTCGAGGATCTAAGATATTATCTACAATACCAAATGCCATCATCAAAGGTTCTCCTACTCCTGGAATTTGAGCATCAATTAGACGCGCTCTTTCTGTACCTACTTCTCGCCAAAATGCCAAAGAGTTTTCTAAAGTACCGTCTTTATCAAAGATAACGGCAGCTATATTATTAAACGTTAAGTCTTGACAGCCGATCGCGATCGACAATTTTTTTCTCCAATTAATAAAAAAAAGAGAGGAAATTTCCTCTCCCAACATTCATTTAAATAGAATGTAATTGAAATTACTCTTCTGATCCTACGGCTACCATTTCTCCTTCTGAATCCGAATCTTCCTTAGAATCTTCGGCGATTGCTTCTGCCGCTGCTTCTTCAGTCACATCCTGCTCAGCGGCTGGTTCGTTAGACACTGCTGCTTCTTCAGTCACATCCTGCTCAGCAGCTAGTTCGTTAGACACTGCTGCTTCTTCTTCCAAAGTAATTCCTTCAGCTTCGGATAGGAGTTTTTGACGATATTTTTCCGCCATTTCCTCAGCTTTCTCGAAGACTATTTCTCGATTTTTGAGCATATCACCTGGTTCTGGTTCTAGCTGCTTGGTTGATAGAGATATACGGCCTCTTTCTGCATCAAGGTCAATAATCATTACCTTAAGTTCATCATTTACTCCGAAAACGCTGTGAGGAGTATCAATATGATCGTGAGATATTTCAGAAATGTGAAGCAGTCCGCTTACTCCACCAATATCAATGAATGCACCGTAAGGTTTGATGCCGCGTACAGAACCTCTGACAACTTGACCCACTTCTAAACCATTCATCTTGCGCTCTACTAAGGCACGACGATGACTTAAAACCAGGCGGTTGCGTTCTTCGTCAACTTCCAAAAACTTTAAAGGTAAATCTTCCCCAACCAAGTCCTCTTTCGCTTCTCTAGCACTGATATGAGAACCAGGGATAAAACCGCGTAATCCTTCAATTCTGACTAACGCACCACCACGGTTGGTTGCAAAAACATTAGAACGAACTGTGGCATCTTCTTGCTGTAGCTGTCTGACACGTTCCCAAGCACGCATATATTCAATGCGTCTAATAGAAAGAGTTAGCTGTCCGTCTTCATTTTCGTCAGTTAGAATAAAAAACTCTCTTGTCTCGTCTGCCTGAAGAACTTCGCTAGGATTATCAACTCGATTAATCGACATCTCCTGAATGGGTATATAAGCAGCCGTTTTAGCACCAATGTCAATTAAAGCTCCCCTTGGTTCCATACTAAAAACGGTTCCTGCTACTATATCTCCAGGGCTGAAGTGATAGTCATATTTGTCGAGGAGAGCAGCGAAATCTTCGTGAGTAAAACCAATATCTTTAGTGCTGTTTGCTTGCTGATTGACCATATGGGTTAGATGTCCTTGTTTATTTCCTTACTTTTTTGATTGGATGAGCCTCCTGCTTGATGTACACTCACCTACTTATCGTGCAGCCTACACCTACATTTACCAATAACTGCCAGAGTCGGCTTTATCGTTTGCAGAGCCAAATGGCTTGAGTCGATGCGCTCGATACAAGCATTGGTGTTGAGCTAGAGGATACAAAGTACCTCCACAGAACGTTTTGCGAAAAGACGTTTTTATCTGTTGGCAAGATAGCATTATACCATTGTAACTTTTTATTGGTGTAGGGATAACTTTTTTTGGGTTTTTTCGCTACCCATAAATTTTTTTAATATTTAACTAAACTAAACTTGATTATATTTCACAAACCAAAATTATCCATTAAAAAACGCTTATCAATTTGCTTACAGAGAGAAGGAAGAAGACGCGCTATGCCTTGCTGCTTCATTTTTTGACGATCTCTTTATCGCTATTCATGGTCATAAAAGGTTTTTAGCACTTACACGCGCAAACACGCTGCTTTAATTATTGGTTTAGAAACGCGCATTACAAACATAATGAGTTAACGAGTCAGTTAAGCGATCGCTATCAAGAATTAAGAAAGTCAGTCAAGGGCAAAGACGCGCTGACTCGGATATTATTTAAGTTAACTCGGATGCTGTTTTATGAACTAGTCAAAGAACTTAGATCTAAAAAAACAGATTAGAGAGAAATATAGTTACTTCACGCAAAGGATCGATTAAAAGAGGATGCAGATCAAAGCAACCAATACAGCATTGTTAGATTGGACTGGCGACTTACTTGCCGTTGGGATTTTAGAAGGCGAAACTAAGTTGTCAGGAGACTTAGCAAAATTAGATGAAAAATTAACTGGCACAATTGCTGAATTAATTGCCGATGAGGAATTTGAAGGTAAATCTGGTATTAGTGCGGTTTGTCGTGTGGGAGGCAAAAATCCTGTACGCAAAATTGCTTTAGTCGGCTTGGGCAAGACAAGCGATTTAACTATCGATAGCTGGCGCAACGCCGCAGCAGCGATCGCTCGTTTGGCAAAGAAAGAAAAAACTTTGGCTATTAGCTTGCCCCCCAGCTCAGAACCTGCATCAGAAGTAGCTCAAGCAATGACTGAAGCAATTATTTTAGCTCTCCACGAAGATAATCGCTTTAAGTCTGAACCAGAATCTAAAGAACCAAAACTAGAGACTATTGACCTAATTGGTTTGGCGGGACAAGAATCAGCAATTGCCAAAGCTCAGACAATAGCCTCGGGAGTTATTTTTGCCAGAGAATTAGTCAATGCCCCTGCTAATCAAGTTACCCCTGTAACCATGGCAGAAACAGCACAGCAGCTAGCTCAAGAATACGGTCTAGAAGTCAAAATTTTAGAACAAGAAGACTGCGCTAAGTTCGAGCAGGGCATGGGTGCTTATCTCGGTGTGGGTCAGGCTTCGGAGATTCCACCGAAGTTTATTCACCTAACCTACAAACCGCAAGGTACAGCCAGGCGTAAGGTGGCTATTGTAGGTAAAAGCGTTACCTTTGACTCTGGTGGTCTAAATCTTAAGCCTAGCGGCAGCGGTATTGAAACCATGAAAATGGATATGGGAGGCGGTGCAGCCACTCTTGGCGCAGCCAAAGCGATCGCCCAGCTCAAGCCAGACGTTGAGGTTCACTTTATTTGTGCAGCTACTGAAAATATGATTAGCGGCAAGGCAATGCACCCTGGTGACGTGCTAAAAGCCTCTAATGGTAAAACGATTGAAGTCAACAACACTGATGCTGAAGGGAGACTAACCTTGGCAGATGCCTTGGTATATGCCGAAAAGCTAGAGGTAGATGCGATCGTCGATCTTGCTACCTTAACTGGGGCTTGTATTGTGGCTTTGGGTAACGATATTGCTGGGCTATGGAGTACTGATGACACTCTGATAGAAGAGATGAAAACCGCTGCTAAATTAGCAGGAGAAAAGTTTTGGCAGTTACCGATCGAAGAGAAGTATTTTGAAGGCTTGAAGTCTCAAATTGCCGATCTGAAAAACACTGGGCCTCGTGCTGGTGGTTCGATTACGGCTGCCTTATTTCTCAAGCAGTTTATCAAAGAAACTCCTTGGATGCACCTAGATGTCGCTGGTCCTGTTTGGACAGATTCTCCTAGCGGAGTTAACAACAAAGGAGCGACTGGCTTCCCAGTTAGAACCCTAGTTAACTGGGTTAGTAATTAGATTCAATCTGTGTACTGTGGGAAATCTTTTACGACAGCTATTAGTTAAACATTGGCAACTTTAGCAACTGCCGATCGGCTAAAAAACGTATCTTACAATACATAAAAAATGCAATATCGTTGTTAATTTGAGTATTGCGTTTAATGCCAGTCAATAGTTAAGATTAGCGCGATCTAACTTAATTGATTGTGCGATTGAATTTCTGTTTATAAGGTGTGAGGAAAATGTCTAAATTAATTCGTAACTTGTTGCTGGCTTGTCCAGCAATCATTGGTTTGGTGTTGGGTTCTCAATTGTCAACTTCTGCTGAGTCAGTTTCAGACACAGACGCTAACACTCAGTTACTGAATCAAATTAACAATTATAGTCAAGAAGGTAAAACCAACCCCAGTAATCAAGTAACTAACGTTAATCAACTGCGAGATGTTTCTCCCACAGATTGGGCTTATGAAGCACTACGTAGCCTAGTTGACCGTTATGGCTGTATCGCTGGTTTTCCTAACCAAACTTATCGTGGTAGTCAGCCTCTAACTCGTTATGAATTTGCCGCCGGCTTAAACTCTTGTTTAAATCAAATTGAGCGTTTAATTGCCTCACAAGGTTCGGTCGGTGCTGAAGATCTAGAGACAATAACCCTTCTCAGCCAAGAATTTGAAGCAGAATTGGCTACATTAGGTGGCAGAGTTGATGAAATTGAAAGCCGTACGGCAGTATTAGAAGATAATGCTTTCTCTACTACCACTAAATTAGAAGGTGAAGCTGTCTTTGGCATCAGTAACGAGTTTAATAACTCTGATCTCAACGAACCAGTTTTTCAAAATAGAGCGCGTCTGGCTTTTGTTTCCAGTTTCTTTGGAGAAGATGCTTTATACACTCGTCTTGATGCTGGTAATGCTACTTATGGCTTTCAAACAGAAGACATTAATGGAGATCCGATCGATCTAGATACAGGTGCTTTGACCTACAATTTTGATAACGATAACAACGTAGAAATTGGCTGGTTAGCTTACTACTTCCCCATTGGAGAGAGGATTGATGTTTATCTCCCCGCAGCTTTCCCTCTCTGGGTTGACTTTGTTCCATCTTTAAGCCCATATTTAGACTCTTTCACTGGTGCGACTGGCTCTTTGTCTAGCTTTGCTGAATCCAGTCCCATCTACAAAATAGGTTTGGCTTCTGGTGGTGGTGTTGGTTTCAACTTTAAAGCGACAGACTTTATTACTGTTAGTGCTGGTTACTTCGGTGGTGATTCCTTTAATCCTATTGCTGACGAAGATGGCGGATTTATTAACGAAGAATACTCTGCATTGGGTCAGGTTACTCTCAGCTTGTTAGATGATAAGCTTCAGTTAGCTGGTACTTACTCGTTGGGTCAATTGGGAGCTAGTGACAATACTATTTATGACTTAGGTGTGGGTACTGCCCTGGCACGACAGCCTTTTGGCGATGGTGTTAAGACAGCTGCTAACTCTTACGGTGTCGCAGCAGCTTTTCAATTTAGCGATCGCATCGCTCTCAATGCGTTTGGGATGTATACTGATGCACAACCTACTTCTGAAGCAGGAGAAGCAGAAATTTGGTCTTATGGTGCGGGACTATCATTACCTGACTTGGGTAAAGAAGGCAACTTAGCTGCTATTTTTGCAGGAGTTGAACCTTATGTAGGCAGTGACGAAGATCTGCCGATTCACCTTGAAGGTTTATACAAGTATCAGTTGAACGACAACATCTCAATTACCCCTGGTGTAGTTTATCTAATTGCTCCTAACGGTAGTGAGGATGATGAAGATGCTTTAATTGGTGTTCTCAGAACTACTTTTACTTTCTAAGTCTAGGACAATTAAACACCATTTAGTTAAACACTAGTTTAAAAAGACTATAGTTATTAGATAACTATAGTCTTTTTGGCGTTTAAACTTTTTCTGAATTTATTAATAAAAATTAGCAGTAATTTCTAATTATTCTGAGTCGGTTTAAAGGGAGAAGAAAAACTAGATATTAGCAATAGTAACACTCCAATATTTATAGCGACATCGGCTAGATTAAATACAGGAAAGTTAATTAAGCGAAAATCCAAAAAATCTACCACATAACCAAACAAGAAGCGATCAATACCGTTGCCAATTGCTCCCGATAAAATAAATCCATAGCCTAATTGCTCAGATTGACTTAAGCGGGGAGTATAGTAAACAAAAATAATTAAAATTAAGCTGACTATTAAAGAAATCCAACGTAAAATTTCAACCTGACCCCGAAAAAAGCTAAAGGCAGCACCAGTATTGATAACATAAGTCAAGTGAAACACATCCTGCCATAAAGCAACAGTGTCGCCAATTTCAGCAAAATTTTTTACTACTATGAATTTAGTTATTTGATCGAGAATAATCCCTAAAATAGCTATTAGCCAAAAGCTTCTTTTCCGTCTCATTAATTTCTTCCTCATAACATTTCGATCTAGATAAAAACCAACTTAAGCTATAATTATTAAGAAACTTTGAGCCAAAGATACAAAAGTCTATAGACCAATCATATGTCTCTTCCTATTCGCAACATTGCTATTATTGCCCACGTCGATCACGGTAAAACAACTCTCGTAGATGCACTACTCAAACAATCGGGTATTTTCCGCGAAGGCGAAGATGTACCAGATTGTGTCATGGACTCCAACGATCTCGAAAGAGAGCGAGGAATTACAATTTTGTCCAAAAACACCGCAGTTAGCTACAAAGATACTTTAATTAACATTGTCGATACTCCAGGACACGCAGACTTCGGTGGTGAAGTTGAACGAGTCTTGGGCATGGTCGACGGCTGTGTTTTAATCGTTGACGCTAACGAAGGTCCGATGCCTCAAACCCGCTTCGTACTTAAAAAAGCGTTAGAAAAAGGCTTACGTCCAATCGTTGTAGTCAACAAAATTGACCGTCCTCGCGCTCATCCTGATGGCGCAGTTGATAAAGTATTTGATTTATTCATCGAATTGGGCGCAGACGACGACCAATGTGACTTTACCACTCTTTATGCCTCTGGTTTACAGGGGTATGTCAAAGAAACGCTAGAAGAAGAGGGTGTAGATATGAAACCCTTATTTGAGGCGATTCTTCACCATGTTCCACCCCCAGCAGGCGATGTTGAGCTGCCGCTTCAGCTACAGGTAACAACTCTTGACTACTCCGATTATTTGGGGCGTATTGTGATTGGTAGAATTCATAACGGCGTTTTAAAAGCTGGTCAGCAAGCGGCATTGATTAAAGAGGATGGAAAGGTTGTCAAAACCAAAATCTCCAAATTAATGGGCTTTAAAGGATTAGCACGAGTAGAACTAGATGAAGCTAGTGCTGGCAACATTGTCGCAGTTGCTGGTTTTGCTGACGCGAATATCGGCGAGACGATTACCTGTCCTAACGAACCCCAAGCACTGCCTTTAATTAAGGTAGATGAGCCGACATTACAGATGACTTTTTCGGTTAATAATTCGCCTTTTGCGGGTCAAGAAGGAGATTATGTGACTTCTAGACAGATTCGCGATCGCTTGATGCGAGAATTAGAAACTAATGTCGCACTTCGTGTGGAAGATGGAGATTCTGCCGAGCAATTCTTAGTATCGGGCAGGGGTGAATTACATTTAGGTATCTTAATTGAAACCATGCGTCGTGAAGGATATGAGTTTCAGGTATCTCAACCCCAGGTAATTTATCGAGAAATAAATGGTAAACCCTGCGAGCCTTTTGAATATCTTGTGTTGGACGTACCAGAAGCTGCGGTTGGTAGCTGTATTGAACGTTTAGGACAGCGCAAAGGCGAGATGAAGGATATGCAGAATAGTGCTGGGCGCACCCAACTAGAGTTTGTCATTCCTGCCAGGGGTTTAATTGGTTTCCGCGGTGACTTTGTCCGAATGACTCGTGGCGAAGGCATTATGAACCACAGTTTTCTAGAGTATCGTGATTTCTCGGGAGAATTAGAAACTCGCTACAACGGTGTTATCATTGCTTTTGAAGAAGGCATAGCCACGTTTTATGCGCTTAAAAATGCTGAAGATCGGGGAGTATTTTTTATTACTCCTGGGACCAAAGTATATAAAGGCATGATTGTCGGCGAACATAATCGTTCTCAAGATCTTGACTTGAATGTATGTAAAGCCAAGCAGTTAACCAATCACCGTGCTGCTAGTGGAGATGAGCTGGTACAGCTACAGTCACCTATGGAAATGAGTCTAGAGCGAGCTTTAGAATATATTGGTTCTGATGAGTTGGTAGAGGTTACACCAGAGTCAATCCGCTTACGTAAACTTAAAGCTAAAAAGCTAGTGAAAAGATAAGTTTGCTAATTGCTAATTGCTAATTGTGGCTGGCTTCTATTTGGTGTAAATCATCTAAGCAACAGCATAGTTTAACTAATTTCAAGAGGGTAGCCTTGATTGCTACCCTTGTTTGTTTTTGTGAACCAGAGTTGATTTCATAGTTTAAAACTCTTGATCTTTTAGTTGTTGTAGTTGTTGCTGTGGTTCAATCGGCAAACTATCTCTCCCAGATTTTTCCAGATTAAGTTCCCATTTAGGTGGATTGCTGGCGGGATTATATTTGTAGCTTGCTAAACACTGATCTGTTTGATTAAAAATGTTAAGACTATAGCCATATTTTCTAGCTACCGTACCAAATTGATTGACAAAACGATAACGCCCAAAATAATCTAATAAAGTCCATAACTGCCAATTAACAATCAAATTTATCTGCTGTTGTTGAGGATAAGTAAGCCATTTCACCACTAACCTACCATTAAAGGGATCAAACTGTTCTGCTGCCCACCAAAAGCTTGCTTGAGTAACATTTAAATTAGATTTGGCAGAGGCAAGTGTATTTGGCTCGTTGGCAACTTTTGACAATTTAAGCTCTTTGGTATTTGGATTAATAGCTGATGCAGGTTGATTATTTGTTTGAGTGCAGGTGTTAAAAACATTTGCTGGAATCTCTTGAGCGATCGCCAAATTATTAATTAATATAATAGATAGCCCAGTTAAAATAATCGTCGTGCCAGATTTATTCATGGGTCAAAGTTGATTATGCTTTTAAAATAGCTGCTTAGTCAGAAAATTTATCCGATAAGTAATAATGCTGTATTTAAACCAACAAGCAATACTAAAAATACTAAATAATAGTAGATCCTGCGTATAATCTTGAGAGATAATTAAATTCCTGCAATTATAACCGATCAATTGTAATCAGTCGGTTAATTTCATCAGATTTTAGACCAATCGCCATTGGTCTTTTTATTTTTGGCAATACTGCTACATCATATAGTTCGCTAACTATTCCTTCTAAACGTAACCAGTGAGCAATTTTTCCACTTAGTAAATCAATTACCAATAGTCCACAGAATGATTTTGTTGCTGACTGCTTTAGTTTGTCGTCTAATAGTAATCCAGAAAAAGTTTTGTTTCTTGATTGAGATAAACCGACTACGGCATAATGATTATAAAAAGCGCAGCCACGTAAATAACCAGGACAAAAGACTACAGACTCGAAAGTTCCTAGTACAGCTCGGCGTAAGTTAACCGACTATTGTTGTGGGAGAATAAGTAATTAGATTAAAAATAGTTTTTGCTGACAAGTAGGGAATCAGGATGTGGCACGATTAGCTCCAAAAGA
>JBHJNW010000040.1:0-14484 GCA_050330395.1 Pleurocapsa sp.
CTTAACTTTTGGTCAATCGTTGATTGCTCTTCTGGTGTCATGCTTTGTTTAGGAGAGTTTTTTCTTGATCTTATTCTACTCTAAGCATTTTTACTTACTGCAAAAGCGGGATGCTCCCGAGTCACTTTAGCTATTAGAGGAGTCAGATGGCAAGATACTAAGGTTTGTATTTTAACTTATCTTTTAGCAGAATTATCTAGTTTAAAAATTAAAGTAAAAAGACTTTATTTAGACCGAGATTTTTTTAGTATTTCAGTTATTAGGTGGTTAAAAGCTTTAGATATACCTTTGGCTATGCCAGCGATTAGACGAGGTAAACAAGGAGGAATCAAACAATTTCTCAAAGGGAGAAAAAGTTATAAAACAACTCATACTATGTCTCGAAGTCAAGATGATTTTGTAACCTTTGATATCTGGATTGTTGGCAAATACAAAAAAGGTCAAAGAGGAAAAAATGGAATTGAATATTATGTCTATGTAACTTATAAAACTACGACAAGCTTAAATCAAATACATCAAAGTTATCGTCAACGCTTTGGTATTGAGAGTAGTTATAGACTTAAGAATTTGTGTCGAATTAGAACTACTACCAAGCAGCCAACTTTTAGATTATTATTTGTGGGTATTTCTTTTTTATTAGTTAATATTTGGATTAATTTACTCTGGAGAAAAATTAGTAAACCCAGACGCGGAGGCAGACTGATTTATCGAGAACTTTTTCCTTTAAAACAATTGTTATCATTTTTAAATCAAGCTGTTGAAAGACTTTTTCAAGCAGTAGAAGTTATTTATATTCCTTTAGAATAAAATCTTGATTATTTTTGCCTCATAACATAATTGTAAATTATGATTTTACTCCGTCGGCTATTAGCGATCGCCTGTTAGAAAATGATTTTTCGATCTACTGAAAGTTGCTAACAACAAAAACTGAGTTTTTTGACTAAAGCTAGCAGACTGTATTTCTATTACTGCTAAAAGCGTCGTTAAAAAGGGAATGACCACGAGAACCCAGAGCATTGACCAAGCAGGGGTTAAAGACACCAAGAGACTAAATATTAAGGCGATCGCTAAGAGTGTCCACATCTCTTGAGAAAGTAAACCAAGAAAGAAACGGCAATAAAAAACCCAATTAACCAGAGCAAATGATGAGCTGATAAATACCATCCTAATAAGAGATAAGCCAGCCAAAAGAACCCTAGAGACAAGCTAGAAGTTCGGTTGATAAATTCAACAAGCATTACTATTTATTTAAATGTTGCAACATCTAAATTCTAGTGAAATTTTCGACAAAGACTTATCCCCTACAAGAACTACATTTTGCCTTTTTGCATCACTTCTTGAAGGTGCTGGCGAACTTCCTCTGCTTGTTTCATATCTTCCTGCTGTAGTTTTTGTAGCAACTCAGCACAAGGTTGCGAATCCGCTTGTTGGGCATCTTGAATGTAAGTATCATACATCTGAACAGCTTCAGCCTTATTTTTTAGCACGACAAGTAAATCATACTCAAGGTCACTCACAGCTTGTTTATTGTTAGTCATAATATTTTTAACCTTTGAATGCTTCATCCATATCTTGGCTAACCTGACTCAGCTTCTCATCTATCTTAAAGCATAAAAACCTATTTTTTTCTTTGTAGGAGAAACAACTATGACTCGCTCTGCATATCTCATTTTCAATCCAGCAGCCGGACAAAATGACTCCCAGAACGATTTGGCTAAAATCCAAACAATTTTAGAACCAGCAATTCAATTAGAAATTCAGCAAACAGCCAAGGGAAAGAGTGTTGCCCAGTTAGTTGCTCAGGCATTAGAGAAGGGTGCAGAGATGATTATTGCTTCTGGAGGCGATGGAACTCTTTCTAAAACAAGTGAAGCTCTAATTGGGACGGGGATTCCTTTTGGTGTAATTCCTAGAGGAACTGCCAATGCCTTTGCTGCTGCGATGGGAATTCCTCAGTCAATTGAAGCTGCTTGCGAAATCATTTTGGCAGGAAAAACTAGAGCGATCGATGCAGCATCTTGTAACGGTCAACCGATGGTATTGTTGACAGGTATCGGCTATGAAGCTGAAACGATCGCTCAAGCCGATCGCACCGCTAAAAACCGTTTCGGGGTTTTAGCATACATTCTTTCAGGAATTCGACAGCTGCGACGGATGCGGTCTTTTAAAGCCGAGATAGAGACAGAAGACCAATCCCTCAAACTTCTAGCTGTTGCTATAACTATTGCCAATGCTGCTCCGACCACATCTGTATTGGCGCAAGGAGCGGCGGATGTGATCGCCGATGATGGACTGTTGGATCTTACCATTGTCACCCCAGGCGATCGCCAAAGTTTTATCGCAGCCTTGTTTCAACTCTTGCGATCGGGTTTTAATCATCAGGCTGTCCAACGTGAGGACGTAATTTACCTACGGGCGAAACGAATTCGAGTTAGTGCTAAACCTCAGCAGAAGGTTATTATAGATGGCAATCTTCGCGGAACGACTCCAGTTGAAATTGAATGTCTTCCCAATGGGTTGACAATTTTAGTTCCAGCTTAGTGTCATTAATTATAATTACTTAGAACTGTGACCATTCTTCGGGTAACATATTAGCAATAATTTCAAACCCACCATTCCCGTCAGGGGTTAAGACATAAGCCATTCCTTGAGGAGCGGGATAAATACCCGTTGCCGACTCAAAAATATCATCGTGTCCTACGATCACGGTATTAGTTCCGCTTTCAGGTTGGACGGTTAACAAGGGCATAACATTAGTCTTCATTTGTGCCACTTGTTCTTCGGTATAGTCTTCAAACGGGAGAAAATTCAGTGCAGGGTTTTTTTCGTACTTACCAAAAGCGATATCGGCAGTCTGCCAAGCACGACAATATTCGCTAGAAATAACCTGACCTAATGGGATCGAATTGTCTGCAAATCCGACGCCAATTGCTTTAGCCTGTTGCCATCCCTCTTCGCTTAAGGCTCGCTGAGTAGAACAATCATCAACATTGGCAGTAACTTGGTCGGCATAATCTTTTTCAGTTTGGGCGTGTCGGAAATAAATAATGTGACCTCCTTCTTGTAATGCACTTAGCAGTTCTGCGCCACTGAGTTTGTCTTGAAAATCTTCATTGGCTTGTTCTCCAGGGCTTAATTCGGCACCACCTTCACCACCTTCACCACCTTCACCACCTTCACCACCTTCACCACCTTCACCGCCTTCACCACCTTCACCGCCTTCACCGCCTTCACCACTTTGAGCTAAAAATTGAGTAGTTACGGTTGATGATTCAATTTCTTCGGCATTAACTAAAACGTCACTAGATAAACTAATGGTAGTGGTAGTAGCTACACCTAAAGCTAAAAATAGTTCTATAGATTTTAATTTGTTGTTCATGTTAGTCACTAGAATTATTGATTGCGGTTTATTCTTGGTCAGCAGCGATCGCCATTTTTGCTCCTGGTACTTGACGCAAGCGATCCATAACTTTTACTACAGCACCGTGTTCGACTTTTTGATCAGCATTGATGATTACTACCGAATCGGAATTAGGGGCGATTTTTTTAGTCAATGCATCTTTAAGTGCCTCTAACTCGATTGGTTGGCGATCTAAAAACATCTTGCCATCGGCTTCAATCGTAATATTCATCTGTACCGACTGTTTAGGTTCAGTTGTTTGGGCCGAAGGTAGATCGACAGGTAAACCTTGCGATCGCGTGAGAAATAAACTGGAGATAATAAAAAACGCCAAAATTGAAAAAATTACGTCAATCATTGGCAAGATATTGATCTCGAACTGGTCTTCTGGCTCATTGATAGTTCGCATATTCTTTTACTCCTTGATGAAAGCGACGGTAAAGCAATTCCAATTGACCACCATATTCTTGAATAAAGGCGATTTCTCTTAGATACAAACCGCGAAAACCATTGGCAAACAGCAGTGTAAAAATAGCCACTACTAACCCCATTACTGTCGACACTAAAGCTTCACTCAATCCTCCTGTTACTCCAGCCGAATTAGTTGCAGTAGCATTACCCAAATCCATGGCAGCAAAAGATTGAATCAAACCTAAAATTGTCCCTAATAACCCCAACAGCGGCGAAGCGGTAATAATTGTTTGAAACCAAGTACCAAATTTCCTGAGAGTGGGTATTTCCGCTTGCGTCGCACTATCTAAAGCCAAACGAAACTCATCAGCAGTAGGCTGTTCTAACTCTAAAGCTTCTAAAAAAATTCGAGCAATCGGTAACTGGGCATTCTTTTTCAGAAGAGCGATCGCGCTATAGATATCAGTGCGATATAAAGATAAAGCTTCTTTGACTATACGCCTTTGTTTGCGCTTGATTTTGAGCCAAAAAATCACCCGTTCCACGATCAAAGCCACAGCCAGTAGGGAAAATCCCAGTAAAGGAATACTGACAATTCCTCCTGCTGTCCAAATATTGTCAATTGCCATAAGTTTTACTCAAAACAGCTAGTTGAAAAAGATTATCATCTTACTGATTTAAAACTTTATCATGCTTATTAGTAATGTTGAGCATTTAAATTTTTAGCTGTGGTGACCCTCTCAAATTAAATTACTGACAGTTGCAGAAGACAAATATTAATAACAGATAATCTTTACAGAACTTGATATAGGTTAGTTGAATTTATGTCTTCATGCCCTAAACAACCTACAGTTAAATACTACAATTAGCAACAAGCTGAAAAATATATTTTTCGTGATATATTTTTTAATCAAAGTAATTATCAATTAAGTATTCCCATTATTAATCTTGCTCCTACCTCCTACAATCATCTCTCATGTCTAATTCTCAGTTCTGTATTCAACAACGCCAACAAGAACAACAGAAAATTAAAAGACTGCTGGTATTGGGTTTTACTAGTTCGGCATTGTTACATGGAATACTTGCCTGGGCTATTCCTCAATGGTCGCTCGAATCGCCTAAAGTAGTCGAACCAATGGAGTTGATTATTGTTGATCGGCCTAAGCCCGAACCGAAAATTGAATCCAAACCAATAGTTGAGCCAGAACCCAAACCACTCCCTAAACCCGAACCAATTAAAGCTCAAACACCTCCACCTGCGGTCAAACCACCCGAACCAGTGAAAGCTCAAACTGCCCCACCAAAGCCAACGCCAATCCCCCAAAAAGTTTTAACTACTCCCACTCCTGCACCTTCACAGCCAATTGTCTCTGCACCAATTGAAAATACTGCTTCCATGCCTTCTTTGAGTAATAGTTTGAGCGCACCAACTAACCAAATTACTTCTTCTGAAAGCGGCAGCAACCCAGGTGTGCCAGGGAGAGTAACAGCCAGCAATAGCGCACCACCTCGTCCAGAATCTAGTGGCAGTGAAGGTATTAGCTGCATTAGTAACTGCGAACCAGAATATCCCGCGACACTAGCAGGAACAGAAGGTAATGCGGGAGTACAATTAACTATTGATGCCGAGGGCAATGTAATTGGTGCCGAACTTACGACTGCTAACAGTAATAGTCAGGTTAACCGCCAAGCTCTTTTGGCTGCTAAACAAATGAAGTTTAGTTCTCCTGCCAATGGTAATAATGCTTCAGTTCAAGTCAAAATTGAGTTTACCGTAGCGGGTTCTGAATATGATCGCGTCGCCCGTGAAGAACAAGAAAGACGAGAACAAGAGCAATTAGAACAAATAAAACAAGAAACAGCAAGACAACAGCAATTAGATCAGGAAAGACAGGTAAGACAACAGCAATTAGAACGAGAAAGACAAACAAGACAACAGCAATTAGAACAACCACCCAAAACACAACCACAGCCTGTTCCTAATTCGCAAACTGCACCTAAACCCTCGCCTACTCCTATGAAAAATGAAGTTGATGATGAGATGTTACAGAGGTTTAGACAACGAATCGAACAACATCAACAAGAGTGAACAAGACTGGAAACTGCAAGAGTAAAGCTTAGAACTGCCAAATAACCAATGACAAAAAACCAATGACTAAATTTTTAATCGGCATCACAATTATTCTGACCAACTTGACCGTTTATCCTCTAGCTTTAGCTGAAACAATAGAAGTTAGTGGTGGGGGTAAATGTGAAGGTGAGATCACTGCCAACAATCTAAACGGTAAGGTAGTTTGCACCTATAGTAATGGCGATCGCTATGAGGGTAATTTTGTTGACGGCAAAAAAGAAGGTCAAGGAATTTATACTTTTGCCAATGGTGGAAAGTATCAGGGCAAGTTTACTAACGACACTATTGCGGGACAAGGAGTCAGAACCTATCCTACAGGCGATCGCTACGAAGGACAATTTAGCAACGGACAACCCAACGGAGAAGGAGTCTATATCGGTGCTGATGGGGGACGTTATCAAGGGCAATTTAGCAATGGCGATCCTAGTGGTCAAGGTACTTTTATTTACCCCAATGGCGATAGTTGTTCGGGTGTAGTCAGCAATGCCCAACCCAACGGTGAAGGAGAATGCACCTATAGCAACGGAGATACCTACAAAGGACAATTTAGTAATGGTCAACCATCGGGATCAGGAGTTTATAATTTTGCTGATGGCGGTAGTTATCAAGGGACTTTTGCCCAAGGTCAATTCAACGGTCAAGGAGTGAGAAAATACGCTGATGACAATATCTATGAAGGGGAATTTGCCAACGGTAAGCCAGAAGGAACAGGGACATATACTTTTGCGGATGGCGGTAGTTACCAAGGCCAGATGAGTCTAGGCGAGTTTTCAGGACAGGGAGTATTTGTCAAAGCTTCGGGGGAACGTTATGAAGGACAGTTTAGTAAAGGTAAATTTAACGGTACTGGCAGCTATGTTTTTGCTAACGGCGATCGCTGTGAGGGAACATTTCAAGACGGACAATTGAGTGGCGAAGCTGTTTGTGACTACAATAGTGGTGATACTTATCAAGGACAGTTTCTCAACGGTCAAAAACACGGCACTGGTGTTTACACGTTCGCTGATGGTAAGACAGTGGCAGGGACTTGGAACAATGATGAATATCAACAATAGGCGAGTCTCACAATAGCCTATCCTGAAGCATGACCAGCCGTAATTAAAATAATTGGACGATATTACTCAAATTACTTAACAATTTTTCGCCTGCTTTTATAGCTTTTTTGGTATGCATATCGAGCATTTACGTTAAATTTATTTTGTTCGACTAGCAATCAAATTAAACAAGTTATGAACTTTGCCGATCGCGCTTGGGAAAATATTAATAATATCTACAATTCAATTCTGTCGATGCAGTTTATTCAAGAACTTGAGGAGGGTTCGTTAAGTCAAAAAATATTTCAACATTACATGATTCAAGATGCAATTTATTTGGGTGAATTTTCTCGCACCTTAGCCATTATCTCTGCTAAAGCACCTACTCCCGAGCTACAGCTACAGTTTTCCTGTAGTGCCAGAGATGCGATCGTCGTTGAGCGAAGTTTACACGAAGAGTTTTTTGCTGAGTTTGATATTTCTGCCAAGATAGCATTAGCCAGTCAGCCGTCACCCACCTGCTTGAATTACACTAACTTCTTGCTAGCTACAGCTTATCAATATAGCTTTCCCATTAGCGTTGCTGCTGTTCTCCCTTGTTTTTGGATCTATCTTGAGGTGGGTAAACATATTTATCAGCAGTCAAAAAATAAGGTTAATCCCTATCAAAAATGGATAGACACTTATATTGATGTTGATTTTGAAACTGCTGTCCAAGAGGTGATTGAAGTGGCGAATCTTATGGCAACTATAGTGGGTGCGACAGAATTGGAATTAATGAATCGAGTATTTTATCGTGCTTCCCAGTTTGAATGGATGTTTTGGGATAGTGCCTACAGTTTAGAGACATGGCAAATTTGATCTATAGCCGTACCAAGTTAAGTTAGTTGGCAGCCATTTTTCCTCCACCGATCATTCCTGGCAACAAAACCACCACCCCTAATAAAGTTTATACAGGTTGTTGTATTGCTTGTCTAAGTTCGATGCGAGTTTTATTTTCCAGAAATTGCTGTTGTAAAATTTGCCATTCCCGCCATTTTTGCGATCGCTCCTTGAGAAGGAGTTCTGCTAGTTCGGGCATCCGATCGGCGATCGGCGATTTTAAAACTTTTTCCAGTACTTCTTTTAAGACATGAGCATCTTGAATTTGCCCAAGAACTTCTTGAATCTGTTCGACTTGCGCAAGGTAGTAATGATAAGTATCATCGTATAATTGGGAAAATAACTCTAAATTGTAGCGAGTTTTTTTGGCTAACTTACGTAACTCGTGAAGCCATACATCTTCTTGAACTAATAGTTGTTCAACTGTCTCTTTGTTAGGCATTTGGGGAAATTGAATTTGCCCCGCTTTTATTTCAACCCCGACTAACCAACCAGGATGAAGCAATAGTTGACTAACCTGGGGTAGAAGTAAGTCGGGCAATAGAGGATAAATAGAACAGTCACCAATTGTTTTATATTTGGGTTTCTCTAACCAATTGTTTAATTCTTGTTGGAGACGAAGATAAAGTTTGCTGTTGAGAGTTTTACGAACCTGTTTGAGTTCTTTGTGACGTTGCTCTTTTAAAGATTGAATTACTTTATCTAAACTTTTTTGCTCTTTTGCTGATAGTAACGGTCGATAATCATCTTTTAAAATAGCCAACAAAACATCCAAATCTCGCAGATTTCCCAAGGAACGCCCGATTTTGGCAATATTTTTTTCGGTTACTGTTTTAGGCAAAACTAACGCAACTGCCAAACCAGAGATTGCACTACGTAAGCGTCGCATTCCAACTCGCATTTGATGTAGTTCTTCTGAGTCTTGATCTTGAAGTACTCCATCTTCATATTTAAATGTTTTACGAGTGTGTTTGGCGATCGCAATGTTTGCCCATTCTTTTAAGGTAACGGCGTGATTTTTGTCGCTCATTTTCTACTAGATTTACTTACTCCTCAGCGGTCTTGAAATCCTTCTGATGTTATCTGCTAAAGCACTAAAGGATTAGCTCCTTACGTCGCGTCCTTCGCGTCACACTAGAAGTGCGATCGCCCTTGTGGTGCTTACATTACCTTAAAGCGTTTTATCTGAACAGGATTTAGTAGGAAATGCTTGCTGAGAATGATGCAAAGGTGAGCTTTCAACAACAACGCTCAAGCTATAATAACCAAGAGATTTCCTTTCATATAATTAGTCTAAATTAGAGTTTTACTGTTTAATCTCACAGTAAATTAACTCCCTGATCCCTACTTAAGGAAATATAGGTTTTTTAGTTGAGCGTTATTGTTATTGAACGAGACAGATATGAAATAAAACAGATTTTTTATCCTCCTTAATTGAATGTGGATAAACCTGCTATTTCTGTCAGGGAAGCTTCTTGTGCTTCAATTATTAATATATCATTATTAAAGTTTCAAAATAGAAAATGATACATAAATTTACTTAAAAAATAGATTTTGCCGAGTAGTTTTTAGACAATAATTGAAGCTAAATTTCAAGCTAAATTATTGAACTTCAGTCTCATGATTGGGAAAGTTTTTTTTCATCGGTACAAAACAAACAGGAATGGTTCTCTCTTCAACTAACTCGTTCTCTGTCTTGCTCAACACCAATATTTCTTGATGCCATGTACCTACAGGGACAACCATTTTAGCGTTTAGTGCTAATTGAGCGAGTGAATTCTGAGGTACGTATTCTGGAGCAGCGGTTACAATAATTGCATCGTAGGGAGCGTGTTCTATCCAGCCTTGATATCCATCACCAGTTTTCACTTCGATGTTATCGTAACCTAGTTGACTGAGAGTTTGACGAGCTTTTTGGGCTAACTGGGGAATAAGTTCGATGGAATAGACTTTTTGAGCGATCGCCCCTAATATTGCCGCTTGATATCCACAGCCAGTGCCAATTTCTAAAACTTTATCTTCTGGGTCAATTTGGGCAGCTTCAGTCATGTAGGCAACGATATAAGGCTGAGAAATAGTCTGGTTATAACCAATCGGTAAAGGGCAATCGTCATAAGCTAAATCCCTGTAAGATGAGTCAACGAATTGGTGGCGCGGTACTTTACACATCGCTGCTAAGACTCGTTCATCTTGAATACCGCGATCGCGAATCTGGTATTCCACCATTTGCCTACGCTGAAGCTCAAACCGAGAAGACTCACTAGGTATAAATTCGGAATTCGCCATAATTTTGACCTCCGTATTTTGCATAATTCTTTTCAAACTACAGCAATCTGGATTAGTTATTTAAGTATGGCTAGCCTTGGGGAAATGTTGATTAAATACAATTTCTGACTATTTGTTCAGAATAAAGCAAGCCTTCATTTTTGACCCAGTACTCTCAGGAGCTATGATTATTGCTGTATGTATATTAAGCGGATGAGGGGAATCGAACCCCTAGCTTTAGCTTGGAAGGCTAAGGTATTACCACTATACGACATCCGCAAGATCGTACATCATTTTAATGACTTAGACATACTAGCACAATTGCTTGGAATAATGTCAAGGAGATGACAACAAAATTTCGCTTGTCTAATCGCGATCGCCTTTTAAATTTAGATCACTAATAAATCTGAACGCAGCTTTAATTTAAAAAGCATATTACAATAACCCGATAGGGATTTGGTATGTCTGAGGAGATAAAATCATGGCGATTCAACTGCAACAAGCCGTTACGGTAGGTAAATACCTCGTCACACAACGCTTGCTGGGTCGCAAACACTTTCCATTAGTTTTGATGTTAGAGCCTTTATTTCGTTGTAATTTGGCTTGTTCTGGCTGCGGTAAAATTCAGCATCCCACAGAAATATTAAAACAAAACTTGACCCCCGAACAGTGTTTTGCTGCGGCTGAAGAATGCGGTGCGCCAGTAGTTTCAATTCCTGGGGGAGAGCCTTTACTACATCCACAAATAGATGAAATTGTCCAGGGGTTAATTCAGCGTCAGAAATTTGTCTATCTTTGCACCAATGGTCTGTTGCTAGAAAAGAGCTTAAGTAAGTTTGAACCTTCTCCTTATCTGACTTTTAGCGTGCATTTAGACGGATTACAAGAACAACATGACAAGTGTGTCGATCGCCAAGGGGTTTTTGATAAGGCGATCGCCGCAATTAAAGCAGCTAAACAACAGGGGTTCAGGATAACGACTAATACGACAGTGTTTGCCGAGGCGGATCCTCAACAAATGCAAGAATTTTTCGATTTTTTAGATACTCTCGATCTCGATGGGATGATGGTTTCCCCTGGCTACAGCTACGAATGGGCTCCAAATCAGGAAAGTTTTTTAAAACGGGAGCAAACTAAAGCCTTATTTAGGGAAATACTTTCTCCTTGGAAAAATGGACAGAAAAAATGGAATTTCAACCATAATCCTCTATTTCTAGAGTTTCTTATGGGCGATCAAGACTTTGACTGTACTCCTTGGGGTAGTCCTAGCTATAGTGTCTTAGGCTGGCAAAAACCTTGTTACCTGTTAAATGAAGGTCATTACTCTAGCTATCAAGAACTAATTGCTAATACTCAGTGGAGTAACTACGGCAAAAAAAGTGGTAACCCTCAATGTGCAGACTGTATGGTGCATTGCGGATATGAACCTACCGCAGCTACCGCAGCAATGCAGCCCAGAAATATGGGTAAAGCAATTGGAGCATTGTTTGGAGGATAAATTTAATTACTGATTATTTGCGAAGCTTATCCTTTAGGACTGATTTAAAATCAACTGTTGACGATGAACATGGAGTAATTGGAATTCAATTTTAGCAACCTGTTCGAGCAGATAAACTAGATTCTCTGGTGAGAGGTTTGTTCCGTCATTGCGACAGCTACCAGTAAAGCGAATGACTGCTTGGCGATCGCTATCCGATTCTAAGGAGAGAGAGAAAAGGCGATCGCGCAAATTAACTATCTGCTTCTTCCCCGACTTAGTAAATTTCTCCCAGGGAATTTCTTGACTATTGTTAATCGCATCAATCCACTGTTGCCAAGAGGTTTCTTTATTTTTCTCTGCTTGCACGGTAATTATATATTCTGCTCGATCCATGATACGGCTGGCATTAAGAGATTTTAGCTCTACTTCTTCAACTTTATAGATGGGAATATTTTCTGGTAACTGGGCAGCTAAACGGCTACGAAATTCTTCTATCTCCATATCTTCAGTCAATTCAAAATCGACTATTTCCCCATTGCTGGTAATACCCAAAGATAAAGCATTGGCAATCGAAATCTTTGGCCCTGGATGATATCCTCCTGTAAAGGAAATTGGTAAAGCAGCACGACGAATTGCGCGATCAAATAGACGTACCAGATCTAAATGACTAATTAAACTCATTTCAGCTATTTTCCCAAACCACATTCTAATCTTTTGCTCTTTGTTTTGGTTGGGTTTAAAATGTCCCTCAAACTTGGGAATGGCAGGTGATTCAACTACAATATTATGTCCAAAATCCGTACCACAAACACCACAATGAGAACAGCCATCAAAAGCGCAGTCAGGCACAGTAGCCGCATCTAAAGCTCTTTGCAAGTCTTCTTTGAGCCACTGTTTGTCAATACCCGTATTCAGGTGATCCCAAGGTAGAGGTGCGCCCGTAGCATCTGCGATCGAGGTTGCTGTGTCAGGATTTAGAAAGAGATTCCACTCGCCGTTTTCTACCTGACGATATTTCCAGGTTAAATCTGCCTCCGCGATCGCCTGTGACCAAGCATCATAAGCTTTATCTATATTTTCCCACCAGGCATCCATGCCTGCACCCAATTCCCAAGCCCGTTTGACTACGGCTGCCAGACGGCGATCGCCTCGTCCCACAAAGTCTTCCATCGCTGAAATACGGACATCGGTGTAGTTGATTTTAACTCCTTTAATACGGCGGAATTCTGCTCGTAATAAATCTTGCTTGCGTCTAAACTCGCTAGTGGAGACAGAGTGCCACTGAAAAGGAGTATGAGGTTTAGGCGTAAAGTTGGAAATAGTGATATTAAAGTTCAGGCGTTTGTTGCTAATCTGACTACATTCACGACGTAACCAACGCACCGTATCGGCAATACCAATAACATCAACGTCAGTTTCTCCTGGTAAACCAATCATAAAGTAAAGCTTGACCTTACTCCAGCCACGGGCAACGGCGGTTTGGATTCCTCGTAGTAACTCTTCGTTGGTTAATCCTTTGTTAACTACATCCCGCATCCGCTGAGTACCAGCTTCGGGGGCAAAAGTTAGCCCAGACTTTCTGATTCCGCCAATAATATCGGCAATGTTATCGTCAAAGCGATCTACTCGTTGACTGGGAAGAGAAAGAGATATATTTTCCTCCTGCAAGCGGTTTTTAATCTCCATTCCTACCGCAGGTAAAGCTAAGTAATCAGAACAGCTAAGAGATAATAAAGAAAACTCATTATAGCCAGTTGCCCGCATTCCCTTTTCGATCGCGTCTACGACTTTTTCTGGTTCGACATCCGTGGCGGGGCGAGTTAACATTCCTGGCTGACAAAAACGACAGCCGCGAGTACAACCCCGTCTAATTTCTACGGTAAGGCGATCGTGTACGGTTTCGATAAAAGGCACTAAGCCGATGGAGTAGGCAGGTATCGGCGTAGCAACTCGACGTAATATCCGTTTGGGGACATCAACAGTAATTCGCTGAATTGAGCCATCTTCTGCCATTTCGTAAAATCTGGGTACGTATACCCCTGGAACTTGAGCTAAATCCAGCAATAACTCCGCTTTACTCAATCTTTGTGCTTTGCCTTCTCGAATAATTAAACCTATTTCGGGCAATAATTCTTCACCATCTCCTAAAGCAACAAAGTCAAAGAAATCAGCATAGGGTTCGGGATTAGAAGTAGCGGTTTGTCCCCCTGCAAAAATCAGTGGATAATCACCTGCATCTCTTTCTTTCCAGGTAAGAGGAATATTGGCCAAACTGAGCATTTCTAGGATATTGGTCGCCCCTAATTCGTAACTGAGGCTAAAGCCTAGAATATCAAAATCTGATAACGGACGTTTAGATTCTAAGGCAAACAAAGGTGTATTAGTCGATCGCAGCTTGGCTGATAGATCTGGCGCGGGAAGATAAGTGCGATCGCATAGCTGTTGCGGTTGAGCATTAATAATATTGTAGAGAATGATATGACCCAAGTTAGATGCCCCTACCTCATAGACTTCGGGATAAGTCAGCACCCAACGCACCTCGGCTTCTGTCCAAGGTTTGTGAACCGCACCCAGTTCGTTACCCAGATATCTAGCTGGCTTGACTGTCTCTGAATTAATCAGGTTTTCACTAATCAGGGTCAAAACTTAAATCTCCTTCTGTATCGATCATCCTCTGATTTATCTTAATGCAAAAAGAAGACTCTCGGTATGAGCTACGCGCAAGTCAGAAGTCAGAAGTCAGAAGTCAGAAGTCAGAAGTCAGCCCTAAAGCGATTGTCTTAAATGTCAAGCTTGATTTGTCTTTTGCAGGCGATCGCTAGACAAGGATTCTTATTCAAGACAATGTGACATCAACATTTTGTTGATGTTTTAGGTTTAA
>JBHJNW010000041.1:0-6404 GCA_050330395.1 Pleurocapsa sp.
AGGTAAGAAGATGCCAACCCGTGGGTGTACCAGCTGGTTACAAATGTGGTGCAGGTTAGCCATCCTCCGATTGCCATGTAGGCACAGGGGAAAAGCAGAATTCCTGACCATCCTACGAAGACGAAGCGATCGCGTTTTAGCCAGTCGTCTACTGCATCAAAGATGCCGCGTTGGGCTGGCGCGCGTCCTACTGCTATTGTCATATATTATGTCTCCAAAACAATACTTATAAAATCGTTGGAATTATTACAATTTAGTGGCTTGACACGAAACTACATCAAGCCAATTGTGAGAAAAGTTAACTTTTCTTTACTTATATTACACATAATAGAAGAAAACAAGAGAAATTTCCAGGGTAAATCCAAAGAAAAAATTAAATTTATCCTAGATTAAAGATAAAGAAGGATGCGGAACTGGGTGAATCTGAAAGATAATCTAATTGTTGTAATTTTTTATGAGCAGATAGTTTCATGTTTACCATCGATATAGTTTTACAAGACATTCCTTTACCCATCTCAGTACAGCGTAAAGAGTCGGAAGCTGCTGAAAGCCTTTATCAAGAAATTCTTCAGGCAATGCGCTCTGGCAGTTCTGATTTAATTGAACTGACCTGTGACAAAGATGAGGATAAAAAAGTAGCGGTAAAAAGCAATTTAATTAATGCTGTCAGCGTTAATAAAAGGTCTGGTGGTATGGCAGAAGGAAGAGTACCTGGCTTTTTTGCTGCCGTTGCTGATCGGTAATGACTTCTTTGATTAATACTAAGTCTGACAAATCATCAATTATCCAAGTAGATAACATTTACTTTGGTTGGTCGTCTGAAGCCATGGTCTTGAAGGGCTGTTCTTTGCAAGTTCCGCAAGGGGAATTTTGGATGCTGCTTGGCAATAATGGTAGTGGTAAGTCCACTCTATTGAGATTACTAGCCGGGTTATTGATTCCTGATTCTGGTTCAATTGTTATGCCCTACAAAACTGGATTTGTCTTTCAAAATCCTGACCATCAATTGGTCATGCCTACTGTCGGTGCAGATATTGCCTTTGGGTTGGTAAGTGAAAACTTATCTCAAATCCAGACTAGACAAAGAGTACAAGAGGCTTTAGAAGCGGTAAATCTAGTAGATTTGTCAAGACGACCAATTTACGCCCTGAGTGGAGGACAAAAACAAAGAATTGCGATCGCCGGAGCAATTGCTCGTAACTGTGAAGCAATTTTGTTTGATGAACCTACGGCGCTACTCGATCCTGATACTCAATTAGAACTAGTAGAGCAGGTAAGAAATTTAGTCAAACAACGGGGGTTGACTGCTCTTTGGGTGACTCATCGCCTGGAGGAACTAGATTACTGTGATGGAGCTTTTTTGCTAGAAGGAGGAAAGGTTGTAGCTCAGGGAGAACCACAAATTCTCAAAGCCAAACTGTTAGCAACTGAACAGTCATAAAAGAGCTTAATGTGATTTATGTACTGATTCCTGGGGTGAAAAGCTGTTATTATCAATCATTCGAGCTAAAGGCTTTTTAAGCTAATTTACTTTTTGTTAACAAATTTGCTTAAAATTAAAGGATGAAATCATAATATTCAGTTTTAAAAAATCACCTATTGCAATGTCCCCCTCTTCCTACCAGGCAATCTTACTCGTCGACGGTTATAATATCGTCGGCGACTGGTCGGACTTAAAACAAAGTCGCGATCGCCACGGCTTAGAAGCTGCCCGTCATGAGCTAGTCGAGTGTTTAATCAACTACAGTGCTGCCGTGGCATACCGCACTAAGGTAGTCTTTGATGCTCACTATCAAGACACGCCCCGCAGTACTGAAATACATACTTCTGCTTTGTCGGTACATTACACCGCTTTTGCTGAGACTGCCGATACCTACATTGAAAAATTCTGTGCAACATTTTCTCGAAGAAAATATCAACACGAGTCTACTCGTTTAATTGTCGCTACTAGCGATCGCGCCCAGCAGTTGACCGTAGTTGGTTATGGGGCAGAATGGCTTTCTGCTCCCATGCTAGCTAGAGAAGTGGAACAAACAGCCCAGAAAACCAAAAGCAGAACTAAAAAGCAGACCAAGAAGCAACCTCCTGGTCGCTTTTTATTTAATACCCTCGATCCTGCGGCTCAAAAGCGACTCAGGCAAATGCAGCGAGGCATTCAGTAGTTTTAGTTTGCTGATGAGAAACTTTTTCTGAGTGAATTGTTGACAGTAACAAGAATATTCGATATATTTAAAAACGTTGCCAGTTAACGAAATGACTAGCAAAGAGTCTAAGCCCCCATCGTCTAGTGGCCTAGGACACCTCCCTTTCACGGAGGCGACAGGGATTCAAATTCCCTTGGGGGTATTACAAAAAAAAGAACAACGAGTCAAGTTTATTAACTTGGCTCTTTTTTTGTGCTTATTTCATAGAGCATTATTTTAGAATTTATTCTACAATATCTGAGCTAATTAAAAGTAATGTGGCAAAAACTACAAGCAGATTTATTGACAGAAATAGTATTACGAATTCAAGCTTAAAATTAGAGAAATAACATTTTTCTTCTTTATGCAGTTACAACCCCGCATCTATACTCCTGAAGAATATTTAAAGCTAGAAGAACAAGCAGAATATAAAAGCGAATATCGCGATGGAGAAATTATTCCCATGACAGGAGGTACAACTAATCATAATGAAATTAGTTTGAATCTAGTAACCAATCTTAAATTCAGCTTAAAACAGCAAAACTACCGTGTCTATATGGCTGATGTGCGTTTATGGATACCTCGTTATCGTCTATATACTTATCCTGACGTAATGTTGATTAAAGGAGAACCTATTTATGCGGATCGAGGAACAACCACGGTAATGAATCCTGTCATGATTACAGAAGTTTTATCCCCATCAACACAAAATTACGACCAAGGAGATAAATTTACCTACTATCGTTCTATTCCTGAAATGAAAGAATATATTTTAATTTCTCAGCAGCAGTATCATGTGATGCAATACACCAAGACAGAAGCGGGGAAATGGCTATTGTCTGAATATGAAACAGAAGAAGCTTCAATTCGATTAGGTTCAGTAGATCTAGAATTAGAATTAGCTGAAATATATACAGGAGTAGATTTTAACCATATAAAATAATTAGTGAGATGTACATCCGATAATTTCTTTTTTAATTTAATTTTAATTTTTACCTTCAAAAATTTGCGATCGCTATTCCATAAAATAATCCAAAATCAGTATCAAGCTGAAGGTTGCTAATTCACGAGAGACGTATAACGTTAATATAATTTAAGAACTCTTAAGCACTGTCTGTATGTCTTTTTCTAGCAACGGTATGCAAGCTAACGGTAAAAATACTGAGGTTGAGCAACTTCCCATCCAAGAAAATGTAATTCGCATCAAAGGTGCGAGGCAACATAACTTAAAAAATATTAATTTAGAGTTACCTCGAAATAAACTGATTGTCTTTACTGGAGTTTCAGGTTCGGGTAAATCTTCTTTGGCATTTGATACTATTTTTGCGGAAGGACAAAGACGCTATGTAGAATCTCTTAGTGCTTACGCTAGACAGTTTTTAGGACAGTTAGACAAGCCCGATGTCGATGCGATTGAAGGATTGAGTCCAGCTATTTCCATCGATCAAAAGTCGACTTCTCATAATCCTCGTTCGACGGTAGGAACAGTTACCGAAATTTACGACTACCTTAGGTTATTGTTCGGTAGAGCTGGTGAGCCTCATTGTCCGAAGTGCGATCGCTCAATAGTACCACAGACGATTGATGAGATGTGCGATCGCATTATGGAATTGCCCGACCAGACTAAGTTTATGATTCTTGCTCCTGTGGTGCGGAGTAAAAAAGGGACACATAAGCAATTATTGTCTAGTTTGGCTTCTCAGGGATTTGTCAGAGTCAAAATTGATGGCGAAGTTAGACAGTTAGACGACTTAGTTGAACTAGATAAAAACTACAAACATAATATTGAAGTCGTAGTAGATCGTCTAATTAAAAAATCAGGAATTCAAGAGCGTTTAGCTGATTCTCTCTCGACTTGTCTGCGTTTGTCAGACGGCATTGCCGAGATTGATATTATGAGCGCGCCAGGTAGTCAAGCACAAGACAAGGCAGCCAAGATTACTTTTTCAGAAAACTTTGCCTGTCCTGAACACGGTGCGGTAATAGAGGAACTTTCGCCGCGTTTATTTTCTTTTAATTCACCCTATGGTGCTTGTCCCGATTGTCATGGGTTAGGAAGTCATCGAACATTTTCAGCTGAATTGGTCGTTCCAGATGGCACTCAACCAGTATATAGTGCGATCGCGCCTTGGTCAGATAAAGATAATTCTTACTATCTTTCTTTATTACATGGCGTAGGACAGGCTTTTGGTTTTGAAATTCAAACTAAGTGGTCACAGCTTAGCGAAGAACAGCAAAACGTAATTCTCTATGGCGCTGAAGAAGCTGTTTACTTCCAGTCCGATAGTCGCGGTAGTCAACCTAAGGGCTATCATCGGCACTATTCAGGTGTGCTTAAAATGTTGCAGCGCAACTATCAAGAAACTAACTCCGACTCGGTTAAAAACAAGCTAGAGCAATATTTAGTCAATCAGCCCTGCGACACCTGCAAGGGACAACGCTTAAAGCCAGCATCTCTGTCGGTCAGTTTGGGTCAATATCGCATTAATGATTTAGCGAGTGTACCGATTCGCGAGTGCTTAGACAGAGTAAATGATTTAAAACTTACCAACCGCCAAGCATTGATTGGAGAACTAGCATTAAAAGAAATTAGATCTCGTCTGCAATTTTTACTGGATGTCGGTTTAGACTATTTAACTTTAGACCGCGCAGCCATGACTCTATCTGGAGGAGAAGCCCAAAGAATTAGATTAGCTACTCAAATTGGTGCAGGATTAACTGGTGTACTCTATGTCTTAGATGAACCCAGTATTGGTTTGCATCAACGGGATAACGATAAATTGCTAGGCACGCTGAAAAAATTGCGAGACTTGGGTAATACCTTAATCGTTGTAGAACATGACGAAGATACGATTCGTGCTGCGGATAGTTTGGTGGATATTGGTCCTAAAGCAGGAGTACATGGAGGCGAGATTGTAGTTCAGGGGAATTTAACCGCCTTACTCAATTCAGAAACTTCGCTTACAGGGGCATATTTATCAGGCAAAAGAGTAATTGCCACCCCAGAGGAGAGAAGAAAAGGCAAAGCCTTTGGTATCACGCTCAAAGATTGCCACCAAAATAATCTCCAACATATTGATGTCGAGATTCCTCTAGGTAAGTTTGTCTGTATTACTGGAGTATCAGGTTCGGGTAAATCTACTTTAGTCAACGAACTATTACATCCTGCTTTAAAACATCATCTGAGTCGCAAAACACCTTTCCCTAAACAGCTAGGAGAAGTTGACGGCTTACAGGCGATCGATAAAGTAATTACTATAGATCAATCTCCCATTGGTCGGACTCCTCGTTCTAACACCGCTACCTATACAGGAGTATTCGATGCCATTCGCGCCATTTTTGCTGAAACTATTGAAGCTAAAGCCAGAGGCTATAGCGCAGGACGTTTTTCTTTTAACGTCAAAGGTGGGCGATGTGAAGCCTGTAGCGGACAAGGGGTTAACGTAATTGAAATGAATTTCTTACCCGATGTTTATGTTCAGTGTGATGTCTGCAAGGGAGCTAGATATAATCGCGAGACGCTTCAAGCTAAATACAAAAATTATTCTATTGCCGATGTTTTGGATATGACGGTGGAGGAAGCCTTAGAAACTTTTAAAAATATTCCTCGCGCTTTTAATAGACTGCAAACTCTGATGGATGTTGGCTTAGGCTATGTCAAGTTAGGACAACCAGCCCCAACCTTATCTGGCGGTGAAGCCCAGCGAGTCAAATTAGCCTCTGAACTATCTCGTCGCGCTACTGGTAAAACTCTTTACCTAATCGATGAACCAACTACAGGCTTATCTTTTTACGATGTCCATTATCTATTAAACGTGCTGCAACGGCTGGTTGATAAAGGTAATTCTTTAATTGTAATCGAACATAACCTAGACGTGATTCGCTGTTCTGACTGGATTATCGATCTTGGTCCAGAAGGAGGAGATAAAGGCGGAGAAATTATTGCTATAGGTACACCCGAAGAAGTAGCCCAAAATGAGAAGTCTTATACTGGTAAGTATTTAAAACAAGTATTGCAACGTTATCCTGCTGCGGCGGAGTTGAATTAAAAGTTGTTGAACTGTCTTTGTAGGAAGGGCTGAGGGTAATCAAATATTGATAATATAGTCATTCCAAATAGGAAACACATGAAATATAGAAAACATATAAAATAATTCTAAGCTAGCCTAAACAAGATGAGAATCTGATGACCTACAGTATAGATTTACGCAAACGGGTAGT
>JBHJNW010000042.1:0-4199 GCA_050330395.1 Pleurocapsa sp.
ACTACCCGTTTGCGTAAATCTATACTGTAGGTCATCAGATTCTCATCTTGTTTAGGCTAGCTTAGAATTATTTTATATGTTTTCTATATTTCATGTGTTTCCTATTTGGAATGACTATACAAATTACCGCCCATAAAACCAAGCCTAGAAAAAAATATCTAATTTTGCTTGACTTTTATATAGCTATTTGATTATATAAAGATATAAGGTTAAAAATGTAGAAGAAGGTCTAATTTTTGCTGGCACTAATGCTGGACGTTCGGACAAGATTGTCCCTGTTAAAGAGCTAATGGCAAAATTGGTAAGTTAATGATTAACGATCACGATAACTGGAAAACCTTAGAACGGTTTGTGGAAATTCGTTCGTCTTGGTTGACTTTAATCGGTGAAAAATTACAAGACGAACAACAACAAATCCTAGACTACTGGCGAGTCGAAAAAGCTGATTCGGTGGTAATTGTCACAATCCAAAACAATCGCTTTCTCTTGCCCAAACCTGCTTACCGTCCTGGTTTGGCTCAAGCTACTTTCGATTTCCCTGGGGGAAGAGTTTTATCAGAACAAACAACTCTTGATACCGTCCCCCAGATTCTTAAGCGAGAATTAGGGATTGAAGAGTCCGATATTACCAGCATTCATCCCCTAAATCAGACTGGTTGGGCAATTAATAGTTCTTTCTCTAATCAAAAGCTTTACGGTTTTGTCGCCAAAATTAGTTCTGAAACTATAGTTAACTCAGATCGATTAACTACTACTGCTTATCTTACTAATACGATCGGGGTTAATAATTTACTTCAGGATTTAACCTGTCTTCAATGTCGTGCTGTCCTCTTAGAGTGGCGACAAAATATCAAACATTCAGAATTCACTTAGAAGCAGTACTAAAAGCACTGAGTCGCTTAAAGTTCTCTGCTTTTTGCTGCATCCGTTCGTAAAGGCGATCGCAAACTAACTCACAAAGTTCAAAGATCATGGGGTCTTGAATTTCATAATAAACAGCTACACCTTGAGGCTGACGAGATAAAATCTCGGCTTCAGTCAGCATTTTGAGATGCTTTGACAAATTAGCTTGACCTAAACCAGTGGCTTCGCCGATTTCCGTCACATTCATCGCTCCTTCTCTCAAGGAGCTTATAATTTGCAGGCGACTAATCTCCGAAAGCACTTTAAAATAATCGGCAACTGGAGAAAGATATTCAGGTGGTTTAGGTATTTTGTCACTGGGGGCAGTTTTGGGCATGGACAAACATATGTTAGAATAATTCATATAACTATATAGTATTCTAACAAAAAAGTAAAATAAAGAAAACTACACCAGAACAATTTCTAGCATAGTTTTCTTCTAGATTGAGATTACTCTGACTCAGCAGTAATTACTTTGCCCCGAAACACAATGTAGTTGTAGATGTTGTAAGCCAGCATAATGGGAATCAAAAAGCCGATGAAAATAATCATAAACACTAGGGAGCTAGGGCTAGCAGCAGCTTGGTAAATTGTAATTTGAGTCGGAATGATATAGGGGAAGATAACTAATCCCAAACCAATAAATCTGACATTCCGCAGTTAAACTAACAAAGTAGATAATATTGACGACAAGAAGAGCTAAGAAACTGGAGAATATGACTTCGCTAGATTTCGGCTAGACGATCATTGGCTAAACGAGGTAACAGCGATCGCATTCTCTAAATTAATTGGTATTTGTAGTTCATTTTTGATAAGGCGATCGCTCAAATGAATTAGCAATTAATATTCTTCAATAACCAGGGTTGATTAGTTGATGATGGAGCGATCGCGCGGAATGCTTTAAATCCATAATTTTGTTGGTGCAATGGGTTCGATATCTTCATTCCATCCACCTACTTGATAGGTTTGAAGTAACCAGAGACTTGCACCATGATGGAGGAAGATTTCGGCTAGACTATCATTAGCGAGACGGGGTAAAAGCGATCGCCAGCTAGTTAAAGCATTAATTACCGTATTTATGGGACGATCTGCTAAACGAGTTCCAATTAATGATTGATATGGATCGACCCAATCAGCGCGAATTTGCCAGGGTATTAATTTGGCTTTAATAGCTTTGTTTAGAGCTACTAAGCGCTGTAGTCTTTGAGTTTGCGGATCTTGAGGATTAGCTGCAATCCAGTCTTTTATTTGCGCGTTATTATCAATCTCAGTCAAGGTCATATTAATCGCTTGATAAAGAGCCTGACAGGAATCTTGGACACAAGAGTTGGCAGGGCCGACAAAAGTTGCGCCTGTGCCGTCTCCAGTGCGATAACGCGCCATCATGCGGTCTAGTTGATAGGCTAAAGCATTGAGAGGAAAGCGACGTAAACCGCCAAAGTTATATTCATTCAAAACATCTAATTTAACGATGATATCGGTAATTGGACGACTGCCCAACCAACCAAACTGACGATCGCCGACAAAGTTTGTCCAGTCCAAACTGCCTGCAATAATCCCCGTTGTGTTTTGGGTATAAACTTGAGCATAACCAATTTTGAAACGTAGTTCTTGGGTAAGAGGTTCGCGGACAACCCTAGCTAAACCAAAGGCAAAATGACCAAAAAAGATGCCTAATGGGGCAAATTCCTGTTTTTTACCGCCAATACCGCCGTAAGTATGCAGAAGTAATAGGCGATCGCCTTCAGAGAAAGAATTAATTAATTCTGTGTCGGGTAAATTGCGGGGGTTTAATAAAATTGAATCGATCTGTCCTTTTTTTTGCTCTATTCCTTGCCAGTATTTGTTGTGAATATAGTCGGTAGTTTTTTGTAGTCCAGAAATAACTTTAGCTGGCTGTAGTTGAAACAAAGTGCGGGGGGCGATCGCCTGTACGGTAAACATTCCCTGATGATTCTTCGCGCCATAAATATACCACCCTGTTTTGTTTAAAGGAGATTCAACGATCTGATCGACCGTAGCAGGTAAAACTCCATGGCGATCGCGAATAACCTGGGGAAAATAAACTACGTCTTCTTGGCTATCAAACTGTCCAGAGGAGGAATTATAGTAGCGGACAACAGCGCAGTTATTAGACAATAATTTAGCTATAGATACTAAGGCATAATACTTACCCGTAATTAAAATCGGTTCACGAGCGATATATAAAACTATCGCAGAGTCTCTAACTACTTCTACCGAACTCAACGCAACCATAACATCATCATTTGGTCTGGCACCAGCTAAAGATTCTAAAGCCTGTACCTGTCGCCAGTGGTTTAAGCGGATCGGATGAACGATACCTTGATTGATGCTTTTATAAGCCTGTTCGGAAAAATCAATTCTAATTTTAACCTGGTTAACATAAGCCTGAATATCAGGGCGATCGCCTCTGACATAGCAGGAGGTATGGGCAAACCACTATAAAGCATTTGTTCTAAATAATCTGGTTCAGTAATTAGTTTAACCCCTGCAACCCAGTCAACTATTCTACTGGTAATACGGGCGATCGCTTTACCCACAACGCGCTGAGAAAATTGTAGCACCAGCCAGCCACCCAGGCAGCATTCAAAAGCCTGCCAAATTCCCAAATTAGAAATTGCTCCCAAACCTGTGGCGATCGCCATTAAAGTCCAGATCGATAATATAATCAAAATCGGCATTCCAAAATAAGGAATTACCATCAAAAAACCAAATAATAAAGGTGCATAGCTGAATCCTAGAGTTTTAACAACTTCCACTAAAGGTAGATTAGCTTCAAACAACCACCTTGCCACAAACCAAGTACTTAAAACCCAAAAATTATAGTTAAAGACGAACAAAACTGCTGCGATCGCTACTGAGAGTATAAAACGCAATGGACGCACTCGATTGATAAACAGCATGACGCTTTGACCAAATGTTTGAGACAAGCCAGCTAACAAAACTACTAAAATACTGGCGAGCAAACTCAAAGGTAAATTATTAATTAATTGAAAAGTCTTGGTATTTAATAACAAGACTCCAGAGACTAAAGCCCAAAATTGACTTATTGCTGTATCTGCTGTCATCGCGATCGTCAATATATTTACTTGTTGAATTAACTTATTACATTTTGCTCGATGATTTCTTATTTTGTTCGAGCGATAACTATTTTACATATTAGACCTCTTGCAAAAGTCTGATAAAAAAGAGATAAATAGGTCAGTGAAGATGAAAAAAAATGACCTACGAAAAAGTAAAAAGCTTGACCCCAGAAAAGTTCAAACGCTTATGTG
>JBHJNW010000043.1:0-80779 GCA_050330395.1 Pleurocapsa sp.
CAACACTTGGGCAGACATCTTAAACAGAGCCAACCTTGGTTTTGAAGTAATGCACGAACGTAACGCACACAACTTCCCTCTTGACCTTGCCAGTGGCGATGTTGCTCCCGTAGCACTAACTGCCCCAGCCATCAACGGTTAGAACTAATTAACCCCAGCTGAGTAATGATTAGGTTCAAAATCTTCATTACTCACTCAAGCAAAAAGCTCCTCCTTCAATTGAAGGAGGAGCTTTTTTTGTCTGGTTTTTAGTAATACTTGATAATCGCTCCTGCGGGGCGACAAGCGATCGCATTTATTTTGACTTTTCAGACATCCTCTTAATAAAAAAGAAAGTGGGATGCTCCTTAAAAAAGTAAGGTTTTGTATTTCGTTACCTAATCAGCAACGCCGAAAAAATTAGTTTTAATTATATATTTTGTAGAGCAATAAAACGCTTTTAAATCATCAGCTTACTTATATTTACTTGTATATGTTGTTGCCTACTAATGTGTTATCCGTTGTTTTACTGATTTACAATTTGCGATCGCTTTACTATTCTTTAGTACACATGTGAGCAATTAATAAAATTTTGAAACAACTACTAGATTACTGGTGAAATTCAGACTGTTTATTTTAATTTGAAACCCTTGTTGATTGGTCAAATGGTAATTTAGTTTAGGGCTGACTTCTGATGTTATATGCTAAAGCATATGCGTAGCGGTATCCTTTAGGACTAGCTAAGAGATCGCCCTTGTATTACTTTTGACTTTTGACTTTTGACTTTCTGATTACTATTCTCCGTTTAATTATTAAGTTCGATTCTTCCAAAAATAGGTACAAACATATCTAATTAAATTGGTGATACCTACTGTCACATGGTCAAACCCAAGCAGCTAGTAAATCTTTTTTTCAAAGCCTTTAATTTACGCTCAACCTGTCGTTCTACTATATTTGTTACCAGTTTAATAGTTCTGGCTATTTGTAGCATTAGACAGTTAGGAAATATAGAATTTTTAGAATTGGCAGTATTTGATTTAATGATGCGATCGCGCTTAGAAACTGAACAAGATGCTCGCATAACTATCATCGGTATTGATGAATCTGATATTCAAACCTGGCAACAATCTACCTTTTCAGATCGTTTGATTGCCCAATTGCTAAAAGAAATACAGCAACATAATCCCGCAGTTCTTGGCTTAAATATTTATCGCGATTTACCCCATCTGCCAAGAAATGCTGAGCTATTAAAACAATTAGCAGCCGAAAATGTATTTGTCACTAGCAATATTGATCAAGATGGTGATATCTCTAGTCCATCAAATGTTTCCCTTCCAAGAGTTGGTTTCAACAACCTTTTGCTTGATAGTGATGGCAAAGTTAGACGCAACTTGCTGATGTTGCAGATAGGAGATCAAACGATGTATTCATTGGCGCTGCAATTGAGCAAGAGTTATTTAAATGCGGAATTTTTAGAGGTGCAGCCAGAGTTATTTCAGCTAAAACAAAGCGTTTTTCCAGCTTTAAAAGCTAATTCTGGTGGCTATCAACTCTCGGCATCAGACGCAAGAGGTGCGCAAATATTACTAAATTATCGCTCGCCAGACAAAGCAGCTAAACTACTATCGTTTAGTCAGATTTTAAATGGTGATTTTAATCCTGACTGGATTCGAGGTAAGGTAATTCTCATTGGCTATACTGCACCTAGTAAAAAAGATCTATTCTCTACTCCCTTCGATGTAGAGAGAATGCCTGGGGTAATGGTTCAGGCACATATGGTTAGCCAAATTCTGAGTACAGTACTGGATGGAAAACCTTTGTTTAGATTTTTGCCTGAGTGGGGTGAATTTATCTGGATTTGGCTCTGGTCAATCATTGGAGCAGTTATAGTTTGGCAGATCAAGCATCCTTTAATCTTGGGCGGAAGTTTGATTATTGCCGTCGGAGTATTGTCGGGAATTTGTTTTGTCAGTTTCTTAAGCGCAATTTGGATTCCCGCCATTCCAGCTATGATCGGCTTGTTGTCTACAACTGGCGTAATTCTAGCTTATAAAACGTTTTATAGTTCGGTAGTTGATGAATTAACTGGTTTAGCCAATCGGGAGCAGATGGTGAGCCTGCTGCAACAATCTATAGCTAAATCTAAAACAGCGATCGCCGTATTATCGATTGATCTGGCTCGATTTAAAACCGTTAATGATAGCTTAGGTAGCTTAATTGGCGATCGCCTCTTAGTCTTGGCAAGCAAAAGAATCCAAAACTGTATTCGCTCTCAAGACAAGCTCGCTAGAGTTGGGGTAGCAGAATTTTCTCTAGTTTTATTTACCCTAGAAAATCAAGATTACGCGATCGCGATCGCCAAACGGATCCAACAAGAACTAGTGCAACCATTTAACATTAAAGGACAAGAAATTGTTATGACTACCAATTTGGGTATTGCTTTCTATCAGCCTGGAGCAAAAATTCACGCCGAAGAACTGCTCAGAAACAGCAATCTCGCCCAAGAACGCGCTCAAATTCTGGGCAAAAATCGGTATGCGGTGTTTGCTCCGAGAATGCATTCAGAAACAGTGGCTCAGTGGCAGTTAGAAAGCGATCTGCGTCATGGAATTGAACATCGTGAATTTCAGCTATACTATCAGCCGATTATTAATCTCAAAACTGATCGCCTGGCGGGATTTGAAGCTTTGGTACGTTGGATATCACCCACCAGAGGTTTCGTCTCTCCTCAAGAGTTTATTCCTTTATCAGAAACTACAGGATTAATTATTCCCTTAGGAGACTGGATTTTGCACGAAGCCTGTCGACAAATGCGCCAGTGGCATCAACAGTTTAACCGCCCAATAACTATTAACATTAATCTTTCTAGTCATCAGTTTAAATCAGATTTAGTAGCACAGGTAGCTGGGATTTTGGAGCAAACCAAGCTGGCACCTGAGTGTTTAAAATTAGAAATTACCGAAAGTGCGATGATGGATGATGTAGAAGCAGCGATCGCGCTACTAAAGCAACTTAAAGACTTGGGCATCAAGCTGAGCATTGATGACTTTGGCACTGGCTATTCCTCCCTTAGCTATCTCCAGCAGTTTTGCGCTGATACTCTCAAAGTAGATAGGTCGTTTGTGTGTCAGCTAGAATCATCTGCTAAAAATCAGGCGATCGTCGATATTATAGTTACCCTAGCTCACAAGCTTGATATGGATGTAGTGGCTGAAGGCATCGAAACTAATAACCAGTTACAGATGCTCAGGACTTTAAACTGTGAATATGGTCAAGGCTATCTTTTTGCCAAACCCTTAAAAAGCGAAGCTGCTACAGATCTTTTGGCACAGCAGTTTGTCAGTAGCAACTAGCAACTAGTCCTTTAGAGGACTTTTATACAGCCAGATCTCGGACGGATCAGTCCACTACTAAATCTTCAATTTGCTAGGCATCACGTTCAAGATAATTTCTTAAAGCAGATAAATCTAAAAATTCCCAGTCTTGAAAAAACTCTAACAATCGAGTTGCCATCTGACTTACTCCTTGGGCAACATTAGATTCAATGTTTAGCGGCATGACTGGATCGTGGAGAGATAAACGCAGCAAAAACCAACCATCCTCTGCGGGAGATTGACAAGATATTCTCACTCCTTCGTAGTTGTTGGGAATAATTTTCCAGTCAGCTTGAGAAACCGCCCATTTTTCTAGTTGCTCGATCGCTTTATTGCCATAGGCTTGAAAGTCATCTGTTTTAATGTTTAACCGAAATTCTTCACTTTCTACTGGCTCTTGTAAATCACTAATTAAATCAGTGAGCAACTTTCCCTTTAACTTCGCTTTAGCCAATTCAATTAATAGCTTAGTCGCTAAATATGCTCCGTCATCAAGAAAGTAGTTTTCTTTCATTGCCCCGTGTCCAGAGGTTTCGATCGCTAGCCAAGATTCTCCGCCAGAGTTGTTAAGCCTAATTGATTCATTAATCACGTTTTTATAGCCTCGTTTAAAACGATAATGTTTACCGTGCAAATTTTGTTCGATAAATTGAGTCAAACCATCAGAGGTAATCGAATCCGTAACTACAGTAGAGCCTGGATGTTCTTCTAAGACTATGGCCGAAATTAGAGCGATCAGGCGGTTACGATTCAGTTCGTTGCCTAAATGATCTACGGCGGCAACGCGATCAACATCAGTATCAAAAATAATGCCAAAATCAGCATTATTATCAATCACCGCTTGGCAAATTGCCTCCATCGCCGCTTTATTTTCAGGATTGGGAATATGATTAGGAAACATGCCATCAGGATCGAGAAATTGACTACCTGTAGTGTCTGCACCCAGAGGTTTCAAGACTTTATCTACATAAAAGCCTCCTGCACCATTACCCGCATCCACGACTATTTTTAAACCTGTTAACGGCTGTTCAAAATTATCGGGATGATTTACCCCCTGGCGAATAGTTTCGACTAACCTGGCTGCATAGATTGAAATAAAGTCTTGGCGGTCAATCTCTCCTTGGGCAGCATTGGTGATTAGATTGCCAGCCTCAGCAATCTTTAAAATTTCGGTAATATCTGGCGCGCCTAAACCACCTTGGGGCGTAAAAAACTTTAAACCATTGCGATTAAAAGGCAAATGGCTGGCAGTCAGCATAATTGCGCCATCACAGTTGAACCCTTCAGTTACCGTACTCATAAACATGGCGGGAGTCGAAGCAAGATCGAAGTTGTAGACTTGGCAGCCGGCGATCGCAATTCCCTCAATTGCCGACTGACTAAGAGTTTCTCCCGATAGGCGACTATCTCGCCCAATAGCAATAGTTAAGTCCGTAGCCGATTTAGCTGTCTGCTGTGTAAGCCACTTAACAAAGGCATTTCCCAAAGTTTTAACTACATCAGGAGTCAAATTAACTGGCTCATTACTGACACCTTCTAAGGCTACACCGCGGATATCAGATCCATTTTGTAGCTTTTTACCGTCGATTTTATTGATTGCTTTCATACCTAAAACTAAATAATTAAATCAGGAAAACCTTACCGAGAAATATATCTATGCGCCAACACCATATATTAATAGATATGACGCGATTAAAATCTAGGATCAAAGTTAAAACTGACATTCCGCAATTAAATTGACAGTTGATGGTATTTGGAAAAATATGAAACCATCAACAGCAGAAATTAAAGTCAAAGACCTAAACCATTATGGAATAATTGCGGGAATCATTGATGAGATTGGTTTAGTCGAAAAAATCAATGAGCTAGTAGGAACACACGAGCGTCAAAAAATAACTCCAGGTCTAGCAGTCAAAGCAATGATTATGGGTCTATGTCTTTTGGTTTACAATCTTGGTCAACGTTCTTTGCGCCTTCGTTCAAAGCTGATTTAGCCCAGGTAAAGCAAAACTTGCATCCTCTAGGGGAATTTTCTTGAAGCCAAAGTTTGCCCCCTGCTTCCTCAATAATCTTTTTGACCAGTGCCAAGCCAATACCTGTATTAGTAGTTGAAGAACTATTTTCTAAGGTTTGGAAAATTTCAAAAATACGTTCTCGTTCTGTTGGAGGAATTCCTGGACCATCATCAGCGATCGCGAATTCATAATGCGTATGGCAATCTCGCACTGTGACTTCAATCTGCCCCGTATCGCGGTCATGGTGTTTAAGGGCATTACCAATTAAGTTAGACAATACTTGGCTCAACAATAGACGTTGGGTAGCTAAAATTGGCAGTGCAACGCTAGTAATCTTAAAGCCAGCAGGAGGCGATAGAGAATCTATTACCTCAGAGAGTAACTCGGTCACGTCTACAGACTCTACAGGTAAGTCTTGTCGTCCGCTCCGCGATAATTTCAGCAAGCCGTCAATCAAAGCATCCATTCTTTTGACCCGCTGTCCGAGAAGATCTAGATATTCCTTGATATCATCGGCAACTAAATCGCCAAGATCTTCACTAATCCACTGCGCTAAATTAGCAATTCCCCGTAGCGGTGCTTTCAGGTCGTGAGAAACAATATAACTAAAGCGGTCTAGTTCTTGATTACGCTTTCTTAAATCTTGTTCGGCGATTTTTCTGGCTGTAATATCCCGCGAAACCGAGAGAATTTCCTGTACCTGCTCATTTTCATCAAGCATTGGTGTGACAACCACTTCCCACCATCTGGGGGTTCCCTTTGCCGTGGCACAATAGCCATCAAACCTAGCGATTTTGCCTGCTTTGGCTATGTCCAAAGCCTTTTCGGCTAAAGAGCGATCGCAACCTTGCCAAAAACTAAGCCAGGGTAGGTACTGTACCTGAGTAAAATTATCAATCTCCATAATGTCTTGTCCCCCATCATTCATATAGAGGAGGCGACCTTGCAGATCCACTACTTTAATACAGTCTGGACTACTTTCTATGATGCGACGAACAAATTCTGTATTCCGCTGTAGCTTGATTTCTTTCTGTTTATAATCGCTCAAGTCACAGATTACTCCGCCGTGAAACGACGGAGCCTGCTGTGACCGTTGGTCAGGTTCGATAATAGCTGATGTGTCTGATTCTTTGGCGATCGCTTGGTCAACAGATGCAGTACCAATGTAAAGTAATGTGCTGTCGTTAGGACTTAATAATTCTAACTCTAGGTCAAACAAACTGTAGTTACCCTGGGCATCTTTTAGCTGTAGCTTGTTTTGCCTCATCTGAGTCCCCGCAAAATTATGCCATATTGCCTTGATTTCTGCCTGCTTTGGCATTAAATCCCAGAGAAAACTTGGTTCGGAGGTTAGTAGCGATCGTCCTGTATAGTTTTCCCAAGCGGTATTAACTAAATATATTTCACCTGAGCGATCCATCAGCCAAGCTGGATCAGTAATACGGTTCAGTAGTTTTTGATAGCCGAGAGCGTAATTTGAATCCAACAAGAGCGTCCAAGATTGAAGTAACAATTGCACAAATTTAAAAGTTAATCTAGGTCACAACCTATATATATAAGCTTTTTACATCAGATTAACCTTAATTATTATAAGACGTACTTTCTATTAAACGTACTATGAGAGCTTAAAAGTACTCCCCATGCCGCTCAACAGAAGTTTTGTCTGGGTATAGCTGACATTTGATCAGGTAAAACCAAATAAAACCATAGCATTCAGCCAGTGACTAAAAGTTAAAAAAAGTATTGAGGTAGGCATCGATCATCGCCTCCCCAAAAAATAAGCTCAACGCACCACCCAGAGCTAAAAATGGACCAAAAGGCATCGGTTGTTTTTTACTAATCATTCCCAAGGCGATCGCGCCACCGCCAATAATTGAGCCAACTCCACAGGCAATAAAGCTAGATAATAAAACATATTTCCAGCCAATCCAAGCACCAATAGTTGCCATCAGCTTACCATCCGCATCTCCCATCGCCTGTTGCCCCAGCATGATTGAACCCAGCAGGGCAATAATTTCTAGCAACCAAATTCCTGATACCGTACCACCAATACCAAACATTAACTGATTAGCTATTCCTTGCCCTTGGGCGACTTGCCAACCAACAACACCCTGAAATACTAATCCTAATAACAATCCTGACTTAGTTAGAGATGCAGGTAAGGTCATTGTATCTAAATCAATTACAGACAAAGATAACAGCCAGGACAAAAAAGCACAGTACCCGACAGTTTCAATGCTATACCCAAAACGCCAAAAAACTAGCATAAAGACCAATCCCGTTACAGCTTCCATAATTGGGTAACGACTCGAAATTTTAGCTTTACACCATCGACAACGCCCTCTAAGCCATAGCCAGCCAAATACAGGGACATTCTCAGTAATCCCTAAAGAGTGCTGACAGTGGGGACAACGAGATGGGGGATGAATTAACGATATTCCTGCGGGAATACGATATATAACTACGTTAAGGAAACTACCAATACAAGCACCAAAGGTAAAAGCCGTAGTAAATCCAAGCGCTGAAATCAGCGTTTCCATAATTTTGGTTTTAGTTTTAATAAACAGTTAAAAATAGAGAAAAGTATGATTTTAATATGCTTCAGCTTCGATCTGCTTGAGAGGAATAAAACACTCTCTAGGCAAAAGTATCGGCTTAGGGTTGAATGCTAATTGTCCGCGATGATTATCTCGATTAATGACGATTCCCATCGGTTGATTATCGGCTGGAAGATTGAGATTGCAGTAGTTGCGATAAATATTTTTCGCTGCTTTAATCAAGCTAGGGTCAAAAAATATCATATTAGGATTAGGCTCTTTGATTTTGGCTGAATTATTAGCGCGTGTAGTCGGGTGAGAATTCATAGAGCGATCTAAAAAGACAACTCCAAATTTAACCTAATTTTTGGCAGAAAGAAGCTAGAAAAAATAAATTTATATTACAAAAGTTGTTTTATTGCGAGCTACAGGTTAATTGAACTAGTTATTTTCACAAATATAAATCTGAAACTAGGAAGTGGGCAAGATAAAATTGGACTTGAAAATCAAGAAAAGGAAAGGGAGAGGAAGATATTGTGATTATATAGATACTTAAGAACTTCTGTTTACATGAAACATGACTGCTTGCGGAATTCCTGCCCAAAGTGGTGTATTAAGGTTCGCTGTTCTTAATCCTTCGGCAGTCCAATTATTGCTATTTCGCAAAAGTGAATAATGTCCTTGTGCTTCATAATAGCTTGCCTCTAATTCATCACTGCGTACAAATAATATTATTTGTTTTTGAGGAGTTAGTTCAAAAGAATTTTGAATAAACTGTATAGTGTTTCGATAATTTGCTTTACTAATTTCTACGCATTGAATATCGTGTTTTTGTGGCAGTTCTAGATAACCTTTAACTCGCATAACTGCACCGCGAGAAAAGAATAAGGCTTGTATACCAAGTGGAATAATCTCTTGAATTTGGCTAGGATTTGCTGGATAAAAATCGCGATCGCCCCAACCAAAACCTAAATATTGATAAGTTTCTGAAGGTTTGTTACCAATATTTTGAAGATTTATAAATTGTTGCCAATTATAAATATTATTCTGAACAGTCACAATGATATTAGTATGAATACCAACTTGATTAACGCAAATCGTTACATCATTTTCCTGGTAAGAAATTTCCCATCTTCTCGGAATTAATGAAACTAATAAAAGCAAAGATGAAATACCTACAACAATTGCTAAAAAGTAAAAACAAGCTCTTTTTAAAGACATTAATTCATTAATTATTAATGCACGTTGGCTAATTTATCAACAAAAATTTATTATTTAATTACACCCGTAAAAGCAATAGTATCATGTGGGTCATCTTACCCTTAAGCACTTCACCCTTACAGAATATCATCAGTTAGCAGAAAGAGAAACCCCGCCTTTGCAAGGCAGGGCTTCATCTGACATGAATCTTTAATTTGAAGGTCAAAGCAAGTTTACCCAAAACAAAACATCAATGAATGATTGGAATTTTCAGCCGCCTTCTGAATCTGAATTAAGCGATTACGCATCCGCTTACCCTACGGATCGCCAAGTCGTGCTAGAGTCAACTCATCTGCACAATCAGCGTATTGCTTTACTAATTACGGGAAGCATTGCCGCGATAAAAGCTCCGTTAATTGCCCGTACTCTACGTCGTCAGGGTGCAGACGTGGTGGCTTTTGTTTCTTCAGAGGCTTTGAGATATACCACTGTTGATGCTCTAGAATGGAGTACGATCAATCCTGTTATTAGCAAGTTAACGGCGAATGCCGAACACCTGAGCGACGAAAATCCTTTTGCTGCTTATCTCGTTGCTCCTGCAACCTATAACACGATTAATAAAATGGCTTTGGGTATTGCCGATGGGGTGATTACTTCGGCTTTAGGTTCAGCTATTGGCAGAATGGAGCAAGGTAAAACCCAGATTATAATTGCCCCGACGATGCACGGCAGTCTACATAACTCGATCTTGACTGAATCTCTGCATAAGTTAGATCGTATGGGTGTAAACATTATCCCGCCTAAAGTTGCTAACGGTAAAAATAATTTGCCTGAAGAAAAAGCGATCGCCTTTTTTGTCTGTCGCGCAGTTAGCCGATCCTCGCTTAAAAATATCCCTATTTTAGTTACAGGAGGCCCGACACCCGTACCAGTGGACAATATCCGTCGTCTAACTAATCGCTTTACAGGAAAATTAGGAACTTGTATTGCTGAAGAATTATATCTACGGGGGGCAAAGGTAAAATTAATTCAGGGACAAGGCAGTTATTCTCCTCCTAGCTACTTGACTCACAAGATTGTTACTACCTACGATGAATATCTAGCCGAAGTAATGACCGAATTACAGCAACCGTATCACTTTGGCATTTTTTCGGCTGCGGTTGCCGATTATCAACCTGCACGAGTATTTCCTGGTAAAATACCCAGCGGTGGAGCATTGTCTAAAATCGATTTAGTACCTACCCAAAAAGTAATTAGCGAAGTAAGAGCTAAGTTTCCCAGCTTAAAGATGATTACTTTTAAATATCAGGAAAATGTCTCTCATGAAGAATTAATCGATATTGCCCAAACCAGACTAAAGCAGGGTTATCAAATGGTGGTAGCTAATCGAGGCGAAGAACATCAAGCAACTGGCGCGCAGGTAGCCTATTTGGTAACCACAGAGCAACCACCCCAAAAAGCAGTAGGCAAACAAGAGATTGCTAAGGCGATCGCCGATTACTTAGAATTAATGAATGATAAATACTAGAGGAAATCATTAAGTTATTTGAATTGGCTTTTTGGTGCTGGTGCGCCTCTTAATAATCCTTCCGTGCTTAAGTCCTCGTCTATTTCTGACCAGTGAATACCATAACCACCCCCACACATTTCCCATTTTTCTCTTTGTTTGGGGGTAGCGGCTAATAGTCTGGGATACCATACCAAAGGAACAGTAATAGTTCTGCCATCCATCAGATCGACACTAATAGTATCTTCTGTAAAATAAACATTTTGAACTCTTTCATCGGCTCTAATTGCCAAAATACCCATACCAAGCCTCCACAAGTTTTGTTTGATTTTCTTTCACCAATAATTCTAGCTTTCTTAGCTCTTTCTCTCTAAACCCAATATATTTGAGATTGAGCAAAGAAAGACAAGGCATATATGAATCAAAAACTAGTTGTCATAGGTGGTGGACATTCTCATGCGATCGCGCTGAAGCAGTGGGGACTCAAACCCATGCCCAACGTCGATTTAACTTTAATCAGCGATGTAGAGCAAACGCCTTATTCGGGGATGCTTCCTGGTTATGTAGCGGGTTTTTATAGCTATGAGGAGACTCATATAGATTTGCGGAGTCTGGCGGATTTTGCTGGTGCGGAATTAATTATCGATCGCGCCATTGGCATAGATACGGATAACCACCAGGTTACTTGTGAAAATTACCTGCTTGAGTTTGATTATTTATCTTTAGATATTGGCAGCACTCCCCAAACTATTACCGTCCCTGGTGCTAAAGAGTATGCCATCCCCGCTAAACCTGTCCCTGTGTTTCTTGAGGCTTGGTACAAGTTAAAGCAGTCAGCAGCTAATTCTCAACTATCATCTCAACTATCAATTGTCATTGTTGGCGGTGGTGCGGGGGGAGTCGAGTTGGCTTTGAATATGCAGACTTGTTTAAAAGAAATTTTAAAAGGTCAAGACAAGAATACTCTAGAAATTCAGTTAATTCATCGCGGTAAACAATTACTGTCTGGTCATAATGGTTGGGTGAGTAATCAGCTAGCCAAAATTATGCGGCAACGAGGGATTAAACTAAACTTACAACAAAGCGTTGCGGAAGTTTTGCCAGAGCGAGTTATTTGCGAATCAGGACTGAATCTCCAATGCGATCGCACTTTCTGGGTGACTCAGGCTACTGCACCAAGCTGGATTAAAGAGTCTAATCTAGCTACCGACGATCGCGGCTTTATCTTAGTTTCTGATACTCTTCAGTCAGTATCCCATCCTCAAGTATTTGCAGCAGGAGATATTGCTACTATGACTAACTATAACCGTCCCAAAGCTGGAGTTTTTGCCGTGCGCCAAGGACAACCATTATTTAACAATTGGCAGCAGATACTTTCAGATCAACCACTACAACCCTATATCCCCCAAGACAAATATCTGGCTTTAATCGGTACAGGCGATCATCAGGCGATCGCGTCTTGGAGTTCTTTTGGCTGGCGATCTGCTGTTTTGTGGTGGATTAAAGACTATATTGATCGTAAATTTATGAAGCAGTTTATTGATTTGAGTTAAATCTAATCCAGTTAATCAAGCAAATTATGTTCCGTATTTTGCTCGCCAGAATCATAAAAGTTAAAGGAAAATAATAGCACGATTAGAGCAATACTTAATCCGATCGCTGTCCCTGAAATGAGGATAATCTCGGAATTTTTAATCGCGATCGCAATTAACGCCCAAACAAAAACGCCAGCATAGGCTAAATCGAACCGCGGAATCGTCACAAAATGAGTGATGAAGCCAGCCACCAACAACATTATTACCGTCCATCCTACGGCGCTTATTCCCCAGCCACCCCACTGCCAAGACGATAAAACGACTGCACCGTTAACTACAGTCGCTACACTAATCCAAGCTAAATAAATACTAATGGGAGTGCGAATCAACCACTTTTGCCATCTGGAAATACGCGATTTAAAAGGCAAACTCCAATAAGCAGCAATTAACGGCAGCAGTATACATAACATCGCCAAAAACGAAACAGCATATTGCCGATAGAGAAAACAAATTACCCAGATAGTTTGCGCTATGGATGCGATCGCTAATTTATAGCCAATTTGCCTTAGTAAAGCATCATTTCTTTGACTAGGCAAAGCTTGATAAATAGCTAGACTAATCAAACCTAGATAGATTAAGCCCCAGATCGCAAAAGCATAGCTAGCAGGAGTAATTAACACATCTTTGAAAATTTGCTGAGAAATCTCGCCAATAGTTAATCCGTTGGGAGGACTAATATTAGCGAACACATTCATCCCAAAAGCAGTAATTATGCTGAGTAAGGTCACTATTTGCCTAATGATGGTTGACCTACTATTTACTATGTAGCGATCGCGCATAAATTAACCGTAAATTCTTTTACTAATAGCTTTGCTATTTTATTGTAGATATTCTCAATCGTAATCAATCAAATAGAGGATGATAAACTCCTTTGAAGAATCGCTGATGTTTAGGAGCTAGTCGATCAATAACCTCTGGAGGAGTACTAGGCTTGTGATGGCGCACATTAATATGATTATAAGCACAAAAAATTGCTACACGAGGATTGTGGGGATTTTGCCAAAAGTCCGCTGAATGTCTAACTGCTTCTGAAAAGATAATTAATGAGCCAGGAGGGCAGCTATAGCTTTCCCACAGTCCCGAATCTCTGGCATCAATACTAGCAACAGGATTTGTCCGTATATTGTAGTTGGCTTTGTGACTACCAGGAATAAAGCAAGTCCCCCCTTGATTTTCGATTACTTCATCCAATTCCCAAACCACGCGCGTCATACCTGCATAAATCCGTCCATCATGAAAATTATAGGCATAGTTGGGGTTAGTAGTCCGTCCTCCTGCATGAGGCTTCCATTCTCCCTCCCCTTGCTCCCGATAGCTTAAAAAGACATTTTCTAAGCGAATTTTCTCAATATCAGGATCGATTACATCTAACAGCACGTTCATTACCGCAGGATGATCGATTAAGCGAGCAAAAGGACCTCCAGGCAAACAACGCTCATGAGGCGGTAATGATTCTGGATGATCTTTCTGACGCAGGACGAATTCTTTGAGAATTTTAACTTCACTTTCGGTTAGTACCGCTGGTTTAATGATATAACCTTTGAGGTCGAATACAACACGGTCATGCTGAGTCATGTTTCCTTCTAGCAGAGCAAAACGATTTTGAATCAAGTTAGTTGCTTTTTTAGCAGCCTGCCAAGTTTTGGTGGTAATTTTGGTTTGAAGTCGAGATAAATGGCTCATTCATTAAAGGCGATACTTTATTAACACACCATCATTTAATCTGATGAGTTTTGGTCGCTTTTGCTCGTCATACACGTCTTTTTAGCTTAATCGATTTTATGCTCTAATTGTCACAATCGTGATTAAAGTTTTGAATAATAGCTATCATTCAAAACTTTAATCAATCATTAGATAGATGTGAATAATTATTCATTTGACTATTCAAAACTTCGCTCGAAAGTACTCACAATTATCAGTACAAAAATATTAGTTAGGTTGTCTTGAATTTAATTTGGTCAGGTTTAATTAAATTAGCTGGAGCAGCAACACTAATTTGTTGAGCGCGTTGAGAATATTCTTCAGTTTTGATGGTTTTTAAATTTATTGCTGGCATTTCTTGCCAACATCGACGACAAAACCAGTAGTCACGATGATTACTGATATGGTGCATTAATTTATTAGAGCAGCAAGGACAAACAGCATAGCTTTTCATGATGAAGCAACCTTCTTATAGTAATTTGACCAGGACGAAATTAGCTCTACGTTTAGCTGAAGCTTCGACAAAGCTCAATTGTTGAATTATTAAATTGGACTAAAGCACTACTGCTAGAAATTAATTAGCAGGGTCGCAATATTGTTAAAAACCCTAAATTTAAATTAGAGATCCAATATTATTTCGCTACCAAGAAATTGAACAGTTTAAAATCTAGAGCAGCTCAAACAATAAGTTTCAGTTAATAATTTAAAGATCTGGTGAAGTTCTACCTGTTTTTATTATAGAACCTGATTTTTTTTAGCTAGTAAAGTATTATTAATTTTCAGTTGGTCAATTCAAACAAATTGCTGATATTTTACCAAAGCGATCGCCTAAATCGTAAATACGCCGAATAATCGGGAAACGCAGAGAGTCATGAGTCAGAAAAGGCGTACAACCCTGTCATAATAGTCATAATAAATATTCGTGTCCTGAGCAGCAGTAACTTACCTCAAACAAGTTTTAAGTAAATTCTTTGGGCTTAGTGCAAACTAAATTAATAGCTAAATTTTAAATTGACATTTTAAATTACCATGACGACTAATTTAGATCTCAACGTTTTTAAATATGAACCCCAAACAGTTCAAAGAGCTAAAAGAGCTTTGTCTTGTTCGCCGTTTTGCCTCAAGCTATTCCAACAGATGCGCCAGCAAAGTGTCCCGATTCAACAGATTGCGGAAGAGACAGGAATTAAATCTGGTTATGCCAAGTTGGCTTTGAGCGAATCAAGGACAGAAGACAAATTAGTTTGGTTAATCAATGTAGGCTTATTGCGTCGAGAAGTAGACGGACAGGGTTTAACTGATAGTTTTCGCCTGACTCCTTTGGGTAGGCAAATTATCGACCAGTGGGAACAGTTAGAAAATGAGATTCCTGCTGCCTCTTTATTTGAGCGAGTTTCCCATTGGCTCAATCGTTGGTTAAAATTGTCACTTTAAAGTACTGAACTGCTGTTATAACAGTAACAGTGTATATATTGCATTGCAGCACAGGAGTGATTGATGAAAGCGATTATGGTGGTCGGAACAACATCTCATGCAGGAAAATCCTTTCTGACTGCTGCGTTATGCCGTATTCTAGCTAGGCATGGTTGGCGGGTCACTCCCTTCAAAGGGCAAAACATGGCATTAAATGCTTACGTCACTTCCACAGGTGGAGAAATAGGTCATGCTCAGGCAGTTCAAGCTTGGGCAGCAGGAGTAGCTCCACGAGTAGAAATGAATCCTATTCTACTCAAGCCTCAAGGGAATATGACTTCACAGATAATTATTAAGGGTAAGTCCGTTGGTACGGTAAAAGCGACAGAATATTACGAAAAATATTTTGATCTTGGCTGGGAAGTGGTTCAAGAATCTTTGTATCGACTTTCCTTAGAGTTCGACATGGTTGTTTGCGAGGGTGCAGGCAGCCCAGCGGAAATAAATCTTAAGCATCGCGACTTAACTAATATGCGGGTGGCAAAACATCTCAACGCTCCAACTATTTTAGTTGTAGATATAGAAAGAGGTGGAGCATTTGCTCATGTCGTCGGGACTTTAGAACTGCTAGATCCTCAAGAGCGATCGCTGATCAAGGGCGTGGTAATTAACAAATTTAGGGGACAGAAAGAACTGCTCGATTCAGGTATTACATGGCTGGAAGAAAAAACAGGAGTGCCAGTACTGGGAGTAATTCCCTGGAGTCATCAGCAATTTCCTGCTGAAGACTCGCTCGATTTGTTAGAAAGAAATCGTCGCCGTAGTAGTCAAGACATTAATATTAGCGTTATTAGATTACCGAGAATTGCCAACTTTACTGATTTCGATCCTTTAGAAGCAGAATCAAGCGTCGGAGTAAACTATATCGATATTCATGACTCTCTAGGACATCCCGATGCGGTAATTATCCCTGGAACAAAAACTACCATTCCTGACTTGTTGGCGATTGAAAGAAGCGGGATGGCAGAACAAATTAAAAACTATGCGGCGGCGGGGGGAACTGTATTAGGGATTTGTGGCGGATTTCAAATCTTGGGTCAACGCATCATCGATCCAGAAGGATTTGAAGGAGAAGCAGGAGAATTTACTGCCCTCAATTTATTACCAATTACGACCATCCTTTCGTCCAATAAAATAGCACGTCAAAGACAGGTAATTTCTCAATTTCCGCAAGCTGGTTTACCCGTAGACGGTTATGAAATACATCAAGGTCGCAGTCGCATCAGTCGTCGCTTGCAAGAAGGCGCAGATGACTATCAACCTATATTTGACGATCCTGGCTTGGGGTTAGTTGATCAAAGCCAGTCAATCTGGGGTTGTTACATTCATGGTCTGTTTGATAATGGTGCTTGGCGACGTTCCTGGATTAACCAATTACGCAAACAAAGAGGAATGTCATCCTTAGCTACTGGTATTTCTAATTATCGTGACCAAAGGGAGTCTACTTTGAATACGTTGGCAGATATCGTCGAAACAAATTTAAATTTAAAAGGATTTTTAGCTAGTTATTATTGAGATTGAGACATTGATGATTTGAGGTAGGCAATTATTGCTACTAGTAAGAGCTTAGAACTAAAGGCTAGGAGCTAATCTGACCAATAATTAAATATCGAGCGCGAAAATTTATGAGTATTAAGGTTTGTTTTTTGCCAGACGATGTGACCGTCGAAGCAGAACCAGGAGAACCAATGTTACAGGTAGCAGAACGAGCAGGAGTATTTATCGCCACCGGATGTCTGATGGGTTCTTGTCACGCTTGTGAGGTAGAGCTAGATGATGGAAAAACTATTTGTGCTTGTATTAGCTCTGTTCCCAAGGATCAACCAAAATTAACGGTAAATATTTATGAAGATCCGACTTGGTAAATTTGGTGATTAATTGCTGCTTGCATAAATTAAATTGTTGCAAGCTGAATAGAGATTGCTGAGCAATCTGAAGAAATGCACGAGTTTGGTCTAGATATCTAATTACCCATCAACAACTTTAGAACACCAACGTTTTGCACTGCGCCTGATGATACAAAAGGCGATCGCATAATACTAAGGCTACCATTGCTTCGACCATTGGCACTGCTCTAGGTAATACGCAAGGATCGTGTCTTCCCTTAGCAGCGAGTAGAGTTTCTGCACCACCTTTAGTAACTGTTTTTTGTGATTTGCCGATCGTCGCTGTGGGTTTGAAGGCAACTCGAATTACGATATTTTCTCCATTGGAGATGCCTCCTTGAACTCCACCTGAACGATTAGAGACGGTGCGAGTATCGCCATGTTCATCAATATAAAATTCATCGTTATGCTCGCTTCCCAACATAGTTGTGCCAGCAAAACCCGAGCCTATTTCAAAACCCTTAGTAGCAGGAAGCGACATTACACCCTTAGCTAAATCTGCTTCCAATTTGTCAAATACAGGATCGCCCAAACCTCTGGGTACATGACGTGCGACGCATTCTACGACTCCACCGAGAGAATCTTGCTCTCTTCTAGCTAGATCGATTAGATTAATCATAGTTTCGGCGCATTCAGAGTTAGGACAGCGAACTATATTACTTTCTACCTGGGCGATGGTTACGGTACTAGAGTCTACTTCCGCTTCGATGTTTTTGATCCGCTTGACATAACCGATAATTTCCACCCCAGCAACTTCTTTAAGAATTTTTTTGGCGATCGCCCCTGCGGCAACTCTCCCGATCGTTTCCCGCGCCGAAGCACGTCCACCGCCTTGATAGTTACGAATGCCATATTTAGCATCGTAGGTAGCATCAGCATGAGACGGACGATACTTGACTGCCATCTCATTATAGTCTTGCGATCGCGCATCTTTGTTTCTGACTAGAATTGAGATTGGTGTCCCCGTAGTTTTACCTTCAAAAACTCCCGACAGAATTTCACAAGTGTCGCTTTCTTTTCTAGGTGTAGTAATTCTACTTTGTCCAGGTCTTCTGCGATCTAAATCTACCTGTATTTCGGCTGCGCTAATTTTTAGCTGTGGAGGACAGCCATCAATAACTACCCCGACACCTCCGCCGTGAGATTCTCCGTAAGTTGTAATGCGAAATATTTGCCCAAATGTATTGCCCATGATGCCCTATTGCGAGGTAGTAAAGCGATTTGTATTGTATCGCAACTTCTCTTGCTATTTGTCAATGTTTTGTTGATTGTTTGTTTAAGCACTAATAACTACCTTCAAAGTCAATCCTGTCATCCGCCAGGTAGCAAAGCAATTTTCAAATAATATTTTGCTAGCTGTACCTAAATCCCCATCTTCGCCAACATATCCACCTTGAATAAGTTTGCCACCTCTGGTTTCTAAATTTAAGCGGGTTCCCTGATCTTCCTGTTGCAGAATTAATTTTCCTCTAGCGAGTACTTGTCCCGCACGGCTAATGATTGCACATTCCATTGCTAAAATTTATTTAATATTTAAATTTAAGATTTAAAAAATCATCTAGTTTCGATCAAAAAAAGGATAGTTTATCGACTATCCTTTTCTAATAATTAAACTAACTGAAACTAGATTTGAGGAACAAATCTCTCTTTGTCTGGCACTTCAGCATATTCAGAAACAATCTGCTTTAATTCTTCGCCATCAATGGTTTCTTTTTCAATTAGCAGGTCAACTAGGCGGTCAATTACTTCACGGTTTTCTCTAACAATTTTACGTGCCAATTGATGACCGTGTTCAGCAATTTGACGTACCTGATCGTCAATGCGCGAGGCAACTTCTTCAGAATATTCAGCACGAGAGGTCAAGCCTGCACCTAGGAATACCTGACCACCTTGTCCACCTAAAGCAATAGGACCAAGGTCACTCATTCCGTAAATAGTTACCATTTGTCTTGCCATTTCGGTGACTTGCTGTAAGTCCCCACCTGCACCAGTAGTAACTTCATCATTACCAAAGATTTCTTCTTCGGCTGCACGACCACCCATCGCACCTGCAATTCTTGCCATTAGCTGAGAACGGCTAATCAAGCCTTGTTCTTCATTGGGAATAAACCAGGTCAGACCTTGGGCTTGTCCGCGAGGAATTAAAGTAACTTTCTGTACTGGATCGTGATCCTTAACTAAGGTACCAACGATCGCATGACCAATTTCGTGATAGGCAATTAGTCTCTTACTTTTGCCATCGGTTAAAGGAGTACCCTCCATACCAGCTACGACACGATCTACTGCATCATCTATCTCATGAATAGTAATTGCTTCTTTACGTCTTCTAGCAGTTAAAATAGCTGCCTCGTTCAGCAGGTTAGCTAAATCGGCACCAGAGAACCCAGGAGTACGACGGGCGATCGCATCTAAAGAAACTTCAGGAGCAATTTTCTTATTGCGAGAGTGAACTTCGAGTATTTCTAAACGACCTTTAATGTCGGGGTTATCTACCATCACCTGACGGTCAAAACGACCAGGACGCATTAACGCGGAGTCTAAAACATCAGCACGGTTAGTAGCAGCGATAATAATAATCCCTGTATTACCTTCAAAACCATCCATTTCGGTCAGCAGTTGGTTGAGAGTTTGTTCTCTCTCATCATTACCGCCACCAATACCAGCACCACGTTGACGACCGACTGCATCAATCTCGTCGATAAAAATTAGACAGGGGGCGTTTTCTTTGGCTTTTTTAAATAAATCACGGACGCGGGATGCACCGACACCAACGAACATTTCCACAAATTCAGAACCTGAAATACTAAAGAAAGGTACGCCAGCTTCACCAGCGATCGCTTTTGCTAAAAGAGTTTTACCTGTTCCCGGAGGTCCAACTAACAATACGCCTTTGGGAATTTTTGCTCCCACTGCCGTAAATCTCTCAGGTTGCTTGAGGAAGGTGACAACTTCCTGTAATTCTTCTTTAGCTTCGTCAATACCGGCAACATCATCGAACATGATGCCTGTTTTAGCTTCCATTTGGAACTTGGCTTTAGATTTGCCAAAGCTCATTGCTTGACCAGGACCACCAGGCATATTATTAGAGCGGCGGAATAAGAAAAATAATGCTCCAATTAAAATTACTGGGAAAATCAAATTACCTAAAAGTCCCCAAACTGCTCCTTCGTTACCAGCAGGATGATAGTCAAAGTTAACATCAGCATCGCGCAATTTGGCGATTAGTTCAGGTGAATTGGTTGGTAAATCGACTCTAAGCTTTTGTAAGCGATTGTCTAATTCTGGATCGATTGCTTGAACGATCGCGGTTCTACCATTTTCGTATAATTCTACGGAAGTAACTCTGTCGGAATTCAGGTAGTCTAGAAAACGACCATAGGTCATGCGAGTACTGGCTGTATTGCCGCTTAGGCTATTACTAGCAGTGGTTGCCGAAAAAGTTCCTTGCCAGAGGAAAAAGCCCACCACCAGTAAAGGTAATGTCCAAAGTAATACGATTCTCCAGGAAAAGTTCTTCATAGGGTATGTTTTGTTCTAAATTAAATATTTATTAGATTTATTAGCTTATTTTTTGTCCGTTCTAAGTATTGACTAAAAGCTATAGCAGACCAAGCCACTCGATCTTAGGTGTACAGATATTCAAGGCTTTTCCCTTATGTCTACCTAATAACTAGGCATAACATCTTTTTTGCTCGTATTGTGTCTGAAACCTATCTGAAGTACTTTAAGCTGCCAAATGCTGTTTATGTCAAGTTTCTTTTCTTTATATTACCTCTTGCTTAACTAAATTTAACGTAATTCTCATTTTTAATGCAATATTCGACACAAAATGCTTTCTAATGTGTGGGATTAATACTTGAAAAATGAACAAAAGCCAATAGCCAATAGCTTTATATTTAAACTAGCTAAAAAGTGGTCAGAGCGATCGACTAATAAAATAAAAGCGCCTACCAAATTGACTTGGCAGACGCATTGCAGAATAGAGTTTTTTCGTAGGTTTTCTTCAGTTAAAAAAACAACCTATTGCACACCATTGCACAACTTAAGCAACCTTAATAAGTTTCAACGTGCCAACGATGCTCTTTTTTCATGGCTTTACGATATTCATCCCAGTTAACGCCATGTTTATCTGCTGCTGCGCTAAGTGCCTCATCAATACCACCTTCCATGCCTTTTAAACCACAGATATAGGTATGAGTTTTAGGATTTTGAATTAATTCCCAAAGTTGATCGGCGTGTTCGGCAATTCTATGTTGAATATACATTTTGCCACCTTCGGAGTTTTGTTGCTCGCGGCTAATGGCATAATCCATACGGAAGTTATCAGGATATTCTGCCGCTAACTTTTCTAACTTTTCCTTATAAAGAATGTTTTCAGTTTTAGGAATACCGAAAAATAGCCAAGCTAATCCCTTGTAGTTATAGTCAGGATTTTTGTCTCCTTCCAAGAACATACGCCATAGATAAGCGCGGAAAGGAGCAATACCAGTTCCTGTTGCGATCATAATTACATTGGCATCTTCATCCTCAGGTAACAGCATCTCTTTGCCTACAGGTCCAGTAATTGACACGTCATCACCTGGTTTAAGGTTACATAAGAAACTAGAGCAAGTTCCTTCTACGTGTTCTCCTGTCTCAGGATGCTTATACTCTAATTTACGGACGCACAAAGATACCGTTTTGCCGTCTAAGTTATCGCCGTGACGAGTGGAAGCAATAGAATACAGCCTTAACTTATTAGGCTTGCCATTTTCATCCTCGCCTGGCGGAATAATCCCGATACTTTGACCTTCTACATAGTGTAAATCTCCGCCAGAGAGATCGAAAGTCATGTGGCGACAAGTACCTATGCCATCTTCTGCTACTAGGTCATATATATCAACACATTTACCAACATAAGGATCTTTAGGACGATAAATATTAACGGGAACTTTTTGTTTTGCTTGTTTCGGTTTTGCTTGAGTCATAGATTTGTTATTATTAGAAGCTTTGTCCTGTTTAGGGGCAGGTTGGCTGTCTTGAACTGTTATGCTACTGTGGACAGGCTTGATATTGATTACTTTCCCCCCCAAACTATTGATGCGTCGCATCTCTTGATTCATTCTGTTGTAAGGAACAGTAATGAATGTGGTACCGCTGCTTCGAATTGGTACCTTAGTATCAACTCTGTTTTGAGATAGACCTTCTACCTCATAAATAAATAAACGATTTTTGTATTCGGTGTTGCTGCTAGAAAATGCTGCACTAGAGTTATACATTACCTGGACTTGATTCCCCCAACTTAAATTTAGACTATTAAATACTTTACATAACTGAATTTATCTTCTGGCTCATTACTATCCTGAACAAGAAACTAAAGACAGCAGCTGAGACTGTTTGTACTGTATTAATACACTATCATTGAGAGACTCTTATTGATTCATCAGCAGGTAAAAACCTAGGGAAAAATTAAGCAAGATATATATCTCTAGTTTCAAGTTACATTCTTAGGATGATTAAAATCTGTAGTTTTAAATTCATTTTCATTTTTTCTTAAACTGCTAGATTAAAAAAAGCTAGTCAATTTATTAATTTGTTACAACCGAATTACAGCTGATTCTCTCTTGAAGAGGGGGTTAGCTTCTGGTAAGATTCATCAATGTTAGTAATTAGCATTTAATACTCAGATTGACTAGCTAAATTCAAGCTTCCTCTGAGCGCTTTTCTGGAAAAACGGGAAAGATAGCTGAGAGAAATCTCACGGAAATAGACTTGCTGTATGGATCCAAGCCTTGTCTGAATATTAAGACTCAACTGTCTTTGAGGACATGGGTTTAAATAGGATGTGTCTGCGGGTTAACTCCTTAAGATTGCTTAACAATTTATGAGTTAAATATTAGTTTTGTAGAAGAGGAATTTTATGACCGCCGATTTAGACCGAGTGGTGCTTATCGGAGTAGCAGGAGACTCCGGATGTGGCAAGTCAACCTTTCTTCGCCGTTTGACCGACTTATTTGGTGAAGAGTTTATGACCGTAATTTGTCTTGATGACTATCATAGTCTTGATCGCAAAGGCAGAAAAGCAGCAGGTGTTACAGCTTTAAATCCCAAAGCAAATAATTTTGACCTGATGTATGAGCAAATTAAGTCTCTTAAAGAAGGTAAGGCGATCGACAAGCCAATTTATAATCATGAAACTGGCGAACTCGATCCTCCTGAAAGGATTGAACCAAATAAAGTGATAGTTATTGAAGGATTACACCCTTTGTATGACGAAAGAGTTCGTAAACTGGTAGATTTTAGCGTTTATTTAGATATCAGTGACGAAGTTAAAATCCAGTGGAAAATTCAGCGTGATATGGCTGAAAGGGGTCATACTTACGAAGATATTTTGGCTTCGATCAAAGCTCGTGAACCCGACTTTAAGGCCTACATCGAAGTTCAAAGAGAGTTTGCTGATGTTGTAATTCAGGTATTGCCAACTGATTTAGTCAAAGACCAAGAGAGCGAACTATTAAAAGTTCGTTTAATTCAGAAAGAAGGTGTAGAAAACTTCGATACTGTCTATCTATTTGATGAAGGCTCAACAATTCACTGGCGACCTTGTGGACGTAAACTTCAATGTCCTATTCCAGGCATCAAAATGTATTATGGTCCTGATAGCTTTTACAATAATGAAGTATCCATTCTAGAGGTAGATGGTGAATTCGGCAACCTCGAACAGATGATCTACATTGAGAGTCATTTAAGTAACACTAGCACTAGTCACTACGGCGAAATGACGGAACTGTTGCTGAAGCATAAAGACTATCCTGGTTCCAGCAACGGCACTGGTTTATTCCAAGTATTAGTTGGCTTAAAAATGCGTGAAACCTATGAAAAGCTAACTGCTAAAACAGCACAGCCAGCCCAAATATAGATTTTATGTTTGATGGTTGAACTAAATCAATTTGATAACTGATTTGATCATTATTTACTAATTTACTAAGTCGTGCAATATCTACGATGGATATTCGCGGCTTTTTACGTTTTCATCCAAGCTCGAAGTAATACCAATTATCAAAAGTAGCTAGAGAGCTCACCAGATCATTAAACTGAACCTGGGGAAGAACTTAAAGATGTTAAAAAACTAACTATTTGAGGAAACATGATAATTAAAGTTAAAACCACAAGCTGTAGCAAAATAAACGGGATTGCCCCACGATAAATATCTTTGGTTTTAAGCTCTGGTGGCGCAACTCCTCGTAAGTAAAAAAGGGCAAAACCAAAGGGAGGAGTTAAGAAAGAAGTTTGTAAATTAGCTCCAATTATTACACCGTACCAAACCAAATCTAATCCTAGTTGTTGAGCCACAGGAGCAAAGATCGGTACTACAATAAAGGCGATTTCAAAAAAATCAATAAAGAAACCCAACAAAAAAATCACCAGCATATTGACTAGCAAAAAGCCGATTCTTCCCCCAGGAAGATTGACTAGCAAGTTTTCCATAAACCTGTCTCCCCCCAAGCCTCGAAACACCAAGCTAAAAGCAGTCGAACCAATCAAGATAAACATTACCATGGTGGTAATTCGCATGGTTGCATCACATACTTCTCGCAACGCTGCCCAGTTCAATTGGCGGTTAATAGCTGCTAAAATTATTGTCCCTACCGAACCTAATGCACCCGCTTCTGTTGGCGTAGCGATACCCAGGAAAATGCTGCCTAATACCAAAACGATTAATACAAGTGGTGGTAGCATTACAGTTATTACTCGTATCAACAGCTTTTTTCCACTAATTCTCATGCTGGCAGGCAAAGCAGGGGCAACTTCAGGCTTGAGATAAGACACAATCAAAACATAGAGGGCAAAAGCGATCGTCATCATTAATCCAGGAATCAACGAGCCAAGAAACAGATCGCCGACGGGAATACCTAACTGATCGCCTAAGACTACCAGTACTACGCTAGGCGGAATAATCTGCCCCAAAGTACCAGAAGCGACTATTACCCCCGCCGCCAACTCCTTGCTATAGCCATAGCGCAGCATAATCGGCAAGGAAATTAAGCCCATCGCTACCACAGTGGCAGCTACCACCCCAGTAGAAGCTGCCAGCAACGCCCCAACAATTACCACCGCTAAAGCCAAACCGCCTCTTACTCTCCCAAAGAGAATGCCCATAGTTTCTAATAGTTTCTCGGCAATGCCCGTTTTTTCCAGCATCGAACCGAGAAAAATGAAGTAGGGAATAGCTAGCAATGTATAGTTAGCCATAATTCCAAAAATACGGCTGGGCATTGCCTGAAAAAAACTCAAGCTAAATTCCCCTACGGCTGCACCAATTAAGGCGAAAAGAATTGCTACCCCACCTAGAGAAAAAGCGACAGGAAAGCCAGTGGACAAAAAGAGTAATGCACCCGCGAACATTGCTATGCTTAACCAGTCATAACTCATTGCCTATCCTCACGACTAGTATAAATATTCCAGTTTTTAATTGCTTCGGAGATGCCCTGCAAAATTAACAAAATAAAAGCGAGAATGATGGCAAACTTAATGGGATATCGCGGTAAACCACCAGGATCGGGAGACATTTCCTGTATTCTCCACGAATTAACTATTGTTCCCCAAGAATAATAAATAAGTAGACTGCTAAAAGGAATTAAAAATAAAAGATTACCTAAAAAATTAGCGATCGCTTGGCGACGACGACTCCAGCCTTTATAAAAAATATCTACTCGAACGTGTTCGTTATATTTAAGAGCGTAGGCAGCACCGAACAAAAATACTATATCAAACAGATACCACTGAATTTCGAGCAGAGAATTAGAAGTAAGATTAGTTCCAATAATCCTCCCTAAATATCGCCCTACAACATTCCATACTCCTACTGCAACCATTAACAATACTAGCCAGTAAGTAAGACGACCGATCAATTCACTTATGCGATCAATTGCCTCGGCTATTTTTAATAGCTTGCTCAAACTCTTTCCCCTATCACATTTTTGGCTTAGTAGCTAATGCTAAATCTTTTAGAGTCTGAAGTCTAGTTGTATTTGATTAATTGTTATATAAATGATTAATCGGTAAAAAAAAGCGATCGCCATCTTTTTCCATAAGATAAATTCAATTATCTCTTGCTGGTTTAAAGCGATCGCTTTGATGCTTGAGAGGTTTTCCAGTTTAATAACTTTAACTATTGGGGGAAATTTTTGGGTCAAGGTCGATAATTTTGCGAGGCAATAGACTAGTCAAAAAATGATTGAGATTAACTTTCAACTGCTGGCTACTACTACGATAGGGCTGAGGTAAAAACAAGTCTCCTGCCAGAATAAAAACAATTAAAATTGTTAGACAAAACTCGAAAAATAATTTCCAACGCATTGTTACTAAACCAAGTTTTAAATAAAATTAGTTGACCCTAACTAATGTCTTCAGTATTAACTTCCGCTCGCATAATTCAGTCGCTCGGTTGAAGTATAAAGACCTGATGAATTAAGGCTTGTATTAAACTCAGTCTAATCACGCTAAATAAAAACCACTTCCGTATTCATACCAGAATAATAAGATTTCCCAACAAGAATTATCGGAGTTTTCTCTAAAAAAAACCGCTTCTAGAATAAACTAGAAGCGGAAGGCAGTCACTATTTAGTCACTATTTAATTAAAACTAGTTAACTAACTGCTAAGAACTAATCGCGGCTGTTAATAGCAATCAACAAACGTAGGATGAATACGAAGAGGTTGATATAGGTTAAGTACATTGAAAGAGCAGCTGGTAGATATTGCTCATCTTCATAGGTACGGGGCAAAATATAAAAGTCAACTACTGCCACCCCAGCAAAGATGGCAACCCCAACACCAGAAATAGCAACTTCTAACCAGCTAGGAGTGTAAACTCCAAATACAGAAAATAGTAATTGTCCCACCAAGACAACCAATAAAGCTGTAACCCCAAGACGCACTGTCTGCGCTAAAGCCAAACCATCTTCATCCGATAAATTAGAGCCAATTTTGCGTCCGGCGATGAAAGTGACACCGCAACCAAGTGCTGCAATGCCGACTCCCCCAATACCCACTCCCGAATTACTCAAAGCTAGATAAACGATACCGCTAAGAGTATAGCCAGATAGGAGGCTGTAGAGAGCAAGTAAAGGTAAAGCGGTACTATTATTTCCCTGTTGAGCGACTCCCCGAGCTACAAAGAAGAGAACTAATTCGGCAATCATTGCCCCAATAAAGGTGGGCATAAATAAATCAGGACGAGAAGCAATTACACCCAAACCGCCATATGTCCCGAAAGCGGTTAAGACTAGACCCCCACCCAAATAAGGAAGTGCATTGGTAATGACATTTGGACCAAGAACTGACTTTCCCTGAGCCTCCTGAATTGCCTTTTTAAAGTTACTAGTATTACTCATAATTCTGACTGAAAATCCATCTATGATTGATAGTTTAGACTTGTTTATTGCTTACTTATTTATCTTGATTTTAATTCAGATAACAATTTGAAAGTGGTGTCGGATTACCGAATCTGACAGTCGAGGTTTTTTGCTCAAGGCGATCGCTCTAATTAATCATAAATCGTGAATTGACTTGAAGAGAATTGGTAAGTAGCTCTATTCTCATTCAATCAAAAAAGCTATCCCACATTGGATGAGATAGCTTTTGATTGCAAGCACTTAGCTAATAACTAATAGCTTGAAAATTAATAATCAAAATCACCGCCACCGCCAGCAGCAGCACCTTTATCCTTTTCGGGTTTGTCAACCACAATACATTCAGTAGTTAATACCATTCCCGCGATCGAGGCAGCGTTTTGCAATGCAGAACGAGTCACTTTGGCAGGGTCAACAATACCAGCCTCAAACATATTGACATATTCGTTTGTAGCAGCATTAAAGCCAATGCTCAGGTCTTTTTCTTTAACTCTTTCGGCAACTACAGCACCGTTTTGACCAGCGTTTTCAGCAATTCTTCTCAAAGGAGCTGTTAAAGCACGTGCCACAATGTTTGCGCCAGTTAAAGCCTCATTTTTGAGGTTAGCTTTTGCCCACTCTTCTAAGCCAGGAGCTAAATGAGCTAGAGTAGCACCGCCACCAGGAACAATACCTTCTTCAACTGCTGCTTTAGTTGCGTTAATGGCATCTTCTAAGCGTAATTTACGGTCTTTCATTTCGGTTTCAGTCGCAGCACCAACCTTGATTACCGCTACACCACCAGAAAGTTTAGCCAAACGCTCCTGTAGTTTTTCTTGGTCATAAGAAGAATCACTTGCTTCTATTTGACGGCGAATTTGCTGACAGCGACTTTTAACGCCTGCTTCATTACCTTCGGCAACAATAGTCGTACTATCTTTGGTAATGTTGATCCGACGAGCTTTACCTAGCATCTCGACTGTGGTAGTTTCTAATTTTAGACCTGCATCTTCAGAAATTACTTGACCACCAGTCAATACAGCAATGTCTTCTAGCATCGCTTTGCGGCGATCGCCAAATCCAGGAGCTTTAATAGCTGCAACGTTTAGTACACCACGCAGGCGGTTAACCACTAGGGTAGCTAGAGCTTCTTTTTCGATGTCTTCAGCAATAATTACTAAAGGTTTACCTTGACGAGCTACCTGTTCTAATACAGGAACTAAGTCTTGTACCAGATTAATTTTCTTATCGGTAATTAGGATCAAAGGCTCTTCTAAAGCAGCTTCCATGCGTTCGGTATCGGTCACAAAGTAAGGAGAGATATAGCCTTTGTCAAAGCGCATTCCCTCGGTGATCTCTAGTTCAGTAGTCATGGACTTACCTTCTTCTAAAGAAATCACACCTTCTTTGCCGACTTTATCCATTGCCTGAGCAATCATCTTGCCGACTTCTTCGTCGTTACCTGCCGAGATTGTTCCTACTTGAGCGATCGCTTTGGAATCGCCCACGGGTTGTGCCTGTTCTTTAATTTTCTCAACCAGAAACTCAATTGCTTTATCAATACCACGCTTAATGGCAATTGGGTTTGCCCCTGCTGCTACGTTACGTAGACCTTCTTTGACAATGGCATGAGCCAAAACTGTCGCGGTGGTAGTTCCGTCTCCAGCAACGTCGTTAGTCTTAGATGCTGCTTGACGAATTAGGGATACGCCTGTATTTTCGATGTGGTCTTCTAACTCGATTTCTTTAGCGATCGTTACGCCATCATTAACGATTTGGGGCGCGCCAAATTTTTTTTCGAGAACTACGTTACGTCCTTTGGGACCTAGGGTAACGGCTACTGCTTCTGCTAATAAATCGATTCCTTTTTCTAGCGCGCGACGGGCTTCGTCGTTATAGATAATAGATTTAGCCATATATTTGATTTGCCTTTAATGAGATGAACTGCGGATAGATTAAATTTTTTGTGCTGTAAGGCTTTTGTAGGGGATATTTGTCAATAGTCACAACAATAGTTATCAGTGACCATTTGGTAATTTAATCAAAAGACAAATTTAAGAAACTGCTGCTAGGATATCTTTTTCAGATAGCAAGACATAATCTTCACCACCTAATTTGATATCAGTCCCAGCGTATTTGGAGTAAAGAACTTGATCGCCCACCTTTACCTCTAAAGGCGTGTGACCACCATCATCTTTGGGCTTACCAGGGCCAACACCTACAACTTCGCCAACTTGGGGCTTTTCTTTCGCTGCATCGGGTAGGTATAAACCACCAGCAGTTTTTTCTTCACTGGCACTGACTTTAATGAATACGCGATCGCCTAAAGGCTTTACAGTTGTAACGTTAATACTAATAGCTGCCATGTAAGATTCTCCAGATAACTAAAGACTAAATTTTAAGTGCGGAATACTCAGTGTGATGTAAAAGCTGCTAGAGATTACATCGCCTGACGGCGATTAACACATACGAGTCTTGATGGGATTTACCAATCAGACTTTTCTGTTTCAATCACAGGTCTATCTGTTAGATTAGCACTCTTACCATCCGAGTGCTAATTTAGCTAAACCAGGTAACCTATGGCAACAGTCTTATTAGTGTGGTTTACCGTACAAACTCTTCTATTCCATACGTTGTCAGCTTACAAGGACACAAGAGCAAAGTCTAAAAAGCCAAAATAGATGGCACAAAAAATCGCCCCTCAATCTGAATTAGAATTAGGACGATAGGAATGGCGATCGCTCTTTAGTTTTGTCCAACGATCATCAACAATTATCAATTTTTTGCCAAGAAACTAAATAGAGACTTCGCTTAGCTGGCGAGTCATGTATTCAAAAGGCTCATCAATAAAATTGGTATTCTCAACCCCCTCGTTGGCTGCCATTTCCTTGAGCATATCCTTCATAATTTGAATTCCCACTACGGTAGGACCAATTGGCACTCCTAAGGAGTTATATGTCTCGCGCAAACCTTGTAATACTCTTTCATCTAAAACATCCATGCTTCCCGCAACTAAAGCATAGCTAGCATAACGTAAATAGTAGTCCATATCACGTAAGCAAGCAGAGTAACGACGGGTAGTATAGGCGTTACCTCCAGGACTAATTAATTCTGGCACTTCTTCAAATAGTTTAATCCCGGCATCTTTGACAATTGTGGCAGCATTGCCGCTAACTATAGTTGCCACGGCAACTCTGGTAGTGCCAGAGGTAAAATATTCTTTGAGACTATCGATCGCATTACGGTCTAGATAACGACCTGCAATATCGTAATTTCTAATTAAATCGGTAACTGCGTCTCGCATCTTCCCTTATTTCTCCCAACAGCAATTTAGTTAATTTATTTATATTTGGCTGATTATAACCGCCTTAGTTGTTCAGCTATGTCTTAAGCTACTTTTATTAATAATCCCATAAGTTGTAGCGATGACTACGGTTCACTTTAAATTTTGACATCTTTAGTTTGCCATTCGGTCTATAGCTCAGCAAAAATTAAGATAATTCTGTTACCTATGTTACATTTTCCCAGATTGCTAGCAAGTAGGATCAATTGAACTAAACATATTTGCAAGAAGAATACAACTGTCATGGGATACGAATCTCGCACACAAGCAATCTACCAAATTACTGACCGCGAACCAATTCCTGTCGGACCTCCAGCACGTTTAGAAGACCTTTGGGCAGCAGACGTTTTCAGCCTGAGCAAAATGAAGCAATGTTTGCCAAAAGCTGTGTTCAAATCGCTGAAAAAAACAATTGAAGCAGGAGAACAACTGGACGTTTCGATTGCCGATACTGTGGCATCAGCGATGAAAGACTGGGCAATTTCCAAAGGCGCATCTTACTATGCTCACGTTTTTTATCCCATGACTAATGCCACTGCCGAAAAGCACGATGGTTTTATCTCCACTCAAAGCGATGGCAGTGCGATCGCTGAATTTGCAGGTAAGCTATTGGTGCAAGGTGAGCCTGATGGTTCATCTTTTCCCAATGGTGGTATTCGCTCTACTTTTGAAGCCAGAGGGTATACAGCTTGGGATGTAACCAGTCCCGCCTACCTGATGGAAACAGATAACGGTGTAACTCTTTGCATCCCTACCGTGTTTGTTTCTTGGACAGGGGAAGCTCTCGATAAAAAAACTCCTTTGTTGCGCTCGATTGGGGCAATGAACAAGGCAGCAACCAGAGTGCTAAAGCTCTTGGGTTATGATGATATTGCTCCTGTGAATTCTAGCTGTGGCGCAGAACAAGAATACTTTTTAGTAGATGCTTTGTTTGCCAACAGCCGTCCCGATTTATTATTAGCTGGCAGAACTTTATTTGGCAAACCTCCTGCCAAGGGTCAACAGTTTGATGATCATTACTTCGGAGCGATTCCCGAACGAGTCCAAGTCTTTATGCAGGACGTGGAAAAGAAAATGTATCGTTTAGGCATTCCCGCCAAAACTAGACATAACGAAGTAGCTCCTGGGCAGTTTGAAATTGCTCCCTTTTTTGAAGCCGCTAACGTAGCTTCTGATCACCAGCAGCTAACTATGACTTTGTTGCGTCAGACTGCTAAAAAACATGGTTTTGTCTGTTTGCTTCATGAAAAGCCTTTCGCGGGAATCAATGGCTCGGGTAAGCATGTTAACTGGTCTGTAGGTAATGCTACTCAGGGGAACTTATTAGATCCTGGCGATTCACCTCATGAAAACGCCCAGTTTCTTATTTTTTGTGCGGCGGTAATTCGCGGGGTGCATATATATGGCCCTTTGATGCGGGCCGTAATTGCTAACGCCAGCAACGATCATCGTTTGGGAGCTAACGAAGCACCTCCTGCCATTATGTCGGTTTATTTAGGTTCTCAATTAGAAGAACTATTTAACCAAATTGCTACGGGAGAGCTTAACGATCAGTACAGCCACAGCGGAAAATTGGAGTTTGAAATCGATACTTTACCTCCTTTGGCTAAAGATGCAGGCGATCGCAATAGAACGTCTCCTTTTGCTTTTACTGGCAACCGCTTTGAATTCCGTGCTGTCGGTTCTAGTCAGTCGGTTTCTGGTCCACTGATTGCACTAAACACAATGCTGGCAGATTCTTTGACTTTCGTAGGAGATCTTCTAGAAGGTGAGTTGAGTAAAGGTACAGAGCTAAACCAAGCAATACTTAATGTGATTCAACAAGTAATGCAGAAACACAGTGCGGTCATTTTTGGTGGCGATGGTTACTCTGAAGAATGGCATAAAATAGCAGTAGAAGAAAGAGGTTTGGCTAATTTGCCTACTAGCGCTGATGCTTTACCAGTATTAGCAGAGAAATATATTGAAGAACTTTTCTCCAGGACTGGTGTACTTTCTGCTAAGGAATTAGAAAGTCGTTATGAAGTATATGCAGAACAATATATTCTCTCAATTGAGGTAGAAGCTAAGTTAGTAGTAGACATCGCCAAAACAGGAATTTATCCCGCTGCTATGAGACATTTAGCTGATATTGCTACTACTGTTGGTGGTTTGGAAGAAATGGGCATTAGTCTTGATAAGGATAATATCAAGACAGTTGCCGAGTTGACTAACTCGATGATGTCTAAAGTGGCTAAATTAGGTTCTGCTTTAACAAAAGAAGACTTTGCCAGCACAGAAGAACATATGAAATATTTTGCGACTACAATTCGTCCAATGATGGATGACGTTAGAGTCGATGTTGATGCTCTTGAAGCTGAAGTAGCCGATGATCTTTGGCCTTTGCCAACCTATCAAGAAATGTTGTTTATCAAATAATATTAGTTAGTTTGTTCAATTCTCGTAGGGTCGCAGATAAAGCGGCCTTTTTTACGCCGTTTATTTCCTTCTAAGCCTAATGTGGTAAAATTTGTTAGTTTTAGAAACATCGTCATTATGTGGCATCAGGTCGCTACGGTTTAAGCTTTTGAAGCTTCTAATAATTTATCTAAAAGCAGTTTTGAATTTGGTTTTTCTCATTATTCTCTTGCGTTATATTGTTAAAATTGGCGATGTAATAGTTTGTTTTGGTTAAAAACTTAAAATTAACTAAATACAGAGAAAACCATGATCTTTTTTAGTAATTGTTAAATATTGTTGCTAATAAATTAGATTAGCTAATCTTTCATTGTCTCCACTCAACAGTGAATTAATCAAGTTTGCTCAGGCTAGCTTAAATTTTATTCGCTTATGAGCGAAATTTTATGTATGATCTGTAAAGATGAACTAAATAAAAAGACAATTCGACACATAAGTTACAGTTTTTGCTTTAGTTTCCTAGAAAAAGTTGCCCTCAGAGCCAATTTAAATACTTGAATAAAAGTTTGATTTTGATTTTTAAAAAAACTACCATTATACAGTTTTATGACACAAATAAATGTATTTGCAAATACGGCAAAAAAGTAGAAAAAATCACAGACTAGACACAATCGAATTTGTCGTTGAATAGGCAAATTAGCTATATTTTCTAATTTAATCGAAGTGTAAATGAATTCCGAATTCTTAAAAACTACAAAAACACTCAAACGTAAAAATACTGTGAGTAGTGGAACACAAGCTAAAAGCTTGCTTCCAAGACCTTTGAGAACAGTCTTCAAGACATTCTCCCCTTCATGGTTTATATGTATTCCTTTAGCTGCGATGATAGTTGTCGTCTGGAATACGGCAGCTACGGCACAAGGGTTAGAAGCCCCTGCTAATTTAGACGAACTACGGGTTGTTTTAGACTCGATTTTCCTGCTGTTTTGTTCAGTTCTAGTAATTTTTATGAATGCTGGATTTGGAATGTTAGAAGCAGGTTTTTGCCGTCAGAAAAACGCAGTTAATATTCTGGCTAAAAACTTAATTGTCTTTGCGATCGCCACCCTCGCTTATTGGGCAGTTGGATACGCTCTAATGTATGGCGACGGAGGCCCCTTTATTGGTACTAGCGGGTTTTTCTTTAGTGGCGATGCGGCTGCTTATGGTGACGATCCTTATCCCGCAGCAGTTCCTCCTGCAATCAGCTTTTTGTTTCAGGTCGCCTTTGCTGCAACGGCTGCCACCATTGTTTCTGGTGCAGTAGCAGAAAGAATTAAGTTCACTGCTTTCTTAATTTTTAGTACCTTACTAGTAGCGTTTTCCTACGCTATTACTGGACACTGGGTTTGGGATGGTGGCTGGTTGGCTGAATTAGGTTTTTCCGACTTTGCTGGCTCAACAGTGGTTCACTCAGTCGGTGGTTGGGCAGCTTTAGTTGGTGCAGCAATCTTAGGACCGAGAATTGGTAAGTACCAAAATGGTAGAACTAGCGCTATCCCTGGACACAACATGGGTTTTGCTACTTTAGGTTGTTTGATTCTGTGGATTGGTTGGTTTGGCTTTAACCCTGGTTCAGAATTGGCAGCCACAGCCAACGTTCCTTATATCGCCGTCACGACTAATTTATCCGCAGCAGCAGGTGGTGTAGCAGCAACTTTTACTTCTTGGATTAAAGATGGCAAGCCTGACTTATCGATGATCATTAACGGTATTTTGGCTGGTTTGGTCGGTATTACCGCAGGTTGTGCTGATGTTAGCTATTTGTCGGCGGTGATCATCGGTTTAATTGCTGGTGTGATTGTTGTCTTCTCAGTTGCCTTCTTTGACAGTATCAAAATTGACGATCCCGTTGGTGCCACTTCAGTTCACCTGGTTTGTGGTATCTGGGGAACTTTAGCGGTAGGTATTTTTGGGACAGCTAATATTGTTACTCAACTGATTGGTATCCTATCTATTGGTGCTTTTACAGTGATCTTTAGTGCAATTGTTTGGTCAATCCTCAAATTTACTATTGGTATTCGAGTTCATGAAGAGGAAGAAAGAATAGGTTTAGATATCGGCGAACACGGTATGGAAGCATACAGTGGATTTGTCAAAGAAGCCGATGTCTTAGCTGGTGGTGGTGGTGGTGTTCCTATTGGCATGAACCCCACAGAAAGTTCTGAATTCTAATTATTAACTTTTAAAATTAATTTTTCCATTGCGATCGCACTTTTTATCGTGCCTTGGCAATGGTTTTTTTTATCCACATATTCTACATAATATTCCAATGTTAATGTTTTAAATTTATGGACGAGTCTATATTGTAATATTCTCAATCAGCAAAAATTGCACTTAAAAAACTAGTAGCTGTCGATCCTAAAAACATACAATCAAGTAAATTGTTGTCGTAAACAATTACCCTGCTGCGATCGCCAACTATGTTAAAATTTTTTTACAAAAAACTCTCGCTATATTCTCGTTCGGTATGGATTACATTGTTGGAAAAGCAAATTAGCTTTGAGCCAATTGAATTATCATTAAATGGAGATCAATGGCAGCCTGAGTTTTTAGCAATTAATCCTTTTGGTCGCGTTCCTGTAATAGTAAATAACAACTTTTCGATCTTTGAATCTCTGGCTATTTTAGATTATTTAGAACTTCAGTATCCAAATCCTGCTTTTTTACCGATAGATATTGAGACAATTACTATTGTCCAAATGATAAAAATGTTGGCAATGCACGAGTTAGTACCAGCAATGCTTACTATTATTCGTGTAGTTGATAATGAAATCGCAATTCAACAGGCTAATCAACAAATAATGGCAATGCTCAGTTTTTTAGAAAAGCATCTTATTGGTAATTCGTATCTTGCTGGCGATCGCATTACTTATGCCGACGTTGTTGCAGGATCGCTTATTTTATGGTTACCTTATCTCAATATTACTTTGTCAAACTATCCAAGAGTCGAAATCTGGTCAAACAGACTGATGCAACGTTCAGCTTGGCAAAGAACTCAACCATCTCCTGAAATAATCCAAAACTGGTTAAAACGTATTCAAAAACTGCCGCAAGTTCGCAAAAGGCAGTGGCAACAAAGAAAACAAAATAGTATTAAACCAACTTAACACTTTAATATTATTGTTGACATAGCTTGAAATTAGACTGCAAACTATACTTTAAAATAACAACTTTTTCAAAACATTGAAGGCATAGTTAGCCCTTGTAATATTTCGGCTTGAGGTAAATTTTTGCCCTGAATTAATACTCCAAATCCCCCTAACCCTGTAGGATCGATTAATTGATGTAAAGCATCACGACGTTTAAATATCTCGGAAATATTATACTTACCGCTAGATAGTTCGTTTAGGCGATCGCCCAAACCTAGAGCCATGAGAAATAACCCCTGCTGAGTCAAGCCAATATTTTTCAGGTTATGTAATTCTCCCTGGCGTTCTAAGGCAGTAAAATCAACGTGAGCAGTAAGATCCTGATAGCCTAAATTCACATAGGGATTATCGTGACGACGATGTTGATAGTAACACTGTAAAGTTCCTAGCTGACGAGCAGGGCGATAATATTTGTCGGCAGTGTAGCCATAGTCAATGGTTAAAACATATCCCCGATTAAGTCTGGTGGCGATCGCTTCTAGCCAGTCCAAAGCTTTGAGATTTACTTCAGTACGATAACCTTCAGCATACTCTTTTTGTAATAAATCAATACCAACGAACTCGAAATATTGGGCTAATTTTTCTGTAGAGATAGAATCAACAGCCTCGGTTAATTTGCCTGACTCAAGAGTTAAATAGACTTCTTTTAATCGAGCTTCATTTTTGGTAACCAGATGTACGGGAAAAGCATCAACTAGTTCATTGGAAAAAAAACACCCCTCAATACTATTTTGGGCAAGATCAGACCAAGTTTTCCAGGTAAGGTTAATCTCAAAGGAGCTGAGCAAATCTTGCTGTACCTTAATTAAAGCTGGCGACTGCTCGATGATCATATATCTCCAAGCTTGAGTTAACCCTTGATCGTTGCTTTTTTGCAACCAGTTTAAAATATCTTGGGCAAGTTCTCCATTTCCCGCACCCATTTCTACTAAATAAAAGGGATTAGGACAGCCCAAATTTTGCCACATTTCTTGGAACTGTACCGCCAGCAATTCACCAAAATCTTTACCTAAAGAAGAAGAGGTAAAAAAGTCTCCTTGGACTCCGATGCTAGTGATTCCCGAGTTATAGTAGCCATACTCTTGATGATATAGAACCAATTCCATATATTGAGCAAAAGTAATCCGTTTCTGGGGAGAATCGTTAATTTTGGCAAAAAGAATCTCCTGTAATCTTTGGGAATTGGAAAATTTTGACAAATTCATCATCAAATTGCTACTAGCTAGAAACTACATCTCATTATCTAATTAGAAGGACTATTTTCAAGGTGTCACATCAATACTCGGTTTTAGCTTTGATTAATGTAAGCTGTGGGGGAATTTAATTACTTCAGATATGATTATGCTCTAAGTTTATTTATACTTGAATTCTGAATAATAAGATATGGTGTAAATCGATTTAAACAATCAAAAGTGAATGAGTGGTTTAAAAAATAAGCTTAAAGCGGCTACATTGGTCGACATACTTCAGATTCGCGCGATGGAGCAGCCCGATCAGGCGATTTACAATTTTCTGGTGGATGGAGAAACAGAAGAAGTTAGCCTTACCTATGGACAACTGGAGCAAAAAGCCAAGGCGATCGCTGCCAAACTTCAATCAGTTATTTCTCCTCAAGATCGAGTCTTATTGCTGTTTCCAGCGGGAATAGACTATATTACTGCTTTTTTTGGTTGTCTTTATGCGGGAGCGATCGCTATCCCCGCTTATCCTCCACGCCCTAATCGTTCCTTAAACCGCATTCACAATATTTTACAAAACGCTCAAACCAACATCGCTTTAACCAGTAGCGATAGCTTAAAAGGTTTAGAACGTCAGTTAGAAAGTACTCCTGAGTTACAAAATTTACGCTGGATTACTACAGATACCATAGACAGCGATGCAGGTTCAGATTGGTACAAACCTAATATTGACAATGATGACATCGCTTTTCTCCAATATACTTCTGGCTCAACGGCTGAACCTAAAGGGGTCAAAATCGCCTATAGAAATCTGTTACACAACCTAGAGGCAATCCACCTTTGCTTCAGGCATTCTCCCCAAAGCAGAGGGGTAATTTGGTTGCCACCCTATCATGATATGGGTTTAATTGGCGGTGTTCTCCAGCCTTTGTTTGGTGATTTTCCCGTGACTTTAATGTCACCATTGATGTTTCTTCAAAATCCTTTACGCTGGCTCAAGGCAATTTCTCGTTACCAAGCTACCACTAGCGGGGGGCCTAATTTTGCCTACGATCTATGTGTTCGCAAGTTTAAAGCAGAACAGCTTCGAGGATTGGATTTAAGTAATTGGCAGGTGGCTTTTAATGGTGCGGAGCCAATCAACCATGAGACTCTAAGCAAGTTCGCCCAAACCTATGCCCCCTATGGATTTAACTATTTATCCTTCTATCCCTGTTACGGCATGGCAGAAGCCACGCTGATTATTTCTGGAGGCTCGCAAAATGCAGCGGTAGTGACTAAAACAGTTCAAGGAAAAGCCTTAGAACAAAATAAAATTGCGATCGCCGATGTCAATGAAGCTCATCCCCATACGTTGGTTAGCTGTGGCAGAAGCTTGAGCGATCAAAAAATTGCGATCGCTAATCCCGAAACCCTGGCAAGTTGTCAACCAGGAGAAGTTGGCGAAATTTGGGTATCTGGTTCTAGTATTGCCCAAGGTTATTGGAGACAGCCAGAGATAACTGAAGCCACTTTTAATGCTTATTTAAAAGACACTGGCGATGGGCCTTTTTTGCGTACGGGTGACTTGGGTTTTCTGGACGAAGGAGAGGTATTTTTTACGGGTCGTCTGAAAGATATGATTGTCATTAAAGGACGTAATCATTATCCCCAAGATATTGAAAAGACCGTAGAGGAAACTACTTCTTGGATTAGACCAAGCTGCGTGGCTAGTTTCTCGGTTGATATTCAAGGAGAAGAAAAGTTAGTTGTTCTGGCAGAAGTTGAGCGTCAATACTGGAGTAGTAATCGTAATGGTGCTAAATCTAATGGCAAGTCGGCTACCGCAGAAATGATTCAGGTTAAGGATCTCACACAGTTGATTCGACGAGAGATATCTAAAAACCATGACCTACAGGTATATAAAACTCTGCTACTAAAGCCTGGTAGTTTACCGAAAACCTCTAGTGGTAAAATCCAACGTCATGCCTGTCGCACAGAATTTCTCGCTAATACTTTAGAGGGTTTACCCGTTTAAAGCGATCGCCTTATTTAAGCAAAATTGCGCTAAAAAGTGTTTATAGCTTCATAATTAGCAACAGCGATCTAAATCACGTACTTTTGCGGACAAATTTAATCGAACAAACGGGAACGCTATCTATATCAGTTATCCAACTAGATATATGGTCGCTATACCCCAGAGTCTACATGAATTTGTCAATTACCGCTTGCAATACATCTCAGGGAAAGAACGAAGTCAGGCACAGGTATTTTTAGATCGGTTTTTTCAGGCTTTTGGACATCAAGGTGCATTACAGGCTGGTGCAGAATATGAGGTTGCCATTAAAAAAGGCAGCAGCAAAGGTAAAACAGGTTTTGCCGATCTAGTCTGGAAACCCCGAGTCTTAATCGAAATGAAGAAGCAAGGCGAAGATTTAGGCAAACACTACCGACAGGCGTTTAATTACTGGACAAGGATTGTTCCCAATCGTCCCCGCTACGTAATGCTCTGTAATTTTGATGAGTTTTGGATTTACGATTTCGATAACCAGGTTGATGAACCTGTAGACATTATCGAGATTCAAAAATTACCTGAAAGATCTTCCGCATTTGGCTTTATGGGGTTGGAAGAAACAAACTCCATTTTCCAAAACAATCAGGTAGAAGTAACCAAAGAAACTGCTCGTAAAATGGGCGAACTATGCGAAATTTTGAAACAACGGGGTGAGAAAGAAGGCTTTAGTACTCTGGCTGCCCAAAGATTAGTTTTACAGTGTGTCTTAGCCATGTTTGCCGAAGATCGGGGATTATTACCAACCGATATGTTTGTTGGCTGTATTCAAGACTGTCTGAGTGGTAGAAGTTCTTATGATGTTTTAGGTAGTTTGTTTCAGGAAATGAATCGCCCAGGGATTTCTCCTGCTGGTAAATACAAAGGCGTAGACTACTTTAATGGCGGTTTGTTTGCGACGATTCATCCGATTGAATTAACTAAAGAAGAATTAAACTATCTCGATGCAGCAGCGCGGGAAAACTGGAAACAAATTCGCCCTGCTATATTTGGCAATATCTTTGAAGGGACGGCAAATAAAAAAGAACGTCATGCTCACGGGATGCACTTCACTTCGGAAGCGGACATCATGAAAATTGTTAAGCCAACTATTAGTAATTATTGGGATGCCAAAATAGAAGCTGCTAATACTATTTCTGAATTAAATTCTTTACAGCTAGAACTACAAAATTATCGGGTACTAGATCCTGCTTGTGGTTCGGGAAATTTCTTATATCTAGCTTATCAAGAACTAAAAGAAATCGAAAAGTCCCTACTAGATAAAATAGCCTCCCGTCGTCGTTCGGAAACAGGCAAACAACAAGTCCAAATCGGTTTAGTTACACCATTGCAGTTTTACGGCATGGATATCAATCCCTTTGCGGTTGAGTTGGCGAAAGTGACTTTAACTATTGCTAAAAAAGTTGCGATCGATAAATTAAATTTAACCGAACAAGAATTACCCCTCGATACTTTAGATAACAATATTGTCTGTAAAGATGCTTTATTTACTCCTTGGGAAAAAGCCGATGCAATTATCGGCAATCCTCCTTTTTTGGGTGGGAAACACATGAGGTTAAATTTAGGAGATGAATATATTGAACGAGTATTTAAACAGTTTCCTAATATTAAAGATGTTGATTTTTGTAGCTATTGGTTTCGGCTAGCCCACGACAATATTCGTAGGGGCGGTTCGCGAACCGCCCTTACATCAGAAAACGCCGCCCCTATCCAAGAAACCGCAGCGACAGGGAGAGTTGGTTTAGTTGGCACAAATTCCATAAGTCAGGGAAAAAGCCGTAAGGCAACATTAGATTATGTAACCAATCAAGGTGGACATATTCACGAAGCAATTTCAACTCAACCTTGGTCTGGTGAAGCTAAAGTTCATGTCAGTATTGTTAACTGGAGTTATGAACAACCTCAGCAATATTTTTTAGATGATCAACAAGTTAATTATATTAATTCATCTCTACAACCACATATTGATGTTTCTAGTGCAAAAACCTTACAGGCTAATTGTAATAAATGCTTCCAAGGTATAAGTCCAGTCGGCAAAGATTTTATTGTTAACGAGAAACAAGCAAAAGAATGGATTGCCAAGGATAGCAAAAACAAAGAAGTTTTAAAGCTGTTTTCTATGGGTCATAATTTAGCTCAAAATATTAATGGGAAACCCAATAGATGGATTATTGATTTTGCCAATATGTCTTTAGAAGAAGCCAGCGATTATAAATTGCCTTTTGAACATATAAAAACTTATGTAAAACCTGAACGAGATAAAAATCGTAGCAAACTTAGAAAATTAAATTGGTGGAAATTTGGTGTAAATGCCTTAAAAATGAGAGAAGCGATCGCACCTTTATCTTATTATTTTACTGTACCAAGAGTTTCTAAATGGGCTGTATTTATTCCTGCACCTCTTGATTGGTTGCCTGGAGATTTAAATGTGGTTATTGCTTCAGATGATTATTACATTTTGGGCATTTTAAATTCAAATATTCACCGTCTTTGGGTAAAAGCACAAAGTTCTACTTTAAAAGGAGATACTCGTTATACAAATACAACTTGTTTTGAAACCTTTCCTTTCCCGCAAAATCCATGTAGGGGCGGTTCGCGAACCGCCTCTACATCACGAACCGCCCCTACGGAAACAATCATCGAAAAAATCCGCAATAAAACCATTGAATTGCATCAATATCGAACCGAACAAATGTCAAAGAAACAATGGGGAATCACGCAACTTTATAACGCCTACTTTCATGAACCAGCTAGTAAACTTTATCAGCTACATCAAGAGTTAGATAAATTAGTGATGCAAGCTTATAACTTCAAAACCGATGATGATATTTTGGCTAAACTTTTAGAATTAAATTTAGAATTAGCAGCCAAAGAAAAGCGAGGAGAAACTATTATCGGTGTAGAAACTCCCTTTGGAAATAAACCTGCAAGTAAAATTTCTAAACTAAATGAGTTAGAGGAAGATGTAAGTCATATTATTGCCGAATATCAAGATTTACAAGAAGAATTAATTGAGTTGATTGACATAGCTGAAAAACAACCAGGAGAAACAATTGTCAGTGCAGAATCGCCTGATTAATTTAATGTTATTTATAGTGAAGTTTCTCGAAATTTTCTTGCATGGGACGAGTGCGAGACGGGGGAAGTATTTTGCCTTCTGCTTCAAAATGCTGAATAACTTCTTCTACTACTTCACATAGTTCACTATAAAGTTTTACTGGGTCATCTCCATGTATCCCTGTGATTAAATCAGGACATTTTCCAATATAAACTCGATCTTCTGCACTCCATTCGATCCATTTATGATATTGGTCACTTACTTTCATGATTTAACTATCTCTATCGCTTGTTTAACTTGCTTTTCTTGATATGTTTTAGCATCATTTCCTAATTTACCACTAATAGTTACAGCACCAGGATAGTTAACATGAGTAAATTTTCGATGTGAGCCTTTTCCACTTACCATCTCAGAAAAACCAGCTTTTTTCAAATCTTTAATTAATTCTCTAACTTTCCTGGGCATTTAAATAGTGATAGAGTAATCTTCATTTTAACAAAAAAAATTTAGCAACAAAAAAGAGATGTTCTGATGAACATCTCTAAATAATTAAACTTAAATTGACTGATTACTTAACAGTAACTTTTGCACCAGCTTCTTCTAGTTTTTTCTTAGTGTCTTCAGCATCCTCTTTAGCTACACCTTCTTTCAGAGCTTTAGGTGTAGATTCAACCATTTCTTTAGCTTCTTTTAGACCTAAGCCAGTGATGGTACGAACAACTTTCAGAATGGCAATTTTCTTATCTTTGGGTACTTCTTCAAGAACTACATCAAATTCAGTTTTTTCTTCCTCAGCTTCAGCAGCAGCAGCAGGAGCAGCCATAGCTACGCCAGCAGTAGCAGCAGCACTTACACCAAAGGTTTCTTCAATTTGAGAAACTAGTTCAGAAGCCTCTAAAAGACTTAGCGTTTTCAACTTTTCGAGAATTTCATCAGTTGCAGCAGACATATACTTTACTCCGTGATTGATTAATAATTAGTTGTATTGTAGATAGTTTCAGAAAGATGTTTACTCTTCTTTCTCCGAAACCGCTTTGATGCCTCTAGCCAGACCACTAGGAATCTCTTTAACACCCACAGCTAGCTTGGTAGCCAAAGCGTTAATTGAGCCAGCGATTTTGGCATATAGCTCATCTTTGCTAGGCAAGTCGCCTAAAGCTTCAACCTGTTCTTTAGTTAAAGCCCGACCTTCCATTACGCCACCGCGTAAATCGGTTTTTTTGATATCCTTCTGGAATCCTTTATAGGCTTTTACCGCTGCGCCTATTTCCTCTCCAGTTAAGAGAAAAGCAGCAGCATCATTCAAGAATTCCTGCATTGGCTGCCAATTTTCATCACCATCAATGGCAATGTTCATCAGGGTGTTTTTGGTAATCTTGCAGGTAGCACCAATGGGACGCAAACGATTACGTAGTTCAGTAATCTCTGCCACCGATAACCCTTCATAGTTAATTACAAAAGCTAACTGAGTTTCGCTTAAGCTATCTTTTAGTTCGGCTACTATTTCTTTTTTGTTGGCGAGGGTTCTCCCCATCCTCTGTCACCTCCTTGGTATTTGAGATCTTGTGGATCGCATAAACGACAAAACCTCCAGCTTCTTGCCAGAGGTTGCTACCGTATTCATGACTGTTCTGAGATAGAGAACTAGAGCATAAATCTAATAGACATTGACCTCGGCAGGAAATTAAGCGAATCAACGCGCCCGCTGTCTTTGGTACTAGTCGTTTAATATTTAATATTTACTTGTAGTGTTTTGTAAGATTGTTTAGGCTGCGATCGCCAAATTTAGATCTTGTAAAGCACTAGCATCAATCTGAATTGATGGACCCATAGAAGCGGAAACATATACAGTACGCCAGTAACGACCTTTTGCACCACTAGGGCGGTTACGGTCAATGGTTTCTTGTAAAGCTTTGAGATTTGCTAATAAATCTTCCACCGAAAAAGATGCCTTACCAAACATAACATGAACAATGCCTGTTTTGTCGGCTCTAAATTCTAATTTACCAGCTTTAAACGCTTCGACTGCTGACTGTAGGTCTGTGGTAACAGTTCCTCCTTTAGGCGAGGGCATCAAGCCTTTTGGTCCTAAAACACGACCTAACCTAGCTACTTTGGGCATCATGTCAGGAGTAGCAATCAAGATATCAAAGTCCATCATCCCTTTTTGGATATCTTCAATTAGCTCTTCTGAACCATAAATTTCTGCTCCAGCTTCTTCGGCTTCTTTTACTTGCTCACCGCGAGCGATTACCGCTACTCTAACCGTTTGTCCCGTACCTTTGGGTAAGCTAACGGTAGTTCTTAACTGTTGGTCGGTATACTTGGGGTCGATACCGAGCTTGATATGAGCTTCGGCGGTTTCATCAAATTTTGCTGTAGCCGTTTCTTTCAAAAGGGTCATTGCCTCATCAGGCTGATAGACCTTATCTTCCTCTACTTTTTTAACTAGCTCGCGCATTCGGCGAGACATTTTCTTGCCCATTATTTTTCTCCTTGGGTAATTAGCGAAGCGGTTTGCTTCTCCCCAGTAAAATGTTTAGTAATAAATGTTCAGTGTTCTCGAACAGGTTAGTCAGCGATCGCTACACCCATATTTTTTGCTGTACCCGCCACAATTTTCATTGCTGCTTCAATGTCGTTGGCATTGAGATCGGGTAGTTTGGTTTGAGCAATTTCTTTAAGCTGGTCTTGAGTTATGGTCGCTATCCTCTGCTTATTGGGTTCGCTGGCACCTTTCTCGATTCCTGCCGCCTTTTTGATTAAGACTGATGCAGGAGGTGTCTTTAAGATAAAGGTAAAACTTCTGTCTTCAAAAACCGAAATTTCTACAGGAATTACTAGTCCTGCTTTATCTGCTGTTTTGGCATTGTATTCTTTACAGAATGCCATGATGTTTACACCATGTTGACCCAAAGCTGGGCCCACAGGAGGTGCAGGGTTAGCTTTTCCCGCAGGTAGAGCTAATTTAATTAAGGCTACAACTTTTCTAGGCATCTTTAGTTTTGTTTTTCAACTTGATTAAACTCCAATTCTACTGGAGTATCTCGCCCAAAAATAGATAATAAGGCTTTGAGCTTACTTCTTTCTGGGCTAACTTCAATTACTTCCCCTTCAAACTCCTTAAATGGACCAGAAAGGACAGCAATTTTATCGCCAATTTCCATGTCGATTTTGACGATTGGCTCTTGCTCTTCAGACTGCTTGAAGATGCGCTCAACTTCTGAGCCAGATAGAGGAAGTGGCTTAACATGACCTCTGCCTCGACCGTAACGGCGTTTTTGTTCTGCCCCTACAAAGTTAATCACATTAGGGGTGTTTTTGACTACTTGCCAAGCGTCATCATCCATTAGCATCTTGACTAAAACGTAGCCAGGAAAAACTTTTTCATCGCTGGTATAGCGCGAGCCATCTTTGCGAATTTTGACGCTTGGGGTTTGCGGAATCTGCACCTGCATTACGCGATCGCCTATTTCTAAGGTTTGAATTCGCATATCCAGATCGGTTTTTACACGCTTCTCACATCCTGAAGCTACCTGTACGGCGTACCAGCGAGGATTGCCTTTGGTTTTTACGTTAACCTTTACCTCTTCTGGTTGCTGATTGTTATCTTCTGATAGGTCTGCGGTGTTAGTCATAATTAAAATACCTTTCCTGCTCCCCAGGCAAAGAATTGATCAATTAGATAGATAATTGTCGATACCAAAATAACCATCAAAATCACGGCTACGGACTCACTTATCAACTGCTGGCGAGAGGGCCAGACAACTTTACCTAATTCTTCTTTGGTTTGAACTACAAAGTCAGCTGCGCTGTTGCCACCTGCTGCTTCTTTCGTTGCGGGGGTTTCTTTTTTTACTATATCTTTTTTAGCCAAAACTATTGCCTCGCGAGAGTATTCGCTATTTATAATCTAGATGTTACTGTCTTTTAAAAGATCAACGACAAGGAATATCACATAATCGAATCTCGATTACTTCCACTGCTTGAATCACCCTGCTTACAAGGAAGCAGGGATCTGCTGATAACTATATATCTAAGCTTAACTCTTAACTAATTATTAAGTAAATGATTAGTTAATCTCTGTAGCACGATTTCAATAATTCAAATTTATTATTGTATAACGAGTTGACTTCAACGGCGCCTTCTAAGCTGACGCGCCTTGGAGGACTTGAACCCCCGACATCCGGTTTTGGAGACCGACGTTCTACCAACTGAACTAAAGACGCACATTTGCTTCAACTTCTTTAAAATCAAAGCCTCCTAATTATACCTCATTAGCGTTTGTTTACTAATATTTGCCCAACAGATTTTATGCTTCAGCTTTTTTAGCAGAACCTTTGGCAGAACCTTTAACTTGACCTTCAATTGGGCGGTCAAATCGCTGCTTAATTCTGGTGGCTTTACCCACACGATCGCGCAGATAATATAGCTTAGCGCGACGTACTTTCCCGCGACGCTCAACTTTAATTTTGTCAATCATCGGAGAGTGCAGTAAAAATACTCTTTCTACTCCTACTCCTTGAAATACTTTACGCACGGTAATAGTTTCACTAATTCCGCCGTTTTGTTTAGCGATTACTGTACCTTTATATGGTTGAACTCGCTCTTTATTTCCTTCGGTAATTCTGACCCCTACTTCTACAGTGTCTCCAACATAAATCTTGGGTATATCAGACTTGAGATGTTCTGATTCGATCGAGCGAATAATTGCTTCGGCATTCATGGCTAATATAAAAACTCACGATTTACCATAATAGCTTTTTTTACGGTATCTGTGAAGAGAAAATTTAAAAAGTATCCAAAGCGGGAGAGATTCAAGAAACTACGCAAAGTCATCAATTATATTCTTGCGCTTATCTTTCTCTAAATTCAACAACATCGCTTTTGATCGTCACGTCATATTGACTGAAGAAGCTTTGTCCTAAGAGTCCCATATCCATTGAAGGCGAAGTAATTACTTGGGTATTTTTTTGAATAAGTTTGCCTATCCCAACCGAGTATACGTAACCCGCAGGCATTTGAAAATAATTACTGCTAGGAGTAGATACCCAAACAGTTTCGCTATGATTAATTCCTAATATTTTAGCCATTTTTTCAGTAATGACTACGCTACTTGCACCTGTATCTAACATCATCTCAAAAGTATACTGATCATTAAATTTAACGTCGATCACAGGAATGCCAGAACGTCTGCTTTTGATTGGAACAATTTGAACTCCAGGTTGTCCGCGAAATTGGGTTTGATCGAGAACATCTTTGCTAGAACGACTGGTTCTAGAAGAATTATTTTGACAAAGATAATCTAAATCTAGGGAGTTACCATCGGCATCCAACATATAGCAGGATGAATAACTTTGTGCCCAGGTTGCGGTAGCCAAAGAATTAAATATTACTGTCCAAAAAAAGAGTTGAAATATTTTTTGCATTTAGAAATAAAATATAGATAAAACTAGTTATTATGCTCAATTAGCTAGATACACATCTGCTTTTAGGTAGGGTGAGAGTTATTAGCTAGCTTATCTTTTTCTGTTAATGCTTTTAGAGATACAGATCACTTAATCAATTGACGAGTAATAAAAGATTTTATACTTCCTAGATGTAAATAATTAATTGAAACAGCACCTATCTCAGTAATAGAAGAAATATGTAAATACTTCTGACTTTTGATGTTATATGCTAAAGCCCGTGCATGATTAGCTCCTTACGTCGCGTCACCGCTTTGCATATCGCGTCCTTCGCGTCACACTAGAAGTGCGATCGCCCTTGCGGTACTTCCGCGTAGCGATACTAGAGCCGCTAATTTTTTGATGTCACGGTCTGAGATATTTTACTTGCTAAGTCTTTGATAAATATATGGATCTTAACAAGCGATATAATAGTTTTAACAATTGACGCTAAAACTATTCCATGCCCGTAGAACTCCAGACTGAAATCGAACAGGCTGTATCCAGTCGTCGTAATTTCGCGATTATTTCCCATCCTGACGCAGGAAAAACCACCCTGACTGAAAAGCTCTTACTCTACGGAGGTGCAATTCATGAAGCAGGTGCGGTAAAAGCTCGCAGAGAGCAGCGTAAAGTTACCTCTGACTGGATGGAAATGGAACAGCAAAGGGGTATTTCGATTACCTCGACAGTGTTGCAGTTTATTTATGACAATTTTCAGATTAATCTTTTAGATACCCCTGGACACCAAGACTTTAGTGAAGATACTTATCGTACCTTGGCTGCTGCGGATAATTCGGTGATGCTGATTGATGCCGCTAAGGGACTTGAGCCACAGACTCGTAAATTGTTTGAGGTGTGCCAACTGCGATCGCTCCCCATTTTTACCTTTATTAATAAGCTTGATCGCCCAGGAAGAGATGCTTTTGAACTGATCGATGAGATCGAGCAGGAATTGGGCTTACAGACTTATGCAGTTAATTGGCCGATCGGCATGGGCGATCGCTTTAAGGGCGTATTTGACCGTCGTGAGCGCAAAATTCACCTGTTTGAACGTCGTTCTCACGGCAGTAAGGCAGCCCAAGATACGGTAATCGAACTAGGCGATCCTCGCATTGAGGAATATCTCGACCAAGAGCTTTATTATCAGTTAAAAGAAGAATTAGAAATCCTTGATGAGATTGGCGCAGAATTTGACCTAGAACAGGTTCACGCAGGGAAAATGACCCCGATTTTCTTTGGCAGCGCCATGACCAACTTTGGAGTCGAGCTATTTTTAAAAGCCTTTTTAGAATATGCCCAGCAGCCTGAAGCTCATAATTCTTCTATCGGTGTAATTGAGCCTACTTACGAAGAATTTACGGGGTTTGTCTTTAAACTCCAGGCAAATATGGATCCCAAACATCGCGATCGCGTGGCATTTGTGCGCGTCTGTACGGGGAAGTTTGAAAAAGACATGATTGTGCAGCACGCTCGCACTGGTAAAACTGTGCGCTTGTCTCGTCCTCAAAAGCTATTTGCTCAGGGTAGAGAATCTCTTGATGAAGCTTTTCCAGGGGATATTATTGGTTTAAATAATCCTGGAGTATTTGCGATCGGCGATACGATTTACAACGGTAAAAAAATAGAATACGAAGGTATTCCCTGTTTTTCGCCTGAAATTTTTGCTTATCTCAAAAATCCTAACCCCTCTAAATTCAAGCAGTTTCAAAAAGGGATTAAAGAATTGCAGGAAGAAGGTGCAGTACAGGTAATGTATTCTACCGATGAATTTAGACGCGATCCTATTTTGGCAGCAGTAGGACAGTTGCAGATCGAAGTAGTGCAGTTTCGGATGCAAAACGAATACAACGTAGAAACTGCGATCGAGCCTTTACCCTACAGTGTAGCCCGCTGGGTACATGGTGGTTGGTCAGCCTTAGAAAAAGCGGGTCGCATCTTTAATGCGATCGCCGTTAAAGACAACTGGGGTAGACCAGTCTTGCTGTTTAAAAACGAATGGAATCTGCGCCAAATTCAAGAGGATAAGCCAGAGCTTCAGCTAAAATCTATCGCTCCCGTAGGTTCGGGAATTCAGCCAGATTGATGATATCGCGTATCTTGAACATTAGAGAAATAGACAGCAACATCAAGGCTAAACCCTTTGTGAAATGGGTCGGAGGCAAAACCCAACTGCTACCAGAATTAAAAGTGCGAATTCCTAGTGATTTGGCTAAATACTTTGAACCATTTGCGGGCGGTGGAGCATTATTTTTTAATTTGCAACCAGAACATTCTACTTTAATCGATATAAATGAAGAATTAACTAATGCTTACAGAGTCATCAAGTATCTGACTGAAGAACTAATTGCCGATTTAAAACGGCATATTTACGAAAAAGACTACTATTACCAAATTAGAAACGTCGATCGCAGGTGCGAATACAAATCATGGTCTGACGTTCAACGAGCTAGCCGATTAATCTATTTAAATAAAACCTGTTTTAATGGCTTGTACCGTGTTAACTCAAAGGGTGAATTTAACACTCCGATCGGACAGTATAAAAATCCTAAAATTGTAGATGAAATTAATCTGAGAGCCTGTAGCCAAGCACTTCAAAAGGCAGAGATTGTTAATGCTTCATTCCTTGAGGTCGAAGAAAAAGTTTGGGGCGATGATTTTGTCTATTTCGATCCTCCTTATGCACCTTTAAACGCTACGTCTAACTTTACAGGTTACAGTCAGAAAGGTTTTGACGATCAAATGCAGTTAGATTTGCGCAACCTTTGCGATCGCCTTAATGCTAAAGGAGTTCGATTTATGGTTTCTAACTCTAATGCCCCACTGATTCTCGATCTCTATGACAATTACAAAATTGAGTTAGTTTATGCAACCAGAGCAATTAATTCTAAAGGTCATAAGCGAGGCAAAATTCCTGAAGTGATAATTACTAATTATTAAAGGGGAAAGATAGGTTATCGCCACTAAAAACACTCTTTAATTTACAAATACTTATGACTGAATTATTTCCAACGCAGGGAGGTACAGCCAATCAACAAGGAAGCATTTTAGAAAAAACGGTTATTCCTACCTTTGAAGCCAGAGGTTTTGAAATAGTTAAATATAGTGATTGGAAGAAAAAGCCTGACAAGTATGGAACTGAGATTTTCCTAAAGAATGTACCTTATACGACTATTTATGGACATCGAGGTTACACCGAGTTTTTAGCTCAGTCCAAACGTTATAACCTCAATCATCGAATTGAATGTAAATGGCAGCAGTCAAGCGGATCAGTTGACGAGAAATTTCCCTACCTTTTTCTCAACTGTATTGAGGCGATGCCAGAACAAGATATTATCATTATTGCTGACGGTGGTGGCATGAAAAAAGGGGCAATTCCTTGGTTAAAAAGAGTAGTGCTAGAAAGACGCTATCTACCAAATGGAGCAGTAGAAAAGAATATTCAAGTTTTTTCAATTGAAGAGTTTATTCTTTGGGCAAATCAAACTTTTAAGTAACAATAGAAGCGATCGCGATTGTGTAAGAAAAAAGCTTTAATAATGAACTATCTCCCCGAAATCGAAGAGTTGTGGCAAAAATACGATCACTCGATTCTAGACGAGTCAAGAATTTGAATAATTGCACTAGAACCATAAGAGATAGATCCTGGTATGGAAGAAGTTTGTATGATTGCTGAAGTATAGTAACGCACCGAAATAACGTTTTCGGCAATTTTTTCAGTCGAAGCTATTTTATATAGCAATACACATTAACATTAGGACGTTTTTCTACTTGCTACTGCGACGCGAAGCTAGTCCTAAAGGATAAGCTTCGCAAATGCTAAAGCACATTGTACCCTTGTCTATCACGGATTCCTAAAGGATTAGCTCCTTCGTCGCGTCACCGCTCCGCGACGCGAAGCTAGTCCTTTAGGGCATATCCTTTAGGGCTACTTGCTACTTGCTACTTTCGAGTAAATAACCTATGTGTCCTAACTTAACTTGGTACGGCTATATCTGGTCACTGTTGACTGCTTGTATTGCAGATTTGTACTGCTTGATTTAATGTGTTAAAGGTTTTAAAACAATCTTTATTAAGCAGGGTATTGCTATATGTTTGACTGTATTATTGTAGGTGCTGGTCCCGCTGGGAGTAGTGCTGCTTATCATTTGGCGAAGCAAGGACATTCAATTTTAGTAGTAGACAAAGCGGATTTTCCTCGTACCAAATCCTGTGGAGGTGGTGTTTCTCCCGCGATCGCTCAATGGTTTGATTTTGATTTTTCTCCTGTAGTGCAAAATCATGTTTCCCAGGTTAAATACACTTTCAAAATGGGCGATCCTGCTGAGGTACAGCTAAAAAATGTCACTCCAATGTGGATGGTACAGCGCGAGCAGTTTGATAATTTTTTGATCGAGCAATCTATAGATCAAGGAGCAGAATTTAAAAGCGGAGTGGAGGTTAATGAAGCTCTTTTACAGGGTGATAATTGGCAAATTCAGACTAGTGCAGGAACGTTTGAAGGCAAGTATTTGATTGCAGCAGATGGAGCTAATAGCACCGTAGCGCAGCTATTGGGCATGAGTAACACTTCAACTATTGCAGCAGCTAGTTTACAAGTACCAGGAGCAGTGAGCGATCGCCGTAAAGTAACGGCATTTTTTGACTTTGGGTCTTTAAAAAACGGTTTTATGTGGTGTTTTCCTAAAGCTGACGGCTATTCATTTAGTGCTGCTTATGTACGTAATCCTCAAGGGAAGACTGATGAGCTGAAAAAACAGTTAATTAAGTATGCAGAATTATTTAATTTAGATGCCAGTCAAGGAGAATACCAAGAACATCCTTTAAATCTATGGCATGAAAATCGTATCCTACACAGCGATCGCGCTTTATTAGCAGGAGAGGCAGCAGGAATAGTCGATCCTTTAATTGGGGAAGGCATTCGACCAGCTATGTTTACAGGAGTAAAGGCAGCAGGAGCAGTTATCGGCGCACTCAAGGGAGAAGCTAATGCTTTATCTGACTACACAGAGTCGATAAATCAGGAATGGGGAACGAATTTAGCTAAAGCTGACTTCCTGGCAGGTTTGTTCTATAAAGCACCTAAAATCGCCTATAAAGTAGGGGTTAAACGTCCTGCTGCGGGTCAGTTGATGGGTAAGATCCTCTGTGGCGAATTAAGTTATTCTCAAGTTGCCGATAAAGCGACTCAGAAATTGAAGTTTATTCCCGGGATAGGATGAATAGAGGGATAAGGGATTAGGGCAGAAGGACAAGGATAATTTGTTTTAAAATGCTCTAGGTTTAATGTCAAAGTCCCAAATATTCTTTTAGAAAGTGTTTATAAAGATAGACATTAACGACTTAGTTCAGCGGCGGCAGACCACATCCAGCTACAACACAAGCGGCTTAAATCTGTCCGCTGCAACCGAATTGTTGGGCTTCATTGCACGCAATTTTGGAATACTGCTCTATCGTTGAGCCTCAATGTTATCCTGCATCATCTCATTTGGTGAGTACTCTTGCTGGATAAAGGACGATTATTTAATTAAGACTCAAGTTTGCCCACATAGTGATCGAAGGTTCCATCGAGTCCTGGTTCAAACGAAGAAACACGAACGATCGCATTCAGATTAATAAGACCGTAGACATGAGGGAAAAGCTCACTTCCTCCTTCTAGGTTCTCGTAAACGAGACGAGAGTGTAGCAGTTCAGTCTCGATGTGCAGAAGTATCAGACCTCGCGTGTTTCTGAAGAGATGGTTAGCAACTCGAACAACCTGGTGAGCATCGGAACAGTGAATAAAACCTTCCGACCGAAAAAACTCAGCCTCGTACTGACTTTGACCTTTGGTGTCGTGCCATTGACGCTCTGTTGTGATGTGGTAGATCGTTGTCACCAGATTCGCCCTCCACTAGGTATTCCTTATCGTAAAAGCTCCTTCACTTCCATTCATCTTTGCAGCCAAATGCTGTTTTTCCAGACAATGTTGCCCACTGACATTAGATACTCTGCACAATAAGCTTCGCTGTTGTAAAAAACGAAGCGTGCATTACTAGGCTGCAAAGTATCTGCTGAATGTCCATGTTCTATTTCTGCCCAAGAACTAGCTCAACCGCAGCCGCGACTCGACGCGGTTAGCTTATCTTGATGCGGAAAGTTTCTGGATATTAACCCTATGTGGCATAAAAAACCGAAACTTTCCGTATATTCGCTTTATGGAGTACAATATCACGAAACTTTCGGTATATTCGATGGTGATATCCCGACTTTTCCTGGATATCATGCCAGATAAGTATAATATCAAGAATTTTTCTGAATATCATTCCGTGGAACAACCTCCTAAAAAACTGTTTGAACAGGTTAGCGATGTCATTCGTCTGAAGCATTATTCTTATAAGACTAAAAAAAGCTATATCAATTGGATAAAACGCTATATTATATTCCATAATAAAAGGCATCCTAAAGAAATGGGTGGAAAGGAAATTGAAGTATTTTTAACTCATTTGCAGTAGAAGAAAATGTAGCTGCATCTACCCAAAATCAGGGGATAACAATGCGATTTTTTTTTGTATAGGGAAGTTCTCAAACAAGAGTTAGATTTAAAGGTTGACGCAGTAAGAGCCAAGAGAAGTAGATATCTGCCAACAGTTTTAATTAAAGAAGAAGTTTTCGCTATTATCAATAATTTATCGGGTGTTTATCAGCTTGTAATCAAACTTCTCTATGGTACTGGGTTGTGACAAACCGAATGTTTACAACTGCGCGTCAAAGATCTAGATTTTGCATCTCTAACAATTAATTGTTAGAGATGCAAAGGGCAGAGAAAGTCGTATCACGATGTTACCGACAAGTTTAATAGAAGATCTGCAATTTCATTTACAGATTGTTAAACGTCAACATCATCAGGATTTAGAAAAAGGTTACGGTTTGGTTTATTTGCCGTTTGCTAGGATGTGAAAATACAAAAATGCCGATCGCGAATGGATTTGGTAGTTTGTCTTTTTCTCAAATAGAATTTTCCAAGAGCAGCGATCGCTTAAATCTCAACTTCGATCGCTCTTAAAAAAAGATTTTTTATATTTACTTTAAAAACAGTCTTTTAGGGAATTTCGCATGATGTCTACAGGGACGGGTTGCTGTAACCAAATTTCTAGTGCAGCTACTCCCTGTTGCAGGAGCATTTCTAGTCCGTCGATCGCAATTGCTCCTTGAGCTTGTGCTAGCTTTAGAAATTGGGTGGGATTAGGAGTATAAATTAAGTCGTAGGCGATCGCATTTGATTTAAGTTTCTGCATCAATGATTCCTCGACAGGGGAAGCGTCTACATGAGGTGACATTCCTACGGGAGTTGTATTAACCAGTAAATCCGCAGCAGCAATTAAGCTAGTTAAATTATCCCAGTTATGTATTTTAAGTCTAGAAGTAATATTTGGCGCGTGTGACCAACTTTGATAAAATCGCGCTAACTTATCGGGATTACGTCCAACGACATGAATCTCTTGGCAGCCTAAATTAGTCAAACCAGCAATTACTGCTCTAGCTGCACCACCGTTACCCAAAATCACAGGAGTCATCTGTGTCCAGTCGTGGGTCATAGTTTTTAAAGGAGCAATAAAACCGACCACATCGGTGTTTGTGCCTTTCCAACCAGAAGCAGTACGCCAGACAGTATTGACCGCACCAATATTAGCTGCATCATCAGAAATTTCACTCAGCAGAGGAATTATCTCTTGTTTATGAGGAATAGTGATGCTAAATCCAACCAAATCGATGGCAGTGAAACCAGCGATCGCTTGAGCTAAGTCTCCCTGCTTAACTGGAAAAGGTACGTAGATATAGTCCAGTCCTAAATGTGCGATCGCTGCATTGTGCATTACTGGAGATAAGGAATGTTCTACAGGATCGCCGATAATCCCAAGCAGTTTAGTTTTTCCTGTGATTAGTTGCATCAAATTTAACTATTGTTTGCTGGCTGATAAATAGTCTCTACCTATTAAACCCTATTAAACAATATCTCATGCCACAATGTAGCTTAAATTTGTTTGCTTACAGGCGAGATGGCTTTTTGCTCAAATAGTCTCGATCCCTTCCTAAATATTGATGTAATTATCCCTAATACCTAACCCTCAAACCCAATCTAATTCAGATATTGCTCCCAGTTTTTTCTTTTGTCTTAAGAATTATAGTTAAGAATAAAGATCTATATTAATCTGGAGTGCTGCATACTCATCGAACAGTTTTACCCTCCCTAACTTGTTGCTTAATCTATGTCTCATCCTCTCTACGTAGCTTTTGTCTGGCATCAACATCAACCCCTATATAAGTCTCGTGAAGCAGACTCAGATGCTTGGGGACAGTATCGTTTACCTTGGGTAAGATTACACGGCACAAAAGATTATTTAGATCTAGTTTTGATGCTAGAGCGTTATCCTAAGCTGCATCAGACGGTAAATCTTGTGCCATCATTGATGTTGCAGCTTGAAGACTACGCCGAGGGCGAGGCGATCGATCCTTATTTGGCTCTGGCTTTGACTCCTGAAGCACAACTGAAGCCAAAAGATAAGCAGTATATTATTAAGCATTTCTTTGATGGTTGTTTTCATACCTTAGTAGAACCCCATCCTCGTTATGCCCAACTGTATCATCAGCAACAGGATAAAGGTACTGCCTGGTGTTTAGAGAATTGGACGCATCAAGACTACAGCGATTTATTAGCCTGGCATAATTTAGCCTGGATCGATCCTCTGTTTTGGGATGATGTCGAAATTGCGGGATGGCTCAAGCAGGGTAAAAATTTTACTTTGAGCGATCGCCAGAGAATATATTCCAAACAACGAGAAATTATTCAGCGCATTATTCCCCAGCATAAGAAAATGCAGGATCTCGGGCAGTTAGAGATTATGACTACTCCCTATACCCACCCAATTTTACCTTTGTTGGCAGATACGGATGCTGGGCGAGTGGCTGTGCCAAATATGTCTTTACCTCAGAGTCGCTTTCAGTGGTCAGAAGATATTCCCCGTCACCTCAGTATTGCCTGGGAAATGTATTTAGACCGCTTTGAGCAAGAGCCTTATGGTTTGTGGCCTTCGGAACAGTCCGTCAGCCCGACGATTTTACCCTATATCACCCAGCAGGGTTTTAAATGGATTTGTTCTGACGAAGCAGTATTAGGCTGGAGCATTAAGCATTTCTTCCATCGTGATGAGGCGGGTAATGTTTTTGAGCCAGAATTACTTTATCGTCCTTATCGCTTAGAAACTGAACATGGCGATTTGGCGATTGTCTTCCGCGATCATCGTCTGTCGGATTTGATTGGCTTTACTTATAGCGGTATGAGTCCTCGCCATGCTGCTACGGATTTGATTGGGCATTTAGAAGCGATCGCTCGTTCTTTAAAATCTCATCAGGATAATCCCGATACTGCTTTGCAAAAACCTTGGCTGGTAACTATTGCCTTGGATGGCGAAAACTGCTGGGAATACTATCCCCGTGATGGTTTACCTTTCCTAGAAGCCTTATACGAAAGATTAAGCCGTGACGAAGATATCAAGCTGGTAACGGTCAAAGAGTTTATTAAACAGTTCCCCCCGACGGAGACAATTCCTGCTCAACAGTTACACAGTGGCTCCTGGGTAGACGGTAGCTTTACTACCTGGATTGGCGATCCTGTGAAAAATCGCGCTTGGGATCTATTAACAGCAGCCAGAGAGACTTTAGCAAGGCATCGGGAAGCGACAGAAGAAGCTAATCCCGAAGCTTGGGAAGCTTTATATGCTGCGGAGGGTTCGGATTGGTTTTGGTGGTTTGGCGAAGGGCATTCTTCCAATCAAGATGAAATGTTTGATCGCTTATTTCGCGAGCATATTGCAGCTATTTATCATGCTTTAAACGAACCCGTACCAGAAAATGTCTATCAACCTGTCGATAAGCATGAGATCAAAGGCGATCGCCCTCCTCAAAGCTTCATTCATCCGATGATTAATGGTATTGGTGATGAACAGGATTGGGATCGTGCAGGTCGAATTGAAGTGGGTGGCGCTAGGGGAACAATGCACCGCAGCAGTACAGTACAGCGATTATTTTATGGTTTAGACCACCTTAATTTTTATCTCCGCCTAGACTTCAAAGCAGGAGTTGAACCAGGAAAAGATCTTCCAGGAGAACTTCATCTGCTTTGGTATTATCCTGGCGTTACTAATCATAATAGTCCTGCGCCGATCGCTAATTTGCCCGATGAAGCACCCCTAAACTATCATTTCCATCATCATTTGGGTATTAACCTAATTACTGAATCAGTCTGGCTACAAGAGTCCCATAGTCATGGTCAATGGCATATTCGTGCCTGTCGTGCCGAGGCAGCTTTTAATCAATGTCTAGAAATAGCCGTTCCCTGGGCAGATTTGCATATTGAACCAGATTATTCTTTGGAAATACTGGCTATATTTGCCGCTCACGGTGAATTTCGTAGTTTTATTCCTGAGGACAAGTTTATTCGCCTGCAAGCACCTTAATATAGGGAACAGTTTTTTAACTTTCTGGTTAATTCTGAGTTCTTATTTCTAGAAACTTTATTAATTTTGTAGTTTTGGTTACCGTTAAGCGGAAAAATTAGAGGGTAAATCAATTGAATTTGATGAAATGCCAGAGAGAAAACGAATTGGTATTTTAACCAGTGGCGGTGACTGTGCGGGATTAAATGCGGTGATTCGGGCGGTAACTCGCTGTGCCATAGATATTTACGGTTGGGAGGTATTAGGAATTTGCAAGGCAACTCATGGCTTGATGTCTCGTCCTCCTGAAGCAATTCCTTTGGATATTACTCAGGTCGATCGCCTTTTAACGATGGGAGGAACTATTTTAGGAACTACCAATAAAGGAGACCCCTTTGCTTTTCCGATGTCTAATGGTGAATTACGCGATCGCTCGGAAGAAATTATCGAAGGATATCAGCAGCTAGACTTAGATGCGCTGATCGGTATTGGCGGAGATGGTAGTTTAGCTATTCTTAGGAAACTGGCACAGCAGGGGGGAATTAACCTAGTGGGTATTCCTAAAACCATTGATAATGATGTGGGTATTACCGAACGTTCGATTGGTTTTGATACGGCGGTGAACATTGCTACAGAAGCGATCGATCGCCTCCATTTTACTGCTGCCAGTCATAGCCGAGTGATGATCCTCGAAGTGATGGGTCGAGACGCAGGACATATTGCCCTCAATGCGGGAATTGCGGGGGGAGCAAACATGATTATGATTCCTGAAATTCCCTACAAAATTGAAAATATTTGTGAACATATCAAAAAAAGACAGGCTAGAGGACAGGACTATTCGATCGCCGTCGTTTCCGAAGCCGTCTGTACTGAAGCAGGAGAGGTGCTAGAACAAGGTCATTTTGCCGATTGTCGCCTAGGGGGTATTGGGCAATATTTAGCCGAACAAATTACCGAAAAAAGCGGTGCAGAAACGCGAGTTACTGTTTTAGGACATACTCAACGAGGCGGGATATCTTCCCCTCTTGATCGCATCTTGGCTTCAGCATTTGGAGTCGCAGCAGTAGATCTAATTGCTCAGGAAAAATACGATCGCATGGTTGCGTGGCAAGATAGACAAGTAACGAGTATTCCCATTACGGAAGCGATTGAAAATTATCGGGCAGTAGATCCTGAAGATACTCTAGTTAAGACTGCTAGAGGCTTGGGTATTTGTTTAGGAGATTAATTAAGCTGGAGTGAGGAAGTCTTGGGAGAAAACTGTCTCAGAAAAGCTTTGAGCTGTGACCACCAATGTTCAATGGGATTAAACTCAGGAGAGTATGGAGATAGGTACAAAATTGTCGCTCCCACTGCTTCAATTAATGGTGCAATATAAAACATTAGTTCTTTTGGCGATTTATTCAACAAGTCAAATAACATATACAAATCTTTTAACTCAAAGTTGTCACACGAGTTAATCGATTTTCCTGCTTTTTGATACACCGCTCTCCTTTAATGGAAGCATTTTGCTTTATTTTACCTATTTTTCTGGTATTTTATTCAACTTTCTTCTCTCCTAAACCCTCTTCATGTCACCATTTCCCTATTATTCAGTAAGCCCTAATTAGTAATCAATATTCGACTCGCTACTTATTCAAGTGGGGATCGGCTATACTCTATTTTCAAGATCGACACCGCAATTGTGTATTATTATTTCTTAATGTAAATATTGCTTTATTAAAATATTTTGATAATTTTTTTATGCAAACCATCTTTACCACTAACTCCAGCTTCAGTATTAGTAACAATAAGATATTGCAGGAAAAGCTAAGGCGCAAGCAGCCTTTAAAAGTTATTGCTTTGGGAGATAGTTTAATTTATGGATTTGGAGATTTTGTTGGTGGAGGCTGGGTAGAAAGACTGCGTCGAGAATGGATGTCTCCTGAAGGTGCAGGTCATGTATTGTACAACCTTGGGGTCAGAGGCGATCGCACTAAGCAAGTTGCGATTAGATTAGAGCAAGAATTTAACTGTCGTGGGGAATTACGTAACCATTTACCAGACTTGATTTTACTCTCAGTTGGCGTTAATGATTCGGCTCGCATCAGCAAGCCATCAGGCAAGCTATATACAGATATGGAGAGCTTTCGACAGCAAATTGCTCATCTACTCGATGTTGCTCAAAATCTTTGTCCTGTCTTGTTTATTGGCATGACCCCAGTCGATGAAACTAAAATGCCCTTTATGGATTGTCTTTACTACAATCACTTAGATCAATATCGTTACAAAGAAGCAACTTTACAAACTTGTCAACAAAGAGATATTCCCTATCTCGATATTTTCGATCTTTGGCTATCTAGAGGTAACAACTGGATTAATTCTCAATTGGGTGAAGATGGCTTGCATCCCAACGTGACTGGTTATCAAACCTTGTTGACCGATATCATGGCGTGGAAACCAATTGATTGATTAGTAATTAGTAATTATTAACGCTTTATACTAAGCTTACTCTGGCTTAATTTGAATTCCGCTAGAAGCAAACTTAGTTACCCAAAATTTAAGCTGAGGATCGCCAATTTGAGTTCTTACCTGACGTTGAACAGCGATCGCTTTTGATGGCGATTCACACAGGGCAAAAACTGTTGGGCCCGATCCCGACATCATTGTTCCCAAAACATCCTGTGCAGCAAAAGCTGATTTTAACTCCGCTACCTGAGGATACCTTGGCAAGACTACCTTTTCTAAATCGTTATGGAGTAGTTTGCCGATTTTTTGCTGGTTTTGCTGGGTAATTGCTTCTACTAAAGGACTAGAACTAATTTTAGCGGTGCGAGATTTAATTCCCGCTGCATCAGAAATGTAGGTATCGCTATATTGCTGGCGATAGGTTTGATATGCCCAAGGAGTAGAAACGCTAATATTCTCATATTTAGCTAGAACTAGCCAAATATTGCTCAAATGCTTGATTTTATCGAGTTTTTCGCCTCTTCCTGTGGCGATCGCTGTTCCACCAGTCACACAAAAAGGAATATCCGAACCTAACTTGGCTGCCAAATCTTGCAATTGGGGTTGAGTCAATCCCAATTGCCAAAGCAAATTGATTCCTACCAATACCGCAGCAGCGTTACCCGATCCTCCCGCCAAACCCGCAGCCACAGGTATATTTTTAGTAATTCTAATACTAACGCCACCATAGTTAGCGTGCATTTCGGGGAAAACATCGCACATTAACTGGGCAGCACGATAGGCTAAATTAGTCTCATCAGTTGGAACTTGAGGGTGATCGCAATGGATATAAATCTTCTGAGTACCGCTAGCTTGAATATCTAAGCGATCTGCCAATTCTACGCTTTGTAAAATCATGACTAGTTCATGAAATCCGTCAGAGCGATCGCCAATTATTTCTAGATAAAGATTGATTTTGGCTGGCGCAATTAAGGAATAAGACTGCATATCACCTAGAACAATATACTTACCTGACTTACTATATAGTGATTTTGCTGTGATCGAGACAGATAATATTTTATCTGCCAGTAAGATTATCGATAAGAGCTAAAAGCTAAAAGCCAAACAATAAAAGACCTAACCGAAAAATAGTAAGAGTTAAGTAACCAACCCGTTAATTAACTCTCTATTTTTAATTGACTATCACTTTGTCATCATCTTGAGCCGATTCGATAACAGCTTTACCCTTTGCCTGCTCTTCTTTAGTCATCAGATTAACGATCGAAGCTTTTTCTAATAAACCTAGAACCTCTCCTGTTTCACTGATTACTACTAGTTCTTGAACTTCTTTGCTTTCAAATATTTTGGCAGCTTCTAGTAAAGAAGTGTTAGCAGGAATTGTATCTGCTTCGGGTACTGGTTTGACTAGTTCAGGAAGATAAACCTCATTCCAGTGAGAAGTAGGAATTTGTTTCAAATCCTCTGTGGTAATTGCACCAGTTAGCTGTTGATTGTCATCTACTACCAAAAACTTTTTCCAACGCTCTTTCCCAATTACGTAATTATTAACAAATTCTCGGACGGAAAGATGGTAATCGACGATTGGACTATCGGCAATTACCGCATCTTTAGCAGTATATTGACTCAACTTATCTTGGACTGTGGCAGATTGAGCAGCAAAACCTGCATTTTGCAATAAAAATGTACCAATTAGTAGAGTCCAAATGCTTCCCACTTGACTAATACCTAAGACAGATAAAATACCTAGAGCGATCGCCATCCAACCAATTACTTGACCAACTCTACCAGCAAAGATCACTCCTTTATTAGGATTGCCTGTGATTTTCCAGACAATAGATTTGAGGACGTTACCACCATCTAGGGGCAGCCCAGGAATCATGTTAAATAATGCCAATACTAAATTAATATATGCTACCAAAGAAATAACCGCTTTTAAGGGCAGGCTGAGGGGGACAGTAGCTGTGATTAAAGTAAAGACACCAAAAAGCACAAGACTAACTAATGGTCCAGCGATCGCCACTAAAAACGCCTGAAGTGGTGTTTCTGATTCTTTTTCTAAGGTAGCCAAACCACCAAAGATAAATAATGTGATCGATTTAACAGGAATACCTTGAGAAATTGCGACAAAGCTATGTCCAAGTTCATGAGCTAATACGGAAGAAAAAAGTAGCAACGCCGAAACCAAACCCAATAGCCAAGGCATTGCCCCTGTCAGCTGCGGGAATTGAGTGAGGCTAGAGCCATAGCTCCAGGTGACTAAACCTAAGACAAAAAACCAGGAAGGATTTATTAAAAAAGGTATACCAAATAAGTTTCCGATGCGAATATTGCCGTTCATGGCATGCTCCTATCTATAATGACGTAATAACATTCCATTATTAATCAAGAGGAATGTTTTATATTTTTGTTTACTTTCAAGTTATCAATATTAAAATTGTAACGAAGCGTAAACCATAATCGTTACCACTAACTTAGAGTAAAAACCGTCCTCAAGATTACGGTAACAAGTGAAGAAATCTTGGGCATAATAAACATAGAGAGATGCCGAAATAATATGCCAGATATAATTCCCCCATATCCCGACTCCTACAGTCAAGAAGATATTCAACAAATTTTGCAAAGAGCGATCGCTGCTCACCATACCGACGAAGAACTAAGCAGAGAGCAACTTTGGGAGATAGCTTCGGAGTTAGACATCAATAATGCCACGATTCAGGCTGCCGAAAGAAATTGGCTAGAGCAAAAAGCCATTGATCGCCAACGTCGTGCTTTTAATCTACACCGTCGTCAGAAATTTAAACAAAAATTAACTAAATTTGCGATCGTCAATATTTTTTTAGTTTCCTTGAACTTTGTCGCTATTGGAACTCTCTCCTGGTCATTATATATTCTGCTATTTTGGGGTTTGGGCGTAGCTTTAAGTGGTTGGAAGGCATATCAAACTCAGGGAGAGGAATACGAACGAGCGTTCCAAAGATGGAGCTTTCAAAACGAAGTAAAGCAAACTGTGGCTACGGTTTGGACTAGATTACAACAAGTTTGGCAAGCTTGAACCGATTAAATTAACCATTGCTACCTTAAATTACCAAATTAAACGCCTGGGGTATTCAACCCCAGTATTTTTTGGTGATCAGTTATTTCAATCCGAGGAAGTTTTTCAGCCATTCCAAAAAGTTACCTACATCCTGAGTAGAAACTTTGAGTAAAGAAAGTATGCCTACCACAATCAAAATTGTGCCAATTAAAAAGTTATCTTTATATAAGGCTAAGCCAACGATCGCAATAAAATAGGGAGAAACAATACGACTGATTTTTTCTACGGTGGTGACTAGCTCTTTATCTTCAACAATTTCTTCGGTTGGCAAAAGAGTGTCTTGGGGTGAAGTTAAATTAGCAGCGGTAGGTGGCGAAAGTTTGATGTCTTTTAAATCAGACATAGTGGGCTTTTGTGGTTCACGGGGCGACTTTCCAAACATAACTCAACTAATCCATCGATAAATCTATTTGTTATTTTAAGATAGCCCGATCTTAATAGTTAAATCGACAAGCCGACGTTTTCCAGCGGTCACAGGTCACAAGGTCACAACTTGCGTTCCTTGCGACGGTTGCAGAGATATCTATCATCGTAGAAGTGCTGTATCCCAAAACCAACCGCGCGGGGATGATTTAATTCTTGAGCCATTTTTAAGACTGCGCCGCGGCCAACTTTGGTTTCAAAAACTGAAGAAAAGACGATATCTAAACAATTCTCCTGACAAAATTGCTTAACTCCACTAGGAAAACCCATAATAGCTGCCTTGATTACATAAACTCCCTCCCATCCTTGTTGATGAGCTATCTGTAACTGTCTAAAACTAGCAATAGATTCATCTAATGCTAAAAGAGTAGTATGTTCTTGTCTTAGCTGCCAAATATCAGCAAAATCATCTGGAGGCAGAGGTTGTTCGACAAAGGCGATCTCCTTTAATTTATCCGTCAGCGATAATAACTTTCGCGCCTGTTGTAGATTTAGTCCCCCGTTGGCATCGAGTCTTAATTTAACGCCTGGGGGAAGAATGCTAGTTAACTGCTTTAAAATCTCTATTTCTCTGGCCAAAGGCAAAACGCCAATTTTCCACTTGAAAGTAGTAGCTGCTTGATTCTGATATATATTTTGCCAGCTAGTTAAAGCTTGTTCTCCTGCGGGTAGTAAATAACAATAATTTAAATTATTAGGTCGATTATTTTGCTGAGTTGAAGAAATTAGTACAGCGGATTCAAAAGCAAACTGACAACAAGGAAGACAGTCTGGAATTGCTGCTACATCTTTTAAACTGATAGTTTTTGGCAGCTGTTGACAAAACTCTAAAGCTTGAGACATTGTTTCTGAACCAAACCAAGGTAAAGGCGCAATCTCTCCTTGACGAACTACCCCAAATTGATCGACGAGACTAATAATAATACCCTCGCGTATTTGCCAAATACCATGGCTAGTACGTAAGGGTTGTTTAAAACGACGCTGATAACTATCAAATCTAAATTTTAATCGATCATTCACTACTTACTTTTTATGATTAAGCTAATTACAGACTTTCTATAGACTTTTCTCTCTTGTAGCTAACTAATGCTTATGGAAGCGAATGCCCAAGAAGATGTCGTATAAAAAGCTGAGAAAGTTTTTACCATCTAGAAGCCCTAATGATTGTTCACAACCTTTAGCATCTAATAGAGGCTTAGTATCGTAATAGGCTGACTGATACTTATACCAAGGGATCGAAGGCCAAAGATGATGTACCAAATGGTAATTTTGTCCCAAAATTAAAAGATTTAAAATGGGGCTGGGATAAACCCTGGAATTTTTCCAGCGATCGCGCTCTTTAAAAGGACGATGGGGTAGATAATCAAAAAATAGTCCCAGTGCCATCCCCACGACTAAGGCGGGAACAAACCAAAAGTTCATTACATAGCCAATAAATCCATAGTGGATACCTAACACGACTATGGTGACTAAAAATAGTCGACTGAGAAACCATTCTAATATTTCATACTTACGCCATAAACGTCTTTGAAAAAAGAAAAACTCATGGTAAAAAAAACGAGCAGCTATTAGCCACAGTGGGCCACCTGTGGAAACAAAATGATCGGGATCATTCTCAGGATCGTTGACATGAGCATGGTGCTGCAAATGTACCCTAGTAAATACAGGAAAGGCAAAACCTAACATTAAGGCACTGCAATGTCCTAAGCCAGAATTAATTAGACGATTGCTGTGGGCGCTATTATGAGAAGCATCATGAATAACCGTTCCTGATAAGTGCAACGCCAATACATTAGCCATAAAAGAAAACCAATCTGGAAATCCCCAGAAAAAGTAACCAATGGTCGATATTGTCAGCAACGCGATCGCTGCGCTCGTCATCAACACATTGGGATTAAATCCACCGGGAGCTTTTAAATACTCTCTTGGCACTATTGGCAGTGTCTGAGCCGACTGCATCTTTTCCTTCGCTCCTCTTACTTTTGATATACGAGTTTTCTCAGGTAGTTTACACCAATTTTAGATCTGGGTAAAGAATTGTAAAGTCATCTCTAGTATTTTCTCATTTAACGAGAACTTACTCAATGATTTCACTAATTAGCCTATTTGAATCATAATCTTGTTTGATCTTGTTTGGTCTTCTAGGCAGACGACAAAAGCAGTCGCTAATATTTACATCCCTGCTAAATATGCTTGATACCCTAATTTATCAAGTCGCTCCTGTTTTTCCAGCACTGTTTGCGCCAGCTTTTGCCGATATTGTTCGATCTGGTTTTGAAGAGCGCGATCGCTTGCCCCTAAAATTTGAACTGCTAGCAACCCTGCATTTTGAGCATTACCAATCGCTACGGTAGCAACAGGAATACCCCTGGGCATTTGGACAATAGAATATAAAGAATCGACTCCTTGCAACTGACGCGTCACAATCGGGACACCAATAACAGGTAAAGGAGTTAAAGAAGCTATCATGCCTGGTAAGTGTGCAGCTCCTCCTGCACCTGCAATAATAACTTTGATACCTCTTTGATGAGCATTGTGGGCATAATCTACCATTCTTTCTGGGGTACGATGTGCAGAAACTATCGCTACCTCATAAGTGACAGTAAAATCTTCGCAAACGGCGATCGCTTTTTCCATTGTGGGCAAATCAGAATCGCTGCCCATAATAATTCCAATTAGGGGTTTTGGTTCAGTCAAGGTTTTGATTAAATTTGAAATTTATGTATTTTGTCATTTGGTTTAAGTAAACTCATTGTTCACAGTATCAACTATTGATCTCAGATAGTTTTAAGTTAAATTTTTTTGACTTAAAGTTAAAATACTTATTTTTTAAACTTTACTTTAAAACTAAGAGAAATAGTAATTAATTGAGCAGCAGATTGAGGGAGATACTCGACAAATGACAGTAAATCAATTGATTATTAATGCTCATCTTGTCGGACATCGAAGCTTACAGCAGGTGGAGATCGACGCAGGAATAATCAAGCAAATTGCACCCAAGCTAAATCGATCAGCAGATACTTCTATAATTGACCTACAGGGAGATTGGCTATCGCTAGGGGGAATAGATCTACAAATTAATGGTGGTTTGGGTTTGGCTTTTCCCGATCTAGAAATTACTGATTTACCCAAGTTACAACAAATCTGTGACTTTCTCTGGGAACAAGGAGTAGATGGCTTTTTACCAACCATAGTAACCACTTCAGTTGCTAAAATTCAGCGATCGCTGGCTACCATATCTCAGTTGATCGCTACCCAAAATAAAACCAACACAGCACAGGTTTTAGGAGTTCATTTAGAAGGACCATTTTTAAACTACCAGAAGCGAGGCGCACACCCAAAACAATATTTATTGCCCTTAACTATTGAGAATATTAAACGGGTTTTAGGAGACTATAGCCAAATAGTCAAGGTGATGACTCTTGCACCAGAGTTAGACAGTAGCGATAGGGCAATTAGTTACCTGCGGGACAAAAATATTATCGTTAGTTTAGGACATTCGCTGGCAACAGCTACAGAAGCGCAACGGGCATTTGTTCGAGGTGCATCAATGGTGACTCATGCTTTTAACGCCATGCCAAGTCTGCACCACCGCCAACCAGGATTATTAGGAGAAGCGATCGTCAATCCTCATGTTTACTGTGGTTTAATCGCCGATGGCAATCACGTTTGTCCGACAATGTTAGAAATTGTTCTCAAAGCTAGTAATTATGACCAAGGTATTTTCTTAGTCAGTGATGCTTTATCTGCGCTGGGATTACCCGATGGTGTTTATCCTTGGGATGAGCGCGAAATTACCGTCACCGAAGGTACAGCTAGATTACCCGAGGGTACATTATCAGGAACAACTTTACCTTTATTAGTCGGCGTAGAAAACTTAGTTAAATGGGGTTGCGATCTAGAAAAAGCGATCGCCATGGCAACTGAATCACCCAGAAAAGCAATTAACTTACCAGGTTTGGGAATTGGGCAACAAGCTAACTTGCTGCGTTGGCACTGGAATAAAGAACAACAAAAGTTATCGTGGTCAAGACTAAATTAATTTAGTATGTTCTAAAAAACCTTAATAAAAAAATACTGATAATTTGCTGCTGTGTTCGCTAAACTGCTGGTAGTGATTATATTAATTATATTTATTTCGGTTCAAGTTAGCCTATATTTTATCTAGATGCTCGTTAATCTAAAAATTAATAATTTTGCTTTAGTTGATTCTTTGGAACTCAATTTAGATAGTGGATTAAGCGTTCTAACAGGAGAAACAGGCGCAGGAAAATCGATTATTCTTGATGCGATTGATCTGGTTTTGGGGGGCAAGGCAAACAGCCGAATGATCCGTAGCGGTAGCGATCGCTCTGTCATTGAAGCTACCTTTGAGATCAATTCTAACTTAAACAAGTGGCTAGAAATCCAAGAAATTGAACCTTTAGAAGAAGATACCCTGGTTTGTAGTCGCGAGATAGTTGTCGGCAAAACCAATATGCGATCGCGCAGTCGGGTAAACGGGATTTTAGTTAATCGTCAATTGATGGCAGAATTGCGATCGCGTCTTGTAGAAATTACCGCTCAAGGACAGACGGTAAATTTATTGATTTCGGATCGGCAACGACATTTATTAGATGCTTATGGTGGCAAACCAGTTACCAAACAGCTAAATCTAGTTGTCCAGGCTTATGAGATAGCACAAAGGGCAAAAAAAGCTTTAGATAAGCGTATTCAGTCGGAGCAAGAATTACTGCAACGGCAAGATTTATTACAATTTCAGCTAAAAGATTTAACCGAAGCTGAGTTAACTAATGCCGATGAATTAGACGAACTAGAACAAGAACGCGATCGCCTTTCTCATGTAGTTGAACTACAGCAATTGGGCAATCAGGCATATCAACTACTTTATGAAGGGGATGATGATGCGCCTGCGGGGGCGGATCTTTTAGGCAAGGCAGAATCTTGTTTGATGGAGATGGTGGAATACGATCCAGAATTAGCCCCTATTTTAGAAATGGTGCAGTCAGGATTGGCACAAATAGTAGAAGCAGGACAACAAATCAACAGCTATAGCGAAGAGTTAGAGGCAGATCCAGAACGATTAGAAGAGATCGAAACCAGAATTAGGCAATTAAAAAACATTTGTCGTAAATATGGTCCAGATTTGAGTGACGCGATCGCGCTTTATCAACAGCTACAGCAAGAGTTAGCCCTGATTACTGGCGGTGAACAATCAATTACCACTTTGCAGCAGGAATATGAACTGGCTTCACAACAGCTGACAGATGAATGTCACAAGCTCACTCAACTACGACAAAAAGCAGCTACCAAATTAGAAAAGCAGCTCATAAAAGAGCTAAAACCCCTGGCGATGGACAAGGTGGTGTTTGAATGTCGTCTGATTGAATCTACCCCGACAGCGATGGGTGCAGATAAAGTAGTGTTTTATTTTAGTCCTAACGCTGGAGAGATGATCCAGCCTTTATCGGTAATTGCCTCTGGTGGGGAAATGAGCCGTTTTTTGCTGGCATTAAAAGCCTGTTTTACTGGTGCGGAAGAAAGTTCTAGTACCTTGATCTTCGATGAAATAGATGCGGGAGTATCGGGAAAAGTGGCTCAGGCGATCGCTGAAAAACTACATCAGCTTGGTAAACAACATCAGGTATTGTGTGTAACTCATCAACCCTTGATTGCCGCCATGGCTAACGGGCATTTTAAAGTCGAAAAAACGATTATTGAAGAAGCTAAATCAAAACAGCAAAACGGCAGCAGCCTTGCCGATATTCGGACAGTAGTAAGAGTCAAAACCCTCAGCAATTATGAGGTACGAGCCGAAGAGTTAGCTCAAATTACCGGCGGACATTCAGCCCAAGATGCGATCGCCTTTGCGGAGTCTCTATTAACCAAAGCTGCCAAGTATCGAGCTGCTCAATCTAAATAGATCGAATCTAGAATAGCGATCGCTAAAATTTTAGTGGACTATACAGAAAAATGCGATCGCAGTGACCAAAAACATTGGTGAATAAGTAATGTTTTTGGTTTTTAAGTCTTGTATAAATCAAAAGTTTAAATCATGAATTACTGATTACCAAATTGTCTGGCGTAAACAATATCTTCTTTCCCTGACTCTAGCTTGATATCAGAACGGGGATAAGCTACACATAACAAAGCGTATCCCTCTGCCTGTAGTTCAGGAGACACACCCATTCCTTCACTTTGTTCTACTTCTCCTGAAAGAATCTGGGCAGCGCAGGTAGTACAAACCCCCGCACTACAAGAATAAGGTAAGTCAATACCAGCATTAGTTGCTGCATTTAAAATATTTTGCGATTCGGCAACTTGAATAGTTTGAGTTTTACCCTGATGGTTTATTTCAACGCTGTAGGTATTAGACATAACTAGAAAAAATTTTGCTCAATTGATTTAACTAGATTTTCTATCTTCTCACAAATAGTAAATAGACTTTTCCGCATTTATAAACTAAATCAAACAGCAACTACTCATCAACCATTAACCATCGATAATTCATAATTAACTCAAAAAGATTTCGACTCTTCTCATCTAGAAACCAAAATTTCAGTGTATGCTTTTCGATAAGTCACAATCATCATTGCCGTTCGCTCTCCAGATTTGGGCAAACGACAAAGATTATGGCGATTGTTGGTCAGTGTGAGGAGTAGTGACTCTAATGAATTTGCAGAACAGGGCATTAGAAACCCTAAAACAAACTAGTAGGACATTTTACATTCCTATTGCCCGCTTGCCAGGAGAGCTACAGGATGCAGTTGCCTCTGCTTATCTTTGTATGCGTGCAATTGATGAGATAGAAGACACTCCAGAGCTTGACAATCATACCAAAGCCGAGCTTCTGCGCGGTATTAGCCAAAGAATGCAAGAAGTGACCGATCTGGAAGCTTATGCGCGTATTGGCGCAGATTTAGCTTGTTATAATAACGTTTTGCCAGAGGTTAGTTTATCTATTGGCGAGTGGGCAAGTCTTGCCCCTGAAACGATCGCGCCTCGGATTTGGGATGCCACCGCAGCGATGGCAGATCGAATGGCACATTGGGCTGAACACAACTGGACAATTAGCACCGAAGCTGATTTAGATCGCTATACCTTTAGCGTAGCAGGAGCAGTCGGTTTATTACTATCGGATTTGTGGGCTTGGTACGACGATACTAAAACTAATCGCCAATACGCGATCGCTTTTGGAAGAGGTTTACAGGCGGTGAATATTGTTCGTAACCAAAGGGAAGATTTCCAACGAGGGGTCAGCTTTATTCCTGAAGGATGGACAAATACAGATGTTCAAGACTATGCTCGTCGTCAGCTGAGGCAGGCTAATTTATATATTGAAGCTTTGCCCAAAGGTAGTCCTGCTCTGGGTTTTTGCCAGATTCCTTATATATTAGCCCAAGGTACTTTGGAGGCGATCGCACTGGGTAAACCAAAACTTAGCCGTTATGATGTTCTTAATTTAGTTGAGAAGGTAACTAAATTTAAATCTGCCTAATTATTTCTCTCTTGGGGATCAGCGGCTTGAGCTTGATGCTTCGATGCTCATTTTCTCATCACATAAATAAAATCAAACATTCCCATAAATTTAAGTATTGATTACAGATTAAAAAGTCGTGGCACAATGAAGAAGAGTCAAGAAATTTAATAAAAGTTAAAAGAGGGGATATGGTCGCAACACCAATTAAAACCCAACCAAGGCTAAGTATTCAAACGGCTGAGATCGCTCCTGATACTACAACAATCCGTTCCCTAGATTGGGATCGCGATCGCTTTGATATTGAGTTTGGACTGCAAAACGGCACAACATATAATTCTTATTTAATCCGTGGTGATAAAATTGCTTTAGTCGATACGTCCCACGCCAAGTTTCGCCAGCTATATCTAGATACTTTGCAGGGATTAATCGATCCTCAAAAGATTGATTACTTAATTATTAGTCATACTGAACCCGATCACAGTGGGCTAGTCAAAGATTTTCTGGAACTGGCACCCGAAGCCACGGTAGTTGCAGCCAAAATGGCAATCAAGTTTCTAGAAGATTTAGTCCACCAGCCTTTTAAACAACAGATTATTAAAAACGGTGAGACAATTGATTTAGGTCAAGGTCATGTAATCGAGTTTGTTAATGCCCCTAATTTACACTGGCCTGATACGATTTTTAGTTACGATCACAAGTCAGGTATTTTATTTACCTGTGATGCCTTTGGCATGCACTACTGTTCCAACGCTACTTACGATGAAGATTTAAAAGCGATTGAAAAAGACTATCGTTTCTATTATGATTGTCTGATGGGACCAAATGCTCGCTCTGTGCTATCGGCAATGAAGCGAATGGATCAGCTAGGCGAAATTAAGACTGTCGCAAATGGGCATGGACCTTTATTGCGCCATAACCTGCAAGAATTACTTGAGCGCTATCGCAATTGGAGTAAAGACCAAACCAAGTCAGAAAAGAGTGTAGCGGTCTTCTATGTCTCGGATTATGGCTATAGCGATCGCCTAAGCCAAGCAATTGCTAAAGGCATTACTAAAACTGGTGTCGAAGTAGAAATGGTCGATTTGCGATCGGCTGATAACACTGAAGTCCACGAAATTGTTAATCGTTCTGTGGGTATTGTGCTTGGTATGCCGCCGTTGGGTGGCAAAAACCAACAAGATATTGCTGCAAATTTAGGTACAGTTTTGGCTGCATCTAAAGACAAGCAGATGATTGGGATGTTTGAATCTTACGGTGATGACGACGAACCCATCGATCCACTCTTAACTAAGTTTCGTGAGGCGGGTTTAAAACCAGGCTTCCCCGCGATCAGAATCAAAGATGTTCCTACCGAAGCTGACTATCAGATCTGTGAGGAGTCGGGAACTGATTTGGGACAACTCCTCACCCAGAAGGATTTAGTCAAGCAAATGAAATCTCTCGACAGCGATTTAGATAAAGCGATCGGGCGTTTGAGTGGTGGACTGTATATTATCACCGCGACTAAAGGAGATGTTAGTAGCGCGATGTTGGCTTCCTGGGTATCTCAGGCTAGTTTTGAACCACCTGGATTGACGATTGCTGTAGCTAAAGATCGGGCAATTGAATCTTTGATGCAGGTAGGCGATCGCTTTGTCTTAAATATCCTGGAAGAAGGTAAGTATCAAACCTTGATGAAACACTTTCTCAAGCGATTTAAACCAGGTGCAGATCGTTTCGCAGGAGTTAACACTCAAACCGCAGCTAACGGTTCTCCTATTTTGACTGATGCTTTGGCATATTTGGAGTGTAAAGTATCCAGCCGTATGGAATGTAGCGATCATTGGATTGTCTATAGCCAAGTAGATTTAGGTCGGGTTTCTAATCCTGATGGGTTAACCGCAGTTCACCATCGCAAGGTAGGAAATCATTATTAAACTCGGCACTGTATAAGCAATGATTGAGGTTGTTGTTTAGTTAGTTGTTAGTTGTTAGTCTTAGAAGCTTTGAAGACAACTAACAACTTGGTTAATTAGTATCTAACCAACCTTCGGCACATCAAAATGTAATATTGAGTAGTGGGGCAAAAATAAATAATCAATCCTCAAAAAAATAGGTCTCAATACTTAATTAGATAACTGTTCTTGTGTGACTTTCGCGAACAATGCTACCTTGGCTTAACTGATTATCATTAGTTGTTATTTATTGACAATAAATAAGCATTAAAAACTCCATATGGAAGATTTTTAGAATCAAGAATTTGATTTGCTTTAAAGTGATTAAAACCGTAAGGATTTAGGTATTAAAAAGAGAGATGGGGTTGCACTGGTCAAGAAAACTGGGTGATGTAACGGTAAGATGAACCAGAAACCTAAGTTAAACGAGCAAGCAAAATTAAACCAGTTATCGAAAAAGGAACTGGTATCGATATAAAATTAACTATTATCAGCAGGGTTTAAAAGTTTTATCTGCTCTTAGTTAAGCATTTCTTTTAGTTAATTTTACAAGGTCTTTTCTCGACTGTCTAATTTTTTTACTTCAGCATAATTAATTCTTATCCATCTTCAAACCTAGGCTTAACTTGCGCATCATACATTCATTATATGTATTTTATGAATTAGTTTGAGGTGGCTAATCAATTCAAGATCTAGGCAATCTTCTAGCATATTGAATTGAGTGCCTAAATGCTGAAACTCCCAGTTTGAAGAGTATTTTTGGTCATTTGTCTGCCTCAAGCTTAGATTCCAGAAAATGTTCTCTTGTCAAAAAAAGGCGAGATTATAGCTGATCCACTCTTCGTGTATTTCGGTATATCAGTTAGTTCCACGTAGGTGATTTTTAGTCGCCTCTCTGTCATAAAGAAAAAGCAATATAGGAATAACATTTCATGGCTAAGAATGTAATAACGTTTGTTGGAGACGGTATGGGCTGGGAAATGGCTCGTGCCGCTGCGATCGCCAAACAGATTGACGCTGGTCATAGCGGAACAACATTGGCAGATTTTTACACCGAAGGTCCGGGGGAAGGGCTGAGTTTTCAAGAGCTAGAGAAATACACCTCTGCCACCACGTACCCGGCCATTGTTGAAGGAGATAATAATAACTCTGCCCTGGAGGGCGTTCCAGATGATCGAGGCACTGGAGAGGCTGGCGTTCGCGACGGCTTTGACTTTGACCCTAGCTTTAACCCTGAAGGCGATGCCGAGGGTGGCAACCTGGTTGGCTACGATCCAGAACGGGGCGGCATCAATCCCTGGACTCCCGGCAGCGATCCCGATTACATTGAGCTCAACTACACCGACTCCTCTGCCGCTGGAAGCACTCTTTTTACAGGTGTTAAAACCTTCAACGGTGCCTTGGGTGTTGATCTGTACGAGCAGCCCATCGAAAGCGTTTTAGAGACGGCAAAAGCCGAGGGTAAATCAGTTGGTGTGGTGGCGTCGGTACCCATTAGCCACGCCACGCCTGCGTCCCCTACAGCCCACGTCAACAACCGTGACGACTACGACGACGACTTCCCAGAAAACGACACCATCCTGCAGCAAATGCTGCTAGAGATTCAGCCCGATCTGGTTTTAGGTGGTGGTCATCCGCTGGATTTAAACAATAGCACCGATACCAGCGGCGAGTTAGAGTATCGGTTCATCGCCGAGTCAACCTACAATCACCTGGTGGAAAACCCCACCGATAACCGCTACGGCTACAACTTTTTAGAGCGGGGCGTAGATGCGGGGGAGACGCTGATGAGCACTGCTGCCGAGCTAAACCCCGAAGAGGGCGATCGGCTGCTGGGGCTGTATGGCGCGCGGGGGCAAAACGGAAACCTGCCCATCCGCACCGCCGACAGCGACTACAGCAACACCGGTCTGGACATGTTCTCCCACCGCTCTTCCCAGCTGGCAGAAACCCTACCAGACACCATTCGCCCCCTGGCCGAAGGTGAAACCATTGATCAATTCATTGAACGTGAAGTCAATGAAAATCCCTCCTTCCTGGAGATGACCCAAGCTTCCCTCGACTTCCTCAGCAAAGATGAAGACGGCTTCTTTATGATGGTCGAACAGGGTGATATGGATTGGGTTCTCCATGACAACAACATGGATAACCTACTGGGTACTGCTTATGACCTGGACGATTCTGTCGAGTACACCATCGACTGGATCGAAGCCAACGGCGGCTGGGAAGAGAACTTGCTCATCGTTACCGCAGATCACGATCACTACCTAACTCTCAACGACAACTTTCCGACGCTGTATCGCCAATACGGAGCAGAGGCTCTAACCATGGCCTTTGATCCAGACCTGGCAGGCCACTACTTTGGTTCCAACCCTGAAGACAAGTACGAATGGGGTAACCACTCCAATCGTCCTGTGCCCGTCTTCTATCAGGGGGCTGGTTCTGAAGTCCTTGATGGCTATATTGGCGAGGGCTTTGAGAACTACGGCGTTGAGATTGCTGGCATCCCTGATCTGGTAGACCTAGCTCACCTGGCAGAAACTATGCGCGCCGCCGTCACAGAGTCAGGCGACAGCGAAAAGGCTACTGCTGGTGACGACGTGTTGCTGGCAACGGGTGATAGGGTACTGTTTGGCGGCGAAGGTGACGATGTTCTAATTGCGGTTGAAGGAAGCAATAACCGACTGTACGGCGCCGAGGGGAATGACGTTTTGATTGGTCGTTCTAACGATACCCTGCTGGGCGGTGTTGGCGACGACGCACTGTACGCTGTGGGTCATGGTGGTAACACCATGGTCGGTGGCGAAGGTGTCGACCAGTTCTGGATTGCCAACGGTATGCTGCCCGAGATGCCCAACATTGTGGTGGACTTTGAGCTAGGCATTGATGTCATCGGATTTGCAGATGTTACAGGCATCGGCAGCGTCAGCGACCTGTCTTTCAGCCAGGGCGACATGGGCGCGGTCATTAGTGCTCTAGGCCGCGAGATTGCCATTCTCAATGACATAAATGTCATCGATATCGGTAGCAGCAGCTTTGCCTTTGCCTAAGGCTAGGGCATAATCGCTGCCGGTCTCTTCTCTGTTACAACAAAGATGTTCGTCCAAGGAAGGTGAATACCTGTCCACCTTCCTTGGTATCGCGCAAGGTTTCAAAGATAGAAATTGCTCAATTCGTTTAGTTTTGCAGAAGGAACAGTAGATCAATTCAATCAAAAGCGCAGTAAGTTCAATCAAGCCATAGAAAAGCGATCGCTTCGGTCTTGAAACGGTAATTTTAGTCAGTAGGACCTTTGTATAACTCAATTATTCTAAAGCATCATCATGGGCAAAACGGCGATAGAGAAAGTCTAGAGCATAGTTACGCAATTCAAAATACTGAGGATTTTCCATGATTCTTTGGCGATCGCGAGGACGAGGAAAAGGAATATCTAAAACTTCGCCAATGTTAGCAGCAGGACCATTGGTCATCATCACGAGGCGATCTGCTAAAAACAAAGCCTCATCAAGATCATGAGTAATCATTAACACCGTACAGCGATGATCTCGCCAGATATTGAGTAATTCTTCCTGCATTTCCTCTCTGGTAATCGGATCTAATGCCCCAAATGGTTCATCCATAATTAGCACTTCGGGACGAGTCGCCAAAGCACGAGCGATCGCCACACGCTGTTTCATGCCTCCAGAAAGTTGCGCGGGTTTTTTCTTAATTGCTTCAGTTAAACCAACTAATTCTAAATGTTCTAAAGTAATTTCTTTTTTTTCTTGAGTAGATTTATGTTGATAAACTTGTTCCACTGCCAAATAAACATTTTCGTAAGCAGTTTTCCAGGGTAAGAGGGAATAATTTTGAAATATTACCATGCGATCGGGGCCTGGCTTGGTAATCATCTGATTTTTAAGGCGAATCTCCCCTGTACTTGGTTTATTTAATCCCGACACCATATTCAGAAGAGTAGATTTACCACAACCTGAATGACCGATCAAACAAATAAATTCGCCTTCTTGGATACTTAAATTTACGTCTTCTAAAACGGTGTAACTACCTTGGTCAGTAGGATAAACCTTGGACACACCATCAAATTCTAAGAAGGGTGCAGAATTAGCAACTGAAATTTGATTTGGTAAAGTGCTGTTGGAGATTTGCATAAATAAAAGATGAATAATAAAGGATGAAGAGGAATTTATCAGGAAGAAGTAATAACTACTAACTACTAACTACTAGCGAGTCAATTTCAACTTCGGCGATTTTGATTTCTCGTTTAATTTTTAATCCTTGCAGATATTCAATCGGGTTATCGGGACTAAATACGCTGCCATCAGATAATTGGAAAGAAGTTCTTTCTGGTTCTAAACCAGGTAGATTTAACTGTCTAGCTGCTTCGGAGTAGACATCATTTCTTCTAACTCTGTCTAAAACATCAATCCAGTTGCGAGGGAAAGAAACAATTCCCCATCTTGCCATCTGCACTAAAATCCACAATCCTTCGACGCGACTAGGGCAATTAGTTTTGTTGACATAAAATTCGTTATATTTTGAAAGCATTTGAGGTGGTTCATCTGTTCCTCGGTTGTAAGGATCGATAAAACCAGGACGAGTGTATTCAGGTGCAGATCCTACATAATTCGGTTGACAAATCAGTTGCAGAATTTCTTCGCGATTACGACGATCGTCGCAATACTCGCAAGCTTCCATTAGGGCTTTAACTAAAGCAATGTGAGTTTCGGGATATTTATTTGCCCATTCTTCTTTCACTCCCAAAACTTTTTCTAGGTGACTCTGCCAAATATCTAGGTCGGTAGCAATCACAAAACCGAGATTTTCGTAAACGGCGCGAGAATTCCAAGGTTCGCCTACACAGTAGCCATCGATGTTACCAGCTTTGAGATTAGCTACCATTTGTGGTGGGGGAATGACTGTCAGCTTGACATCAAGATCGGGATCGATTCCTCCAGAAGCTAACCAGTAACGCAACATCAAGTTGTGCATGGAAGAAGGATGAACCATCCCTAAAGTATGAACGCGATCGCTCTCTTGAGCAATAGCAGCTTTAAAATCAGCTAAAGTCCTAACACCCTGTTCGTAAAACTTTTTACTTAAGGTAATCGCGTTACCGTTGCGAGATAAGGTCAAGGCTGTAACAGTCGGTGAGGGTGTTTGATTACCCATCCCCAAAGACAGGGATAACGGCATTCCCGCTACCATCTGGGCTGCATCGAGTCTACCACTGGTTACGCCTTGGGCGATCGCTTTCCAACTAGGTTCTCTAACCAGATTGACTTGAGTTAAACCGTGTTTGGCAAAAAAGCCTTTTTCTTTGGCGACTACTAAAGGGGCGCAGTCGGTTAAGGGTATAAAACCAATGTCTAAATTAACTTTTTCTAAGCCGTTGCCAGCAATAATTGCTGGAGCTTTAACTTGGCGTTTTTTGGCTTTTTTTTGCTGATTGAGGAAGTAAACAATATCTCCTCGCAAAGCGTAATAACTAGGGTGATTAACTACTTCTAAGCGTTGTCTGGGACGAGGAATCGGAACGTTGATAATCTGTCCCACATGGGATTCAGGACCATTGGTTAACATGACAATGCGATCGGCTAATAACAAAGCTTCATCGGCATCGTGAGTAACCATTAGACAAGTAAGTTTGTGTTCTTGGCAAATTTTCATTAACTGCTCTTGCAAACTACCTCTGGTTAAGGCATCTAACGCCCCAAAAGGTTCATCTAACAAGAGTAGCTTAGGACGAATTGCCAACCCACGAGCGATCGCTACCCGTTGTTTCATTCCCCCTGAAAGTTCGGCTGGTCTTTTGTCGGCTGCCTGACGCAGATTGACCATATTAATATGTTTTTCGACAATGGCACGGCGTTCTTTGGCGGATTTGTCAGTGTAAACTTGATTAACCGCCAACGCAATATTTTGTCGTACAGTCTTCCAAGGTAATAAAGAATAGTTTTGAAAGACCACCATGCGATCGGGCCCTGGTTCTTTAACCTGCTTGTTTTCCAGAATAATCCCGCCTTGAGTCGGTTTATCTAACCCTGCCACTATATTGAGCAAAGTTGATTTACCACAGCCAGAATGTCCCAGCAAACAGACAAATTCTCCCTGTTTAATTTCCAAATGAATGTTTTTCAGAGCAATGTATCTACCTCCATTCGCTAGAGGAAATACCTTATCAACGTGATCTACTTCGAGAAATCCTGTCATTATTTTTTAAGGGCTAGAGACTAGGGGCTGGTAACAAATAATTCTTCTGACTTCTGACTTCTGACTTCGTTTACTGTTGTTGTTCTGAAGGCACAACCATTGAGGCAATGAAAGCTATCAAGCGATCTAGTATTAAACCAACAATACCAACGTAAATTAAAGCCAAAATAATCTCGCTAAGTCGAGAACTGTTGTAAGAGTCCCAAATAAAGAAGCCAATTCCTACACCACCAACTAACATCTCTGCTGCTACAATCGCTAACCAAGAAAGACCAATGCCAATCCTTAAACCCGTAAAAATATAGGGAACCGAAGCAGGAAACATAATTTCCCAAAAATACTTCATTCCAGATAAACGCAGCACTTTGGCTACATTCTTATAATCTTGCGGGATTTGCTGCACCCCTACCGT